>JBAPRX010000038.1:0-16384 GCA_049281335.1 Promineifilaceae bacterium (SeqCode)
CTATGCTCCAGATTCGCCTGGGGCCATTGCCTATCAATTTTTAACCAAAGAAATTTTGGTCGGAGACAAAAAATCGGGATAAAACGGATAAGCTATGAGTAAAAAACGTGGATTAGGTCGGGGTTTAGGCTCGTTAATTCCCGGTAGTGACCAGGAAACGCAGGGAGAGTCCGGTGGACTGGCAACCGTGCCTGTTTCTGCCATCAGCCCCAATCCCCACCAGCCTCGCACCTTTATGGATCCGAACAAGCTGGCAGAGCTGGCGGATTCGATCCGGGAACATGGCTTGATTCAACCGCTTATTGTCCGCCAGGAGGACAGCGGCTACATTCTTATTGCCGGAGAGCGCCGCTGGCGGGCGGCTCAACTGGCCGGGCTGCCTACCGTGCCAGTTGTGATCAAAGAAGCCAGTCCTCAGGCCATGCTGGAAATTGCCCTCATTGAGAATATTCAACGAGCAGACCTGAACCCCATTGAAGAGGCAATGGCCTACCAGCAGTTGATTGATGAATTCGGGCTGACTCAGGAGGCGGTCGCCAAACGGGTTGGCAAAAGTCGGCCGACTGTCGCCAACATCGTCCGGCTGTTAAATCTGCCCGATATCATTCAGGAAGCGGTCAACAATGAATCAATCAGCGGCGCTCATGCCAGGGCGCTGCTGCCCCTACCCACCCCGGAGTCACAAATAGCAGTGATGAACAGCATCATCAAGAATGGGTGGAGTGTCCGCCATGTTGAGGCGACTGTGGCGAAAATTCGGGCGGAAGAAGCACCGAAACCGAAGAAAACACCCCGTTTATCGGCCGAGATGGCTGCCCTGGAATCAGAATTTCGCCACCGCCTGGGAACCCAGGTCAAAATTCAGCCGGGCGACAACGGTGGCCGGGTGGTGATCCACTACTATTCCGACGAAGAATTACAGGCTATCTATGAGGCTCTTGTCGGAGACGAATCGTAGAGCGATTTGGTTAAATCGCTCTGATTTTTGTTTATCTACGCGAATCCCTTTACAATAATGACTTCCTATGGATGATCAACAACTATTAAAAGAAAAGCTGGATCAGGCAACAGCCATCCTAAACGAATATAACATTGATCTCTGGCTGACCTTTGCCCGCGAAACGGTGATGATGCCTGACCCGGCTCTGGAACTAATTTTGGGGTTAAGTGTCACCTGGCATTCTGCCATCCTCATCTCCCGTACCGGCCATCATACGGCCATTGTCGGCTTTTTTGATGGCGAGAATGTCCGTAATCTGGGCGTTTATGATGACGTGATTGGCTATCACCAGGGAATTCGCGAGCCTCTATTAGCCACTCTCAATAAATTAGACCCACAAAGCATTGCCATTAACTATTCGCAAAGCGATGTCGCTGCCGATGGTTTGACGCTCGGCAATTATAAGACTTTGTTAGGTTATTTTGAAAACACGCCTTATACCGACCGGCTGGTTTCGGCCGAACGTATCATCGGCTCATTACGTGGTCGAAAAACGACCAGCGAGATCGAACGGGTGTCGGCAGCCGTTGCTACCACTGAGAAACTGTTTCAGGAGGTGGAAGAATTCGTTCAGTTAGGCATGACCCAGCGGCAAATTGCTGACTTTGTACACGGCCGTATTGCCGACCTGGGGTTAGGCTACGCTTGGGAGGAGCAGTACAACCCCATCGTTACCTGCGGCCCCCATTCTCCTCGCGGCCATGCCGCACCGGGAGATGTACCCCTTGAAAAAGGCCATACCCTTCATATGGATTTAGGCGTTCGACAGAACGGGTACTGCTCCGACATGCAGCGGATGTGGTACGTACTGGAAGACGGTGAAACGACCGCGCCCAAAGAGGTGCAGCATGCCTTTGATACGGTTTACGGAGCTATCAAGGCTGGCGAAAAGGCTTTGCAACCGGGCGTTCCCGGCTGGCAGGTAGATGCTGCCGGCCGCCAGTACATCGTTGACGCCGGTTATCCTGAATATATGCACGCCCTCGGCCATCTGCTCGGCCGTTCTGCCCACGATGGCACAACCGTCCTGGCTCCCCGCTGGGAACGGTACGCCGGAATCTGCGAACTGCCCGTCGAAGTGGGCAACATTTTCACCCTGGAACTTCACGTTACCGTGCCTGATCGGGGCTTAATGAGCCTTGAAGAAGATGTCCTCGTCACAGAAAACGGCGTCAAATACCTCAGCACCCCTCAAACCCAACTACGCTATTTACAGCTCTAAACTGTAAAACGTTATTTCTTTTGATTTTGCATCAGTAGATGAATTACGTTTTATCCCATTTTCAGGCACAGACTTTGCTCAAAGCCTATCAAGGCAGCCTGACTATTCTTGCTGTTTCACTTGACCTGGGGATAAGTTCGGTTGAGATTTCACTGAAAGGAACGGGGGTTGAACTGCCGGATGGCTCAATGTTGGGATGGGAAGATGTTACGGCCGTCTCTCAAAACGAAAACGCCTGTTATCTGGTTGAAGACGGCCGCCTTGAAAAAATCCAGTTCTTCTCGGAAACACTCAACCGCGTTTACACCCTCTATCCAACCAGCAGCGCACCGACGATGCTTATCTCCGGTATCCCCATGCACCGAATCAAAGGCGTTGACCCAATGCAGGACACCCACGAAAAGATAAAGAGTATTGCTCCTCTGACGGGAACTGTTCTGGATACGGCAACGGGATTGGGCTACACGGCGATTGCTGCGGCCGAAACGGCCGAATCGGTCACAACCATCGAACTAGATCCGACAGTGTTGGAACTTTGTCGCCTCAACCCCTGGTCACAAAAATTGTTCGATCACCCACGAATTGAGCAGCTAATAGGTGATACCTGGGACGTTATCGAAACACTGCCAGACGAAAGCTATTCCCGCATTTTACATGACCCGCCGGTCTTCAGTCTGGCCGGTCATCTCTATTCAGGGGACTTTTACCGGGAATTGTTTCGAGTCTTGAAGCGAAACGGCAGATTGTTCCACTATATCGGCGACCCCAACAGCAAATCGGGACGAAATACGACGCGGGGCGTTATCAAACGGCTGCAAGAGGCGGGGTTCGGCCGAGTTGTCCACAAACCGAAAGCGTTTGGGGTGGCCGCTTACAAATGATTCAGAATCTGTTGTTGGATAAATCGAAAGACGGGCCGGGAAGCCTCATCGTAGTTAGCTAACACGACAATTGTAAAGTCGAGGTCGGGGGAAAACCAGAAAGAGGCGCTGACACCCGCCGCACCACCATTGTGTCCGTAAAAGCGAACGCCTTCCGTTTCCATTTCATTGATGAGATAGCTATATTTCTGGCCGTTCGGCTTGGTCACTTTGCCGCTCAAGAGAGTGTCGGTGAAGGCGGGTTGCAGCAGACGGCCGTTTTGGAGCGCGGCGGCAAAGTTCAGCATATCGTCTAAAGTAGAGTAACCGCCGCCAGCCGGGCTTCCCTTGTACGGCATATAAAGGACGTTGCTGCGCCAATCACCGTCCAGCACCTCTCCCTCCATCCCTTCGGCATCATAGGTGATTTCGTAGTGGGTGTATCCGGTGGCTAAATTTTCGACTACTTTATCCAATTCAAAGAAGCCGGTATCAGGCATATCGGCCGCTTCAAAAATTTTGTCGGCCACGTACTCATAGTAAGTACGGCCGCTAACTCGCTCTATGATAGCGCCCAGGACGATGGCTCCGGCATTGCTGTATCGGTATTGGGAGCCTGGTTGGAACCGCAACGGCTCATCCGAAAAGAGACTCATATAATCCGCCACCGTCCGCAACTCAAAACGCCGTTCGCCAAATCTGGTGTTGAAAAAGTCGCCCAGACCGGCGGTGTGGGTCAGGAGGTGGTGAATGGTGACTTTCTCAGCAACTTCACGGTTGGGATAGTCGGGTAAGTGGTTGATGACTGGCTCGTGAAAGGCGAGTTTGCCTGCCTGGGCTAACTGACAGATAGCAACGCCGGTGAAAATCTTGGCGATGGAACCGAGATTGAATTTGGTCTTGATACTATTGGGGATAGCCCAACCCTTGTCAGCCTCGCCAAATGCGGCTTTTATCAGGGTTTTTCGGCCGTGAGCAACGAGGAGCGTGCCGGAGAATTCGTCTTCTGCTGCCTGCTGCTGTACGAATTTACTGATTAAGGCTGCCAGCCTGCCATCGTTGGACGACAGGCTGGCATCAGATTCAACATCGTTTTGTCCGGTAAATTGGGACAAAGCGGATAAGATAGCCTGAGCAACATAGGTGGTGTATTTCACCACTATATTGTACCATGCCCCGACACCTACCTCTCAATGGTAAAGATAAAACCATCACTTCGGCCGAATACATCTGGGAAGAACTCCTGGTAGGCAACAGCGGGAAGCACCTGATACTCACCGGCAATGGTTGTCTGGAGCGTGTAGCTGTACTGGTAAGTTCCCGCCGGGAGGAAATCACTTAAGAAGACAACCCGGTCGTCGCGGTATTCGATGTTATTGAAATACCACCAACCCCAATAACCATACCGATAAGAATTGTCCGTTACCTGCTCAATTGAGCCGCCTGCCCCGGAGACGCTTGTCTCCAAACCAGGATCAATAGCCTCGGCGCCAGCGGGGAAGTGATCTTCCACAATGGCATAGGTTAGATCATTGGGAACGATAATGGTCAGTTCAACCCGCACCATATCTCCGGCCTCAATGGATGTAATCGGTTGACATTCCTGCACATCAAGGTCGCAAGCAGCATCATAGTAAGTCCGCTGGACAACGACACCCCGGTTCACGGCCGATAAGTTATCGGCACTGATGAAGCTGTTCAGATAGGCAGTGTAGTAGAGGCTACCCACTCCTGCCCCATGCTGGAAGTCCAGAAAATTAACATCGTCGGTCAACAGATCGCTAACCGGCACGTTGTAGCTTTCGGAATCGGTGATATTGCTCCGGTCAAACTCGCTGTCGGTCAGCGGCGCACCATTAATGGCTATCTGATAGGTAAATTCAGCGTTTAATTCGCCGGTTGCAGCCATCCAATCGGTCAATGCCAGGATGCTCCAGGCATTTTCATGATCGGTGGCCCAATGGTCGGCCGTTCGGGAGGACATCAGCCAGCGAACGGTGTTAGGAGCCATAAGGTTGTCCGCGTTCAGCCGAACCAGGGCATCCAGAACAATAGCCGTGCCGCGAATGTCACTGCTAAGATTGTTCCAATCGGGTATTTCATCCTCCCAGTGCGCTCCGGATGCGTCCAGAATCACCGTATCGTTCAGATCGCCCAGCAGAGCGCCGCGATTGGCTGCGCTGCCGCCGGAAAGGTCAAGGGCCAGGGCTAGGAACGCTTTGGCATAGGGATCCATCAGACCGCGTTGTTCGCTGAACAAGTCTTCGGCGTCATTGGGATCGGCCGTGCCTGCTTCCGCCAACACATAGAGGAAGAAAGCCTGACGATTCGCCTCTGTTCTGGTATCCAGGTTATTCGCCGGTGTGATCTGAGTCTGTAGGTAGGCGGCTGCCTGCTCTACAACCCGATTACTGACGGTGAAACCAGCTTCTTGAGACTTGAGTAGAGCCAGTAGCGAGTAAGCACTCAGGTAGGGGTCTAGCTGGTCGGAGTAGCACCAACCCCAGGCACCGCTGGTCTTTTGCAGCAGTTCAAGCTGCTTTACATCCTGGGTGATAATATCCTCCAGTTGGGCAGCCAGGGCGTCTTGTTCCAGATTCAACGTCTGAAGGGCGGTGAAAGTGGCGACGTTGGGCAGTAGTTGGTTGGTAATGGCATGAGCACAGGCGGTGCGCGTGTCCTCACTGTTGAGGTAATCGAGCGCCTGAGTCAAAGCACCAGCCAGCGACCCGCTGACCTGGATGGTGACTTCGCCCTGGCGTTGGTCTACGTTGGGCGGCAGCAAGATAGCCTCTACCCGACGGCCGACTTCATTGAGAACGCCGGACGTGCCGACAATATCCTGGCCGGTGAAGCGAGTGACAGGAAGGAGCTGGTCCGGGCCAACGCCGAAACCGGGCTTGGTGGCATCATGGAAGCCGCCACCCTCGGCCGTAAAGGTCAGGTCGGCAAATTCAACATCGTCAACGACAACGGGCCATTGGATTAGCTGGCTGCCGTTGGCCGGAACATCGGCCGTCTGTTCAGCATCGCCTTGCAGGGTTAATCCCTCGGCATCCAGGGAGACAGTCATCTCAATGGCGCTGCCGGTATTGTTATGGACGATTGCACCCAATAGTAGAGAGTCGCCAACGGTCAGGAAGCGGGGCGTTACCGGACGAACCAGGACAGGCAGGGTAGCAACGACGTCCACGCTGCTCTGGCCGACCAGCGTTTCACCGGTCACGTTATACTGGCTGACAGCCTTGCTGCTCAATCGCCAGGTGGTGGCCGTGTCGGGAAGTGGAATCTCTACGGTAGCGTGGCCGTCTTCATCGGTTGTCAATGTTGCCTCCCAGAAAGCTGTGTCGGGGAAGTCGCGCCGGGCGTCGTCTTCATCTTCCAGAGAGAAGGTGCGGGACGCTTCAGCCTCGCCACCACCACCGCCTCCCAGCCCACCAGCTTCCAGTGGTACCTCAATATCCAATCCTTCGGCGGAATAGATTAGACCGGCACCGGTCTGGCTGCGAATGGGCTGTCGCTGGTAGAAATCCTCGGCGATGGGCGGGGCGTTGTCCTCTTTGAGCGTCAGCACAGCCAGATCTACCAACGCCAGGGAGAGATCGGACTGAACTGGGTTGCCCTCACTGTCCGTTACCTCAATATCGTAGACGGCCGTGTCTCGCGGCTCCAAGACATCCTTTTGAGGCATCAGAGAGACATTTAAGTCAAGTTGGTCAGGAGCAACGACCAGTTCAATCATCCCGATGCGCATGTCGGCGTACTCGTTGTTGGCGTCTGTCCCTTTGACGGCGTGAACGGTCACGAAGACATTCGGGGCAAAGTCGCCGGTGATGGGAATTTCAAGGACATCGCTGCTGCCGTTCAAAGTAACGACAGACTGGTCAATGATTTCGCCGCGCTCGATGGTTAGCCAGGCTTTTGTTGGCCCGGCAAAGGGGGATTGAACCAGGATACGGGCGGTGTCGCCGACGTTGTAAGCCTGCTGGTCGGCAACCAGGTCCATCCGCTTTTCGCGGTTGTCCGTTCCCCAACCGATGAAGTTGGCGTCCGTTGCCCACAGGCTGGTGCTGCTGAGTTGGGTTCGGCCGTTGTCATCGGTGACAGAGGCGAGAATGATGTAACTGCCGCCTTCAGAGGGCACAAATTCGGCTGTTCCTTTGCCCTGACCGTCCGTTGTGACGGAAAGTTGTTCAACTTCCGTGTCAACGGCTTCCCAACGAGTGTAGTAGATGCTGTATTGGACGTCGCGTACCGGGAGCCACTCTCTTTTGTAGATCGTTAGGTCTACATCGGTATTGGCGACGGGCCGCTGATCCCAACCAACAGTAATGACATTGATATCGGTTGACGTTCCGGCGGCGCTAACGTAGTCACCGGCCACAACGCCGACATAAGTCTCGGCTTCGTGGAGGACAAAGCTGGTTCTGGCGGTGATAGGGAAGTTACTGATGTCCTGAACGGTGGCCTCAACAGAAATCTGGCGGCTGCCGGGATCGAGGTCGTCCAATAGATCGGCCGGGACTTCAATCACCAGTCGGCCCTGTCCATCTGTTTTGCCGGTTCCGCTTTGCAGCCAGTTACCGTAGACACCGCCAGCGCCAAAGTTGAAGGGGCCGGAGGCTTCATAAAAATAACCGCCGTTGTCGCCAAAGCTGTAGTAGGGGCCATCCCAGGGAAGGGTGTAGTTTTCCTCATAAATGGTCCAATTCACTTCCAGGTCTGTGGCTGGCCCGCCGAAGAAGTAGCTGGCATCAACCACCACGTCAACGGTTTCGCCGCGCAAAGCCTGATCTTGATCGGCCGTTGCCGTGACCTGGAATTCCGGGCGGCGGTATTGAGCGACGGTGAAGGAGCGTTGGGCTTGAATATCACCGGTATCGAAGTAGAACTGGTAGTTGCCCAGTTGAGCATCGTCCGGAATCTGGTATTCGCCGCTAAATTCGCCGTTTGCGTCCAGCGTCGTTTCGTAATTGAAAGGGACTTCCTCATAGTTATTAAGGAAGGTCATATTGAGGCTGATATTCTGATTGGTCGGGAGAGGATAACGGCCGAAATTGGTGTCCCGAACAATACCCTTGAAATGAACGGTATCACCGGGGCGGTAAATGGGCCGGTCGGTGTAGAGGTAGGCGTACCGTGCCGGTTCATCATTCGGTTGGGTGTTAAGGCCAAACTCCCAGGGTGTTACTTTTTGATTCCAAATACTGCTGCCAACACCAAAACCGGTTTGCCCCGGTTCGTTGCTGGTGACCAAAACCCCTTGAAGATAATCAGCGGTGGGCTGGTAATCAATGGAGGCCAGGCCGTTATTATCCGTGGTCGCTGTGCCGAGGACAGCCCCCGTGTAATCATAAAAGGTCAATGATCTGCCGGGTGCGGGCTGGCCGTTGGCTAAATCGGTGGCCCAGACATGGATCTGGTTGACCATTTCTTTCACAACCAGATTGGTGTCGGCCACGATTAGAATGGCATCTTGCATTTGCCAGTAGCTCTGTTCGATTATCTGGGGCGCTGTCGTTGTAAGGAAGTAAACGCCGTTTGGCAGAACACCACCATCAGCTAGCGGGAGACTGTACACATCGGCCGTCTGTTCCTGCTGCTCAACGGCAATTGACCAGGTTTTGATCGGATCTCCCAGTGGAGCAAAATCGGTGAGATACGGGGCGTTCAGGGTTTCAACTGGCAGGCCGAGGTCGTAGAGGTTGGCGTCAAATTGGTCGACATTGCGGTAAATGACATCAATGTTAGAAGGATGGCTGCGGCTGAGTTGGCTGACAACATTGGGCAGATTCATAGACACCAGGGGATCGAAACCAGGGGTCGTAAAACGCCAGGTGTAATCTTCACCCATCGTGTTGCCATAGCGGTCGGCCGCGCTGGCGGGAACGGTTATCTGATAGGTGGTGTTGCGATCCAGCTCGAAATCGGCCGAAAGGTAAAAGTTGTAATCATCAAAGTAGTAATTAACATCACCGGGATCAGGCTCGATAACGATCTGGCCGTCCAGGGTGTCAATGTCCATTGGGGAGGCGAAGTGGATGGAAAAGCCGCGCTGCCAGCGTTCCGAAGTCGCGCCATTGGCAGGCATCGTTTCCAGCACGGTGGGAAAAGGAACGCTTGAGAAGGTGTAGGTCGTGAGTTCATCAAGAGTCGCCTGACCGTTTTGGGAGCGGGCGCTGTTATCAACGGTTAGTTGATAGTCGGTCGCTAAATCAAGTTCGGGGGTAAGGGTGACAACTCGGCCGTTTTCAGACCAGTCGTACTCAATGGGCGCTTCCGGTTCGAGAGTGATAGCCGATTCCGTTGCAGCCCGATTCATCGGCATGTTGAAGGTAACGGTGATCGGTTGGTCGGGAACGAAGGGACGGCCGTCCAGTTCGGGTTCGATGGTGACAATGCTGGGGCTGAGCGTTGTAAAACGCCAGATAAAGCTTTCGGCCAATTCACCACCGGTAATATCTTCCAATCCGGCAGCAACGGTCACTTGATAATCGGTTGCCCCGCCCAGAGGACTATCGGGAAGGAAACGATAGATGCTGGTAGAGACCCAATCGCCCTGCCCCTCAACAGCCGGTTCAATGACCAATGGGTCGGGCAGGTCGGCCTGCTGGCCGGTGGCAACTAAAGGCACAACGGGGCGGTTGAACATGACTGTAATAGCGGCGTCGGTTTGAACATCGCTGCCACCGGGTTCGGGAATGACCTGGCTGACTTCAAGGAAGCCAACCGTTTCAACCTGGAACTGGGTTGAAGCGCGAAGGGGCAGGCCATTTTCTGCGGCGGCGGTGTCGGCAATATGAACGTCGTACTGTTCCTGACGATCCAGACCGCTGACAGGGGTGAAGACAAGGGTATCAGAGCGAGGCCAGTTAAAGAAGCCGTTGACTTGACCGGGCTGGCCGCTTTTGGCAATGCTAAAGGCGGCTTCAACGGAGCCTTTGTCCATTGGCTGATCAAAACGGACGGTGATAGCGCCGTTGAGCATCGCTTCCTGACCGGGTTCAGGGCTGTGATAGATGACTTGGGGCGGCCAGTCGTAATTGATGACTGGCGCCGGGGTTTCTACGGCCGTTGTCGGCTGTGATTCTGGCGCTGCCTCTTCCTGGTCTGTGACAGTTGGCTGAGGAGCCACAGTTGGCGTAGGCTCTTCTTCCTTGCGACAGGCAGAAAACAACAGCGGCAAGACAAGAAGGAGGGCGACTAATTGTGCAAAACGTCTTCGAGACATTTGTTGATCTACTCCACTAAGTTCGGAAATTTGACATTACTGGAAACAGTTTTATGTCCCTATGGGATTCCTCTTTCCAGTAATCAGTAAAACTTTTAAGAAAGTTGTTTCAAACTATCACTATAATCAACGTTGATGTGGGCCGCAAGGTTCCGTATACGAATCGGTGGCATTGCAATTGGATGTCGGAATATAACGGCCGAAATGGTGTGGCAACTCGATCAAGTTGATCAACTCGATCAAGAATATGAGCTTTATTTTATTGATCGAGTTGCTTTTATGGCGTATTCGCCTCTCGTTTATTTTAACAATTTTTGTTGGTTAACGCTTCATCCCTTAGGCGGATTGAATATATGGGTCTATAGGGATGGTTGGATGGGCATCAGGGGATTGCTATAATGGATGATGTGAATGATTTGAACTTTATTAATGAAGAGGATAAGCAATGGATGCAGGCGGCGCTGGCGGAAGCTGAGAAAGCGGCCGAATTGGGGGAAGTGCCGGTTGGGGCAGTGGCAGTCCTGGGTGGAGAGATTATCGGCCGAGGGTATAATCGCAAGGAAAGTGACCAGGACCCAACGGCTCATGCGGAGTTGATTGTGTTGAAGGAAGCGGCCGATTTTGTGAAGAATTGGCGGCTGGTAGGGGTGACGTTGTATTGTACATTGGAGCCGTGTCCGATGTGTGCCGGGGCAATGATCCAGGCCCGACTGCCAAGATTAGTTTATGGGGCCAAAGATTTGCGTTTTGGGGCGGATGGCTCTATCCTTGATGTCCTGTCAGAACCGCGCTTTAATCACCGGGTTGAGGTGGTCAGCGGGGTTTTGGAGGCAGAAGCGGCCGAGATGCTGCAAGGGTTTTTTAGGCGGCTGAGGGAAAGTAAATAGCGAGTTGCAAGTTGCAAGTTGCAAATGGCAGGGGGGATTATCAACTGAATATGGGGAGGTGCCGGAGTGGTTGATCGGGGCGCTCTCGAAAAGCGTTGTGGCCGTGAGGTCACCGTGGGTTCGAATCCCACCCTCTCCGCTCCCTACAGCAAAGAGCAAATTGAAAACTACTCGCCAGCCAATGCGAGTACATGTTGATAGAGTGTCTCGCTAATATAAAAACCTGCTTGCTGTCGTAGGCCATCTAAGGGGGGCTTAATATGCTTGATAAAACCTTTACTTTTGGCTTCAAGTAGAATCCCTAGAACTCCAACAACCTTTAATCCAAGACGTTGCGCTGCATAACGGCCGTCACGCTCATCCAAAAGCACTAAATCAGCTCCCAATTCCAGTGCTAATACGATTGTTTCTGCCTCGCCGCGATCTAGATCACGGCGTAGAGCAATAATCATTTGTTGATTTTTGGGGGCTAGTCGTTCGACCCATTCGGCCGTAGCCACTTCGCTGCTACCAGGCCATGCCTGATTATAGGCATTTAATTCATCCCAAACGCCATCTGGTATATTAATTCGGCCGTAAAGATTTTGAAGCAAATGAAATAAACCAATGGCTGCCAAATTGGTTAAAGGGGATGTATTGCTAACAACAATCACAGCCGCCCTAGTTCTTTGAGCGTTTCAATATCTGTGGCTAAGTCCGATTCATCAAAATGTGGGTGGATTTGGCGAGACGCCAGTAGTTGACGAAACTGCCACAATGACATCTCTGCCAACTCTCTGGCCTTCCCTATTGAAAGCCGTCCAGAAGTGTATAGATATAAAGCCATTTCTACCTTCAACTCATAGGCACTTAACCGGGCGGATTCTAATATGTCTTGTGGAATATTCAGTGTTGTCATCATGATCAAATAATACTATTGGGGTCATATGGTGTCAATATTGAGCAGCAAGACAGCAAGAAGTGCTGGAGTGGTTGATCGGGGCGCTCTCGAAAAGCGTTGTGGCCGTGAGGTCACCGTGGGTTCGAATCCCACCCTCTCCGCTCCTCTTTGCAGTTGATTCAGATATTACCCGCATCACTATAGAGCATCTAACTCTAATTCAACCAGATTGTCACCATTATTCACGTGTTCGATAGCTTGAAGCAAGTGTTCCCGGTTGGCATCTGAACGTAATAAATAAGCTGTTTCATCAACTTCTGTTACGATGATCTCAATTGTCTTATCCTTAAAAAGTGTCTTTAAGGATTCAAGAAACTGGCTATCCAATTCGTTTGTCCTTAAATGATAAACTGTTTGCATCGCACCTAACTCCATTTGACCGTTCTAATCCCTTACTGAACGCATATAAAATCATCCATTTCTTTCCCCCCTGACAATTTCCAGGAAGCTTCTACCGCTTCCAAACAGTTGGCTACCCAATGCTTTTCCAGCTTTTCAGTAAGTATACCACGTCTATGTTTCAAGTTGGATATACAGATATAGGTAATAAAATGGCAATATTAAATCGATAATGCCTGTGAAAAAATATGCCGTAGTGTTTTGGGCTAACCGTATTTATTGACATAACCTGATATTTAGCCCCCCACTTTTCTAAAACCTAATCCCCTCTTAGCTTCCGCCTTTCTCAAGTTTTCTTCCACCCGGAATTTTACAATTCGGCCGATTAATTCGAGCGGCAGTGGTTGGTCAATTGGGAATTGGACCGCGCCTATGGAACTTTTGTAGGGGGACAGCTCTTCTTTGAAGGTTTCGATACCGGAGGGGGTTGGGTAAAAGCCGATGTGGTTTTTGTAGGCAGCGAAATGGACGAGGTTGCCATTCAGGGCAAAAGTCGGCATTTGGTAACTGATTTTTTCTGCTGCCTCCGGGGCGGATTCTTTGATTGTTTGCCGCAGTTGTTGGAGAATTTCCTGAATTTCATCCGGGAATTGGCGGATATACTCGTCTATGTTTTGCGGTTTCGTGTTGTTCATCATCTATCCTTAATTCGTTATTACTTCTCCTGATATTATTCTCCCTCCACTGTAGCAGAGATCAATCTGTTTTCAGCGGAATCTGCGTCCGCCAGATGATTTGTGGTTGTGTTCCCGCCGCCAGTCCCAAGTCCCTATAAATCATACCCCAAACCAGACACATGGCACAATGACAATCTAAATTAATAGACGGCCGATAGGCTTCTCCTATACGATAAGGGCTGATACAATTTAGGGAATATGAAGTTATTATGAATTGTCCAAAGATGACGGAGAATAAGAATGTCCCAATTAGAGGATTTGCGGCAGGAAATTGACGAGTTTATGAAATATCACCCCCAATCGCCTCTTGAGCATGAGAAACAGCATGGGTTTGAGGGGCTGGACTATTATGATGAGAATGAGGATTTGATTCTGGAGGTGACGGTGGAGCGGCTTCCAGAGGATGAACCAATTGTGACAATGCAGACGAGTACGGGAGATTCGCAGCAGTATAGGCGGTGGGGACACTTTTCTTTTGAAGTGGAAGGGAAAGAGGCAACGCTGACGATTTATAGTGACCAACATGGACATGAGTTTTTTATGCCTTTTCGGGACTCGACAAACGGGAGCGAGACGTATGGGGCGGGGCGTTATATGGACAATCACCGGCCAGGAATGCGGCAGCTAAGAGACGGCCGTTTTGAGATTGATTTCAACTATTGCTACAACCCCTATTGCGCCTACAGTGAGTATTACAGCTGCCCACTGCCGCCGAGGGAGAACTGGTTGCAGGTTCCGATTCGGGCTGGGGAAAAGGATTTTAAGAAGTAGACTTTACATTCCTTCTATTTCAATTGTTTTTCCTTTTGTGATGCCATTCTCATTAAAGCTGTCGACGCAGACGTAGTAGGTTATCCCTTTGTTTAGTGTAGGGAGGTCTAGATGCGTTTGTTCATATACTTGCCAACTCAGGTACAGCTTATCTGGATGAATGCCATAACGGATGTTGTAGCCTTGAGCGCCTTCGGCCGGTTGCCATTGGATTAGGGCGTTTAAATCGCCGGTTCGTTTGGCTTGAGTGTTGGTTGCGGTAGGCTTTTCCCCTTTTCCTTTGCCAAATACCCGCAGACCGCTCACTCTGAAGTTTTGTTCATAGGGCGTTTCGCTGCCTGTTACTTTAATATATCTGACCTCTTTTCCTTCGTTGTAGACAAAGAAGTCGTGGGGAAGATCGCTCTCGGCGCTGCGTTTATCTGTCAATATGAACCACTGATTGCCGTCCAGACTGCCTTCTACTAGGTACCGGGTGACCATTTTGTTGGTTTCGATGTAGCGGCGCATGAATGGGGGGCCGCCCATTTCTTGTTCGCTGCGTTCTGGTAGGTCAAGACTGTCGTCTGCCAGATTTATCTGAATGGCGTGGACGGTATAACTATCGCCGAGGTCTAGTTGGAGATATTCGCCAGCCTGATTTTTGGCGGCGCTCCACCAGGCCCGAATATCTTCGTTGACGGCAAGTTCCGGCGGATGTCCCGGCTGGGAGGAAGAAGCCTTTGCTGGCTTTTTATAGGATAAAAGCATCCATTGGGGTTCGATTTTCCGGGGATCAAACTTTCCGTCGGGAATGGACAGGGGGTAATCGGCGAAATTCTGGTTGCAGTATAAGATGCCATCCTCATCAAACCCGGCGGGGAAAAGTCCGACCCGGCGCTCGAACATGTGGTTAACGGAAATTCGCATTGTTGAGGCGTGCCACCAGTTGCCGTGTTTGTCCTGGATGGTGCTGCCGTGTCCGGCGGCCGAAATGAATCCCCCTGGTTTGCTGGAAAATGGGTTGTGATCGGGGAATTCGAATGGCCCTAATGGATTTTCTGAGACGATGACGCCATCGGCATAGGAATTGTATTCGGTTCCCGGCACGGCGTATTGCAGGTAGTAGCGACCCTGGTGTTTGTTCAGGAATGGCCCTTCGGTGTAGGGAGATGAGGAGATTCCTGGGGTTATCAGGCCCATCCTGGGTTTTGGAACATTGTTTTCGCCCAATCTTTCAAAACCATGCAGATCGGGTTGGGCAATGAATAACGGCCGTTTTTCGGTGAGGGGTGTCATGGTTTGGGGGTCAAGTTCGACGCCGTAGAGAGGGTCTCGGTTGGAGCAGCCCCAGTAGAAGTAGACTCGGCCGTCGTCGTCGCAAAAGATGTGAGGGTCCCAAAACTCAAAGGTTGAGGACACAACTTCGAATTGGTCTGAGAGGGGGTCTTGGGTTCTTAGGATGGGGCAGTTTTCGTTGCGTTTGGAGGCGCAGAAGTAGAGGTAGTCGCCAATCTGCCTGACATCGGGGGCATAGTCATGGATGAGGAGGTCTTTGTTTTGGTGATATTGCCATTGGGCTAAATCATCGCTCCACCATAAACCGGCGGACATGGAGACGAACATGTAGTATTTGCCTTTGAAATGGATCAGGGTGGGATCTGCTCCTTCCCGGTAGATGGACCGTTTTCCGGCTGTATCTACGTGTTGGTAGCGGTAGGAGAGATTTAGTGGGTTGCAGTAGGTTTTGGACATTTTGGGGATCTCCGGGGGATGAATCGAGAAAGGTGGCTGATGGGCCTATGGGGACTATGAAATTCTAATCGGCCGTTGAATGGTTGGAGCGGCGGTTTTTGATTGGCGGGCTTGCTGTTACTTAACATGTTCCACCATTATAACAATTGGATTATAATGAAGGCGAGATTATGGTCATTTCTGATACTGGCCCGGTGGGACATGGGTCAGAGCAAGGGGAAGTGGGTGTTTTTTTACAGGTGTGTATCTTGTTGACATAAGAAGGTGGTCAAGAAACTTAGTGTACCTAACATTTACGTAACGTCAGGGTTGGTTTTTCTTTTTTAGGAGGGAATAACGCATGGAGACGCCGAAGAAGTTGACGAGTAAGAGTCAGAAGGAGCGGAAGGGTTATCAGAAACCGGCCGTTGTGCACCGGGAAATGATAGAAAATGTTGCGGGTACTTGTGGGGATAATGACCCGGTAAATGGGAAGTCGGACCCTATCTTTTTTTGTACGACTACTTTTAGTTAGGGGGAACGGCCGTCCCCCGGTCGAAGATATTAACAAAGAATTGTTTGGGGAGTAACCCCTTCACCTTAAAAACGGCCGTCCTAACTCTAGTCAACCAAATATTGCCGAACGCCGGAAAACCGCCCCAATAATCGTTCATCTCTACAGAA
>JBAPRX010000039.1:0-8939 GCA_049281335.1 Promineifilaceae bacterium (SeqCode)
ACTTTTTACGCTGCATCAATAATATACTTTGCGTTAAACATCTTTCAAAGGAGAATAGTTGATGTTACCCTTCCCCGAACACCTCTTTATCCGCCTCCAATACGACCCCGAAGCAGCCGCCCTCGTCAACCTCACCCACGACACCACCAACCTCATCGCCGCCGCCGGTCTGGTCGTCAACCTCATGCTCGACAACCGCGTCCAACTGGACAAAACCCAGCTTCTCATCCTCGACCCCCAACCCACCGGCAGTGCCCTCCTGGACGAAGCTGTCGCCCGGCTGGCCTCCGTCGGCTCCATAGACCACAACGACCCCAACTGGTTCCAAAAAATCGTAGACGCCCTGCCATTAGGGGCCAGCCTGGAAAGCGCGATCACCCAAAAAGGGTTGATTAATCGCCAGGAAAAGAAAGCCATGTTTGGCCTCTCCAAAACCGTCACCTACCCCTTCAACGACCCATCCGTTCCCGTTAGCTTATTCGAAGGTGAACGGGCTATCATGCTGCACGGAGCCAGACCCGACCCCAAAACGGCCGCAATCATCTTCATGGCCTCCTGTTGGGGCGCCTCCCGCCCCTGGAAACTCTCCCGCCAGGAAAACAAACAATACGACGACCGCTACAAAGCCATCTACGGCGACTACTGGGGCTGGTACGACAAAGACGAACCCGTCGAATATATCGAAGGCATGACCCCCGATCTCCGCTACGCCATCGCCGACCTCGCCATCTCCTGGGCCACAATCTACATGACCTGATCCATTGCCCTCTACGGCCCGGTCATTCGGCCGTTTTCAGAGTATACTTAAGGTGATTGGTTCAATCTTCGAAGATTGAACCAATCTGCTAACCGTTAACTCCCTATTGTTAAGTGGTCAAAGGAGGTTCCAATGCGAATCGAAAAGAACATGATGATTGCTCTCGGATACGGCAAATATTTCCGTTCTGACAAAATTGTCGGATTGGAACCAATTGAAGAAGAAGACGGCCGAGGTCCTGGCAGGCGAACCTATGTCTACGTAGAGGGCCTCTCAGAGTCGGTCATTGCCTCCCGATCCGACAGCGCAATCCTGCGCGACATGGTCGAAATGCCTGCCGAGATCACCAAAGCCAGGGAACAACAGCAGTTACTGGCCGACATTCAGGATTCGATACAAAATATCAACCCAATGCTGCGGACAATCATCCGCGAACAGGGGCACTGGGATCTAGACCGCCTGGAACGCCGCGTTAAAGAAGTCACAACCGATTAAGGGGTACGAAATTAATAACCAGTCGCTCGAATAAAATACCTCTTGTGCCTCTGCCCCGAACACTTTGCGGCTTTTGCGTCTCTGCGTTAAAAAATTCTTAGAGGAGAAAATACCAATGGCAATCATACCCCGCATGATACTGCGACAACTTTACACACGAGGCAGTCTGGAAAACACGGCCGACGGCGCCACATTTGAAGTCAAAAACCGGCTGACAGATGTCACCGTGATCGGCATCATCGGCATCAAGATTGACGGCCGAGAAATCCCACCCAACGCCGTCACCCTCGCCCTGGATAACGACCGAACCCTCTCCACTACCGACATCTCCGCCGCCCAACCATTGGCATTCCCACTCCGTAAATCAATAAAAGTAACCTATGTAGACAATTTCCTCGACAAAGGCAAACACAAAATCGAAATTGGCATTGTCACCGAAGGATTCGGCAAGCTCGCCTTCGACGTTGAAGACGCCATCAGCGACAAAGTAGACATCATCCGTATCCCCCGCGACGGCGACAACGACTACCACGACAACATCATCAAAGAGCGACAGGCATTCGTCGAGAAGATAACCGGCAAAAAGCCTGACCACATCACCCACTACTCCTTCGACCCATCCATCACCAAAGGCAACATCGAACATTTCACCGGTGTTGCCCAGGTTCCCATAGGCTTCGCCGGGCCAATCACCATTCACGGCGAACACGCCCAGGGCGACTTCATTATCCCAATGGCAACCACCGAGGGAACCCTCGTTGCTTCCTACAATCGCGGCATCAAAGTTCTGAACCTCTCCGGCGGCGTCAAATGCAGCGTCGTTGGTGACGCCATGCAGCGTGCGCCCGTCTTCGTCTTCTCAGACGCCCGCGAAGCACGAGAATTCGTAAAATGGGTGGACACCCCCGAAAATTTCGCCCACATCAAGGAAGAAGCCGAAGCCACCTCCAGCGTCGCCAAACTCCAATATATAGACAGCTATCTGGCAAGCAAATTCGCCTATCTACGTTTTAACTACTCCACCGGCGACGCTGCCGGACAAAACATGGTCGGCCGTGCCACCTTTGCCGCCTGTAGTTGGGTACTGGATCATTATCCCAACATCGTCCACTTCTACCTCGAATCCAACTTCGCCACCGACAAAAAAGCCTCCCAAATAAACATCATGCGCACCAGAGGCAAGCGCGTCACGGCCGAATGCACCATCAAACGCGACGTCCTCATCGAGCAAATGCGGGTCGAACCGGAAAATCTAGCCTACATGGCCGGCGTCGCCAACGTCGGCTCCATCCTCTCCGGGGCCAACAACAACGGCCTCCATTCCGCCAACGGCATCACCGCCATGTTCATTGCCACCGGCCAGGACGTCGCCAATGTCTCCGAATCCTCAGCCGGAATCGTCTACGTCGAACTCACCCCCGAAAAAGACCTCTACCTCTCCATCACCATTCCCTCCCTCATCGTCGCCACCTACGGCGGCGGAACCGCCCTGGCCACCCAGCGTGAATGCCTCGAATATATTGGCTGTTTCGGCAAAAACAAAGTCAACAAATTCGCCGAAATCGTCGCCGGCGTTGTTCTCGCCGGAGAAATCTCTCTCGCCGCTGCCATCACCTCCCTCGACTGGGTCTCCAGCCACGAAAAATACGGCCGAAATCGCTGACACCTAAAGAAACCGGGTTTTTCAGAAAAACCCGGTTTCTAAGGTTCCGTCAAACTTGATTTAAGCAAAACCGGTTTTGCTTTCGCCGCACGTGAATCACGGCCGTATCACAACCGGCACATAAGCCTCATAGTGCCAGAAAACGTAAGCCGCCCCCGCATCCGGCAGTGGGTCACCCGGTCCGCCATCTTCACCCGCAGCGCCGACAAGCAATGTCCCGCCGCTAATAGCTACCGAGATGCCAAAAGCATCATCGGCCTGGATATCACTCGCAGTCAGTTTACCAATCTCACCCCAATTGCCAGCCCCACCTTGATCCCGGTCAAAGGCATAGACAACCCCGGAAACAGGAAGCGGATCCCCCGTCCCACCGCTTTCACCTGGAGCACCGACAAATAAAGTGTCGTTGCTAATAGCCATTGAGGTACCAAAGTAATCTTCACTCTGGGCATCACTGGCGGTCAATTTGACCACCTCACCCCAATTGTTAGCCCCACCCTGGTCGCGCTCATAGATATAAACCGCCCCAGCATCAGGCTCCGGGTCGCCTGAACCACCATCTTCAAATGAAGCACCAACAAAAACAGTGTCACCGCTAATAACGACAGGAACACCAAAATTATCATCATCCTGAGCGTCGCTCGCGGTCAGTTTGACCACCTCGCCCCAGTTATTCGCACCACCCTGATTGCGTTCAAAAATGTAGGCAGCACCCGCCCATGAGAGCGGGTCGCCTGACCCACCATCTTCACCTGGAGCGCCAACGAGCAAGGTGTCATCTTCAATAGCAACCCAGGTACCAAAAAGATCATACTCCTGAGCGTCGCTGGCAGTCAATTTGATCACCTCACCCCAATTATTCGCACCACCTTGATTGCGCTCGTAGATATAGGCTGCCCCAGCAGCCAGCATCGGATCGCCCGCTCCCCCATCTTCACTATAGGCACCGACAACAATGATGTCGTCGCTGATAGCCAACGAGTCGCCGAAAAAGTCATTGAACCCAGGATCGCTGGCTGTCAGTTTCTTCACCTGACCCCAATTGTTACTCCCGCCTTGATCACGCTCAAAGACGTAGGCTGCTCCCGCGCCGTCCGGCCCGCTGTCTTCATTCCCCGCGCCGACCACAATCGTGTTCCCACCGATAGCCACCGGGTAACCGAAATATCTATTGGAATCAATCGTGTCAGGGGTTAATCGGGTGACTTGTCCCCAATTGTTGATCCCACCTTCATTCCGCTCAAAAACATAGGCCGCCCCGGCATAAGGAAATGGATCTCCCGGCCCGCCATTCTCATATGGAGCGCCAACAACGGCCGTATCACCACTGATAGCCACTTGCCACCCAAAAGCATCGCCATCCTGGGCATCATCAGCCATCAGCTTCGTCTCTGCAAACTCGCCGGAAAGCTGCTCCTCGATCTTTTGCCATTCCGAAGCGCCTGAGCCAGTTGGCAACTGCAATTCCTCCTGTGATCCCTGGGCGGCTCTGACGGTTCCTGCCCCAACCTCTCTCCCAAACACCATAATTGCGATAGCAGTGACCGCCACCGTCACAATCACAAAGCCAAATAATCTTTTTACATCAGACACACATCCCTCCAATTTGAAGCTCTCTTATCGAATTCTTGACGACAACTCAAATGATTTTTATTGGTGTTTGTCCCATCTCCAGGTATGCTCCTCCCAAAAATAGTATAGATTAAATCTTCCCGGAAGTTTCTTTCACTGATAATTTGCTTATGAGCAACTTCCGGGAAGTTGGCATTTCTAAATTAACAGTGTACTTAACCCGCTCTAATCAACTAATCTCTAAAGCAAGCCTTCTCAATTCACGATTCGTCGAAATATCCTCAAGATACACCCGACGATGAGCCTCATTCGAAATACGGCCGCTTCGCTCCTCGATCAGTTCTTTTGCCTTTCGTAGCAGCGGCTCAAATCGGCCGTCCCCCACCGCCTTAAATACCCGCACACAAGCCAGATAAACCCGCAGCAAATCCGTCATCCCGGATAAGGTCGGCCCCTCAATATACGGCCAAACTCGCTCAACATACGCCAACGCCTCATCCAGCGCCCCCATCTCCAGGCAGACCAACGCCAGCCCCGCCAGCGGTTCGCAAACCATATGCGACGCCCCCGACCGCTCCCGAATCGCCAGCGACTCCTGATAATACCCTCGTGCCTGCTCAAAATCCCCCAACTCACAAAAGACATTGCCCAGATAATTGAGAGAATATCCCTCACCCCAACGGTCGTCATTGGCCCGGTTCAACGCCTGGGCCTCCCTGAAATACCCCAACGCCGCCTCAAGATCACCCTGCTCCTGACACACCTGCCCCAAACGGCCGAGCGTCGCGCTCTCATTCTGGTCATTGCCCAATTCCCGCCGGATTTCCAAAACCTGTTCATAAGCATGGCGGGCCGCCGAAAGATCCGCCTGCTGGTGACAAATCCCTGCCAGCCACCAATGCCCCCAACCAACCCCATTCAAATCGCCAATCGCCAGATACAAATCCAGCGCCTCCTGGCAGTACGCCCTGGCCTCATCGTAACCGCCCCGAAATTGAGCCGTTCGGCCGAGATGAGTCAGCGTCAGCGCCACAGCCGGTAGATCCCCAATCTCCCGCCGAACAGCCAGAGAATGGCCGTAATACCTCATCGCCTCCCCATAATCCCCCGCCTGGTGGCACACCGAACCCAGCCACCAACAGGCCCAGCCCTCCCCGGCCCGATCCCCAATTTCCTGGGCAATCTCCAGATTCTGGCGGTAATAATCACATGCCTTCTCGAAATCCCGCGCCTCATTTGCCAGATTTCCCAACCCGCTCAAGGCACGACCTTCTCCCCGCCGGTCGCCAATCTGGCGATAAAGGACCAGCGCCTGCTCATAATAACGATTCGCCTGGTCGGGATAACCATCCTTATCAAAAGCCACCCCCAGGCTGCGAAGGCTGTCCGCTTCCACTTTCTGCAGCCCCGCCTGCTGCGCCAATTCCAACGCCTGCGTCATTTGCAATTGAGCCTCCTCATTTTGCCCCTGGCGGCGCAGCGCCCAACCCCATTGTAAATATCCTTTCGCCTGCCTTCCCGTCTCGCCCGCAATCTGCGCCAGCCCAATCGACTGTTGGGCCGCCTCAATCGTAGCCTGGTAATCATTCATCAAACCCGCATAATTAGCCCGCCGCGACGCAATTCTCGCCTGGACGCCAACATCCAAATCATTTACCATCGCCTCAGCCGGTTCAAATCAGCCAGTTGCACTTCCCGCTCACCGCGCAAATCATAAACCGCCTCGCGGGCCAGGAACAATTCTGCCTGCCGGTCAATCTCCTCCGGCTGGGTCAAATCAATCGCACGGCAAAAGTAAGAAGCTGCCTCCAAATTGGCATATTGGGCCGCCGCTTGATGTCCGGCCAGCGCCAGATACTCAGCCGCCCGATCCCTATCCCCCGCTCGTTCCAAATGCTCGGCAATCAGCCCCGTATACTCCCCCGAACGCTCGCCGCTGTTCTCAATCAACCAATCCGCCACCAGCGCATGATAAGTCCTGCGAACGCGCTTCAAGACACTCTCATAAGTCACTTCCCGCAAAATAGCGTGTTTGAAAATCAACTCCTGCGCCCTGGCAAAAGCCGACGTCTCCCGCCGGTAAATCATCTCCTTGCCCCGCAAAGCATTCAACGCATTTTGAACTTCAACCTCCGTAATCGCCTCGTTCACCTGCTCGTTGATCCGTGCCACCACAGCGTCCCAGAAGGTACGGCCGACCACCGATGCCTGCTGCAATATAGTCCGTTCCTCCGGCGGCAGCCGGTCCAGCGAAGCCTGGAGTACCCCGGCCAACGTCGTCGGAATGCGCTCCAAATCCAGGCGGGTCGGCTCCACCCACCAGAACGGCGATCCTTTAATAATCACCCCGTCCTCAACCAACATCTTAATAATCTCTTCCAGATAAAAAGGATTCCCCTCCGCCTTGTTGACAACCAGGTCACGCAAAAAATCTGGAACCCGCTGCACCTTTTGCAAAATCTCTTCAACCAGATGATAGCTGTCATTTGGAGAAAGCGGTTGTAAATCCAGCCGTTCATGGTGAGGAAAATCGCTTCCCCAATCCACCATCCGTTCAAAAAAGTTCGGCCGTGTCAGACTAACCACCATCACCGGCAGCTTTGCCAACCCCTTCGCCAATTCGCGCAGCATTTCCAGCGAACTGTTATCGGCCCAATGAATATCTTCCAATAGAATGACCGTTGGCCTGTCGGCCGCCGTCTTACTAAAAAAGTCCCGTAGGGCCAGACCAGCCCTATCCCGTAACTGCCGCGCATCCGGCTGTCCATCCTGCATAATCCGGGTCAGGTGAGGGCTGCTGCGATAATCAAACCCGATAAACTGCCCAATAAAATGAGCCGCCGGGTCGCCATCCCTCTCCCCCAACCACCGGCAAAACCCTTGCTCCAGTTTGTGCCGCGCTTCCGAACCGCTGTCACTCTCTTGAATATTCAGCGCCAGCGTAAAGAGGTCCCGAATAAGACCGCCTGGCAGGTTCTGCGATTCCGGTGTCGCGCGGCCTTTGAAAATCCGCCAGTTTCCACTTGATACTTCAAGCTGCTTCTCAAATTCATACAACAGCCGCGTTTTACCTACCCCCGCGTCCCCCGCAATGGTCAGGGCCAAAAACCGGCCTTCCTCCTGAACCCTTTCCCAACTGTTGCCCAAATGCGCCAGTTCCGCCTGCCGTCCCACCAGCTTCGTCTCAATCCCCTCAATCTCTCTCGATTTGACGTGAAACGACCGCGGCCGAATGCCCAAAATAGCATACGTTTCAATTGGCAGTGTGCTGCCCTTAACGATAATAGCCGTTGGCCCCTCCACCTCAAATAATCCCTCCACGTGCTGGTATGTTTCCCGACTGATAAGCACCCCACCCGGCGAAGCGGCCGATTCCATTCTGGCCGCCAGATTCACCGTCGTTCCCATAGCCGTATAATTCGCCCGTGTAGCCCCGCCCAAAGCCACCTGCCCGGTATTTAGCCCAACCCGAACCTGGAACTTCTGCCCATTCCATCGCCTGGCCACCTCTTGGGCGTACAATCGGGCATCGGCCACAATCGCTAACCCCGCCCTCACCGCCTGTTCAGCATCATCCTCATGAGCCACCGGCGTGCCAAAAATAGCCATCAGCCCATCCCCCAAATAGCGGTCTACTCGGCCGTGATGCTGCCCAATGATAACGGTAAAACGCTGCAAGGCGCCGTCCATAATTTCCAGCACATCTTCAGGATCAAGATGCTCGCCCATCTGAGTAGACCCCACCACATCCAAAAAAAGGACCGTCACAAGACGTCGCTCATGAACCGGCTCCGAGCGAGGATACAATCCCGCCAACTGTCGGCGCAAACCGGCAATAGCCGGATCAATAACCGCATCCCCCAATATCGGCCGTTGCCCTTCTAAAGTCTTAATAGCCTGTTCAATCTGCCTCAGTTCGTCCATCTTCTCCTATTACACCATAATAGGAGCGATTTTTCCAGTAAAATGCCTGACTTTTACCAAAAGATGTTTTATAGTTGATAGACGATTCCTATCAACTATGCAAAAATTTGATAAAACCTGAGGGGCAACAATGCGACAACTTTATCTCCGCCTTGCTATCATCATCGCTCTGGCCATTATTGCAGCATTAATAATCTTTTCCATTTTCCTGGTTATCATCACCTAAATCAAACGACACCCACCTACTTTCGGCCGATAATAATCCCCTCTTGCAGTCGAAACGACGTCTCCCCATTAATCGTCTGCGGCTGCAAGAAATCGGCCGCTGCTTCCGGCGCACCCAACAAAACCGCCTTCAAATACCGCTTCATCAGCCCATCATGGCGAGAAGCCCAACTGCTAAACTGAATCTGCTTATCCAGCGTCTCAAAGTGAGCCACCAACAACCCGGCGGCCGAAAAACCGTCCAGCCACTCTTCCAGCGCCAGACAACGGCCGTGACTGGGGTCCCGGAACTTCTCAAAAGCA
>JBAPRX010000040.1:0-15142 GCA_049281335.1 Promineifilaceae bacterium (SeqCode)
GTGGAGATGCTGCTCGACCCCAATACCCTGACGCTGCACCTGGCAAGCTCCCGCAGTGAAGCCAACGTCAAGGGCATTGACGCCGAGGAATTTCCCCTTATCCCGGAGCCTGACCAACAAAACCGGCTGCGGCTGGACGCCAACATCTTGAAACAGATGATTAACCAGGTGGCCTTTGCGGCGGCGACGGACGATGCCCGGCCGACTCTGACCGGCGTTCTGACTCGCTTTGCAGGGGACAAGCTGACGATGGCGGCGACAGATGGCTTCCGTCTTTCGGTGCGTTCGGCCGACCTGCCCCGCACGCTTGAGGAAAACTTTGAAGTAGTGATTCCGGCCCGCGCCTTGATGGAAGTGGCCCGTATTGCCGATTCGGATTTGGAGGAAATTTCCATTTCAATGCGCGAGGGGCGGAATCAGATTATTTTCGACCTGGAGAATGTCATCCTGGTTTCTCAACTCATTGAGGGAAATTACCCCGACGTGACGCCGGTCATTCCTAAAGACCACAAAACACGCGCAGTTTTGAACACGGCCGAGTTTCAGAAAGCCTGTAAGATGGCCGAAATTTTTGCCCGCGAAGCCAACCAGACGGCCCGTGTCCGGGTGGAACCGGGCAACGAGCTAATGCCCGGTTACGCTGTTATTTCCGCCACCAGCGAAGAAACGGGGGACAACGTGGCCCAGATTGACGCCAGCGTGGACGGGGACCCAATCGAGATTGCCTTCAATGTGCGGTATATGACCCAGGTGTTGAATGTTCTCAATACGCCCCAGGTTGCTCTGGAAACGACCAGAGCGTCAGAACCGGGGGTTATCAAGCCGGTGGGCAGTGATGAGTTTGTACACATCATCATGCCCATGCACTTCGGCCGTTAATCAAATTACATATGTCACGCAACTTCAGAAACCGGGTTTTTCAAAAAAACCCGGTTTCTTTATAGTAAATGAACCTTTTTGAACATGGTCGCCAGGCCCAGATTGAAAAAGAGTCACCCCTAGCCAACAGAATGCGTCCACGTACCCTGGACGAGTACGCGGGCCAGGAACATATTGTGGGGCCGGGCCGTCTGCTGCGGCGGGCCATTCAGGCCGACCAGCTATCCTCTCTCATCTTTTACGGGCCGCCGGGAACGGGCAAGACAACGCTGGCAATGGTCATTGCCAACAGCACCCGCAGCCATTTCATCACCATTAACGCCGTCCTGGCCGGAGTGGCCCAGATTCGGGAAGCGATTGCCGAAGCCCAGGAACGGCGTAATCTGTACGGCCAGCGCACGACGCTCTTTGTGGATGAAGTCCATCGCTGGAACAAAGCCCAACAAGATGCCCTACTGCCCCATGTCGAGAAGGGAACGATCATCCTGATTGGAGCCACAACCGAGAACCCCTACTTTGAGGTCAACAAAGCCCTGGTCAGCCGCAGCCGAATTTTCCAGTTGAAGCCCTTAACGGCCGATAATTTGCGCCAGATTGCTTACCAGGCATTGAGCGACGAGGAACGGGGATATGGGACATTGAATGTTCAGTTGGAACCGGACGCGCTGGACCATCTGGTGGATGTTGCCAACGGCGACGCCAGAGGGGTGCTGAACGCGCTGGAACTGGCGGTTGAGACAACGCCGCCCAACGAAGAGGGGGTCATTGTTGTTGATCTGACCGTCGCCGAGGAATCTATCCAGCGGCGGGCGGTGCTGTATGACAAGGAAGGGGACGTTCACTACGATACGATTTCGGCCTTCATCAAGAGTTTACGCGGCTCCGACCCGGATGCAGCCCTCTACTGGATGGCAAAGATGGTCTATGCCGGGGAAGACCCCCGTTTTATCTTCCGGCGGATGGCGATTTTAGCCGGGGAAGATGTGGGCATGGCCGACCCTAACGCGGCCGTTGTCGTGGCAAGCTGTTGGGAGTTATTTGAACGAATCGGGATGCCTGAAGGCCGCTTCCCGCTGGCCCAGGCAGCCCTCTATCTGGCGACCTGTCCCAAGTCCAATTCGGCAATGGCCTTTTTCGACGCCCTTTCAACGGTGGAGAACGAGCAGGAAGCGGAAGTGCCGACCCATTTACGAGACGGCAATCGAGATAAAGAAGGGTTTGGACATGGCAAAGGCTATCTCTACCCCCACGCTTACCAGGATCATTGGGTGGCGCAGCAGTACCTACCGGAATCGCTGCAAGGCAAGCTGTTTTATGAGCCAAGTGACCAGGGCTATGAACGGGGGATTCGGATACAGGTAGCGCGGCGGCGAGAGGCGCAGTTGGCGGCAATGGTTGAGCAGGATTTGACATCGCCAGAGATGTTGACAACCGGCCCAACGAACCGGACGCGGGATGCCTGGTTGCAGCGGACGATTGCCAGCAGCGGCAAAAATCTGGGCGACGTGCGGGACACGCTTTTTGAAATGGCGGCCGTTCAGCGCCATCATCTTGTCCTTGATTTGAATGCTGCCAGCGGCTTGCTGACCTGGGAAGCGGTGCGGCAGGCTCCAGAAGGGGGCGTGTGGGCGATGACGGCCGATATGCGGGCAGGTGAAGCGCTGCGCCAACAGGCAGAGAAGCTGCCAGAACTGGAACGGCCGGTTATTTTGGTAGGCGAGTTGAATGAACTGGACTATCTCCTATCCCTGCGAGGGGAAGAGACGGTGCGGTTTGACCGGATTCTCGGCCGAAATGCTTTCAGCCGCCGGGAAGAGTGGGAAGCGGCTTTTAGCCAACTGCTCAAACGACTGCTGCCAGACGGCCGATTGGTCCTGGCCCAGACCGTTCCCCGGCTGGGACAGCGGCTGTACGATCTGGTGGATTGGTCGAAGTTACCGGCTGCGCTGGCGAAGAAAGTCGCCAAAGCAGAGGAGGTGATTTACCACGACCCGGATGATCCGCTGGTGAATTGGGAGGCGGATGATCTGGCGGCGGCCTTGAAAACGGCCGGATTCTCTTCCGTTGACCTTAGATTGGAAAAGCAGGCAGCCCGGCAGCGAATTGGCCCGGAGCAGTTAGCCCGTTGGTTTGGGGAGAGCGGGGACGGCCGACTCTCTTACATGGAGCGGTTGAAAGAGGGGGGAATACGGCCGAAGGAGATCGAACGGGTGGAGGCCCTTTACCGGCGCGGGCTGTTGGAGCAGGTCGTGGAGTGGGAGACGGCCGTTTTGTTCTGTATTGCCACCTGATCTGGTTTCCGGTAATATTTTACAAATTTATCGGCGAGTCGGGTTATTTTCCGGCTGATTATGTGCCAGTGGACACTGAGCCATCTGAAAGGGGGTTTAGAATGACCTTAGAAAGTTCAGCATCAATACTTCGCCCACTGAGTATGGGGGAACTTCTCGACCGGATTGTACGCCTTTACCGGCAGAATTTCCTGACGTTTATCGGGATTATTGCACTTGTACAGGTGCCTCTCTCGCTTCTCCAGCTTTTAATCTCGTTCGTCACGATTCCCACATTTTTGTCAGTCGATCAGGCACCCGGCACACTCCCCAGTACGGCCGACTTTTTCAGCAGCTTTTTCATTACGCTGGTTACTGCCATTTTGTCTTTTATTCTAGTACAGGGGATAGGAACGGCCGCATTGACATGGTCTGTGGCAAATAATTATCTCGGTAAAAAGACGGGCATTATGGACGCTTATCGAGAGATAGGGAGAGTTTGGGTATCCTTGCTGGGGGCCATTATTGTGGCAGGTATAATCGGTGTTGCATTAGTGGTCTGGTTGCTTATCCCATGTATTGGATGGGTGACGGGCATGGGTATCTTGTTGTTCTATTCCAGTGTGATTGTTCCATTGATTGCCCCAGTTGTCGTCCTTGAGAGACAGTCGGCAACCAAAGCTGTTGGTCGTGTTTGGGGATTGGTACGCGAGCGATTCTGGTGGGTGTTTGGATTTGCAGTCCTGTTATTGCTTTTCAACTACCTGTTAATTTCCGGCCCCAACGCCGTGATTGCGGGCATCTTTCAATTTGGAGTCGGTGATCCCCTCAATCCTTCCAGAGACCAACTCGTTTTACAGACTGTCATCCAGACAATCGTTTCCTTGATATTCAGCCTGTTATATCTACCGTTACAACTAATTGGCTTCACCTTACTATACTTTGATTTGCGGGTGAGATTAGAAGGTTTTGATCTGGCAATCCTGGCAAATGAGGCAATGGGTAGTCCGACTGCGGCAGTGGAAACAATTGCTACAGCACCAAAGGCCAAGTCTGCGGCTATCGTTACGGCGAACGAAATGGGTTATTTTGCGGTTATATCCGTCGGCGGAGTCGTCATCTACTTTGTTTTATTTGCCATACTTGGTTCTATCTTGTCCCTGTTCATGAGATCGTTCTGATGTTATTTATCCGGAGAGGGTTGGTTCTCCTGGGAATTTTATTGTCCGGGCTGGTGTTATCTGGACAGGTCGCTTTTCGAGCGAAAACAGAACCAATCCCTGGCCCAACCGGGAGTGGCATCTCAAAAGATGAGGGTGTGTTTCGTGCAGGAAGGCAGGAAGGAGATTCGCCTGTAGAGCTTGAGGCGTACTGGGCGTTTGTTGAAGAGACGCGCTCCCTGGTTGAGAGCCTGGAAAGTACCACGCCGGAAACGGCCCGAACGCAGTTAAATAGTATCGCCGACGAGTGGGGAGCGATGACGGCCGTTTCTACCCCCAACGGCGTTGTCCGGCTCAATCCGTCTATTATCCTGTCCCTGCTAAGAGAAGACCCACCTGACCTTGATGCGCTGTTAGGGCGGCTGGATGCCCTGTTGGCGGCCCGTGATTCATGGCCTGATCCGGTGCATACGGCCGACTCGCTCAATTCCCTAGACCAGATTTTAAGTCAGGAGGCGTTCCAGTGGGCCGAGGCAGAGCCTTCCCGTTACAACGATCTTTTGACTCGTTTTTTTGAATGGCTGAACCGGGTGCTGCCCGATTCGTTGAATTTAGGCAGCGAAACATTGGGCGATCTCATCGCCATTGTTGGCGGAATTGTTCTGGCTGTTGTTTTATTTTTCGCACTGCGGGATCTGTTTCTGGATTTTGCGGCCGAAAGTGAAATAAGAGAACGGGATGAGGCACAAGATGAGCTGTTAACGGCCGAGACAGCCCTGGAACGGGCGCAGACCCTTTCGACCGGCGGCGATTACCGCATGGCCGTCCGTTACCTCTATCTTTCCACGCTGCTTATCATGGAGGAACGGGGGCTGTTTCGCTATGACCGGGCCAAGACAAACCGGGAATATTTGCGGAGCCTCCAGGGGCGGCCTGAACTGGTAACGATCCTGGGAGACGTTGTTGATGTCTTTGACCGGGTCTGGTATGGCTTTCAACCATTAAGCGGGTCTGATTACAACCAGTACCAGACCAGGGTTGAGGCGCTGCGGCACCAACAATGAAACGACTTTCACGCGATACCTGGCTGACGCTGGCAATATTGGCTGTTCTCGTCATCGTTACCGCTTTTGGTGCAGTCCGACAGGCGCAGGGCCAACAGCTTCCTCCCTTTACCAGCTATTCGAACGCCCCAAGTGGGGTCAGAGCCTTTAATCTCTGGCTGGAGGCATTGTCCTACAATGTCCGTAATATCACCTATGAAAATTACCGGATTCCTGATGAGACAAATCTCGTTCTTATCCTGCAACCCTCTACAACGCTGACCGAAGCGCATATGACGCTGTTGGATGAGTGGGTGGAAGAAGGCGGCACGCTGGTGTTGGCCGGGGATCGAACCTCCACGCTATTTGCGGCCGAACATTATGGGTTTGAGCTTACTTTTTTGAGCGATGTGGCCGATAGTTTCTCGGAGCAGCTTCCCTTATTCCAATCGCCGCTGATTGGCGGGGTGGTGACGGGGCCGACAGCGACTTTTTGGCGGACAGACCGCACCGATTTTATCACCCATCTGGCGGTTGGTTCCAGGCCGGTCGTTGTTTCTTTTGCGCAGGGAGACGGCCGTGTTTTTCTAAGCGCCACCCCCTACCCCTTTTCCAATGCCGGTTTGAAAGAGGCGGGCAACCCGGAGATGGTGTTGAATCTCGTTTCTGCTGCCGGGGAAGGGAATAATGTCTGGTTTGATGAGTGGCATCATGGGATACGGGCTAGTTCGACAACTATCAGTGGGCCGGGGGAGTGGCTTCGGTATAGCCCGGTGGGGCAGGCAATTCTTTACGTGGTCGGTATCTTTTTCCTGGCAGTGGTGCTGAACGGCCGTCACTTCGGCAAGCCCAAACCGCTGCCCCGCGAGATCAACCGGCGCACCCCACTGGAATATATTACCGCCATTGCCAACCTGAACCGGCGGGCCAGACACCGGGCCAACACAATGGCCCAATACCGGCAGTGGCTCAAACGGGATTTGGGCCGCCGTTACCGGCTTGATCCCACCCTTCTCGACGAAAGTTATGTCAAGCAATTGGGCGATTACCGGCCAGAGCTAGATCAGGCGGCGCTGCTGGCCCTCTTAAATCGGCTGTCCAAGAAAAGGCTCACCGAAGAAGAGATGATTACGGCCGCAGTCGAAGTTTCCAAATGGCTGGAACAGTAATAAGACCATCAATTTATAATGAGATTTTACCAGTATGAAGAAATAAATCTTAAACTCTTTGCGCTCTTTGCGGCTTTGCGTGAGATTTATTTAAGGAGTTTTGAATGGCGAATGAGGAAGCAATAGGACAGATTCAACAACTATTTCAACAGCTTCGGTCGGAGGCAGACAAGGTGCTGGTTGGGCTGGAAGAGCCTTTTGAGCTGCTGGTCGTGGCTTTGTTGACCGGCGGACACGTTTTGCTGGAAGGTGTTCCCGGCACAGCCAAGACATTGATGGCGAAAACGTTGTCCCATCTTGTCCAGGCCCAATTTACCAGGGTGCAGTTTACGCCCGACCTGATGCCTTCCGATATTTTAGGGACCAGCGTCTTCGACCTAGCAACCAGCCAGTTCCATCTTCGCAAAGGGCCAGTCTTCACCCAGTTCTTGCTGACCGACGAGATCAACCGCGCCCCGGCCAAGACCCAATCGGCGCTTTTGGAGGCGATGGAAGAACGGCAGGTCAATCTGGAAGGGGAACGGTTCGTCTTACCGACCCCGTTTATGGTGATCGCCACCCAAAACCCCATTGAGTATGAAGGCACTTATCCCCTGCCGGAAGCCCAATTAGACCGCTTTTTATTTAAGGTGCTTGTTCCCTATTCGCCACTAGAGGTTGAAGTGGAAGTGATGCGCCGGTACCATCAGGGCTTTGATCCTCACAATCTAGCTTCGGCCGGATTAAAGGCCATTATCCCGGCCACGAGCGTCACCCAGGCGCAAAAGGTGATTCAGGAGGTTGTCGTAGAGGACGGGATTCTGCGATACATTGCCGAAATAACGGCCGCCAGCCGCCAATCGCCCGATCTGATTCTCGGAGCCAGCACCCGCGCCTCGACCTACGTCCTGCTCTCTTCAAAGACATTTGCCGCTTTGCAGGGACGCAGTTTTGTGACACCTGATGATGTCAAGTATGTTGTGCCGCACGTTTTCCGCCACCGAATCTTGCTCAAGCCGGAGGCGGAGATTGAGGGGCTGGATGCGGACGCTGTGATTCAACGGCTACTGGGCAAGGTGGAGGTTCCCCGCTAGGCGCAATGTCTTTAACGAAACGTGGTGTTATCCTGCTGTTGTTGGCCGCGCCTTTTCTGGCTGCGGCGGGAGCGGCCCCAATCTTACGCTGGGCCGGTATTTCCTATGTCGTTGCCATTGCTGCCCTGCTGTTTTTGGACTGGCGGCTGGCCCAAAGCTCGACCCGCTTTGAGTTGGAGCGACACCACGACGCCCGCCTAAGTCTGGGGGCCGACAATGCTATCGAACTGTCGTTGAGCAATCGCGGCCAACGGCCGATTAAATTCTGGGTGCGGGACGAGCCGCCAGAGAGGTTTAAGAGTGAGGTCGGCGTTATGCGCGGGGAGGTGGCGGGCCGCAGTGAGTGGCGGGAAACGTATTACGTCCAGCCCGTTCGCCGGGGGGATTACGAGTTTGGGGCTATTAATATTCGCTGGCAGGGGCCGCTGGGTCTGATCCTGCGTCAAAAGCAAATTGAAACGGCCGATCCGGTCAAGGTTTATCCGAATTTGCTCAATGTCCGCCGCTATGATCTCCTGCTGCGGCGAAACCGGCTGCAAGAGATCGGGCTGCGTCATACCCGCATGTTTGGCGAAGGGACCGAGTTTGAACGGCTGCGGGAATATTTGCCGGATGATGAATTCGGCCGAATAGATTGGAAGGCGACCGCCCGACGTCACAGCCCGGTGACGGTCGAGTACCAGACGGAACGGAGCCAGAATGTCGTGGCGGTGGTGGATACGGGCCGGATGATGCAAAGCCCGGTCAACCAGATTGCCAAGCTGGATTATGTGATTAACGCTGTCCTTTTCCTGGCCTATGTGGCGACAGGCAAGGGCGACAAGATTGGCCTGATGACCTTTGCCGATGATGTCGGCCAATTTATTGCCCCACGACAGGGCCGGGGGCAGTTTTACCGGATGCTGGAAATGCTTTACGCCGTTGAGCCGCAGCCGGTGGAGCCGGACTACCGCAAGGCGTTCAGCTATCTGGCCTTAAAACAGCGCAAACGCTCCCTGGTAGTCATCTTTACCGATTTGTCGGGCGGGTTGAGTATGCAAATGCTGGTCAGCCATGTCTCCGTCCTGGCGCGGCGGAGTTTGCCGCTGGTGGTGACGATCAGCGATCCGGACATTCAGGCGGCTTCCACACAACGGCCGCAAGACTCGCTTTCGGTTTATCAACGGGCGGCAGCAGCCCGGCTGCTGGACGAACGGCGGATTGTGCTGGAGACGCTGCAAAGGCAGGGAGTTATGACGCTGGACGTAGCGGCCAATAAGCTCTCGATTGCGGTCATTAATCGTTATTTGGAGTTGAAGGCGAAGACGCTGCTTTGATTTTTTTTCACGCAAGGATGCAAAGATTGCGGTGCATAGAAGAAAGGCGATTAAGTGGGGGATTTTTTGGTGATGGAGACAGCCTGGAGGGGATTGGTCAGGCGGAATTTTAGTCGGGTGTCGGGGGAGAACCGGCCAGCAAAGATGAGGTAGGTGTATAGAAGGAGGCCGGTGATGATGCCGACGCTCCATTTGGCGGGCCAGGGGATGCTCTCATTGGGAGAGATGAAGCCTTCAATCGTTCCGGCAATGACGAGCAGAGGAACGCAGCCAAGAATGAGGTAAATGGATTTGCGAGCGGCAAGCGCCAGAGCGTCCCGGCGGCGATAAAGACCGGGTGAGATGATGGCCCAGCCCAGGCTGAGGCCCGCTCCCCCGGCAATGAAGATGACGCTTAATTCAACAACGCCATGTCCAATAACAAAAGACCATAATTCAAACCCAATACCATAGTAGGCCGTTAGCCCCGTCAGGCCGCCAAGTATCAGGCCATTGGTGATTAGAATCCAGATCGTCACGAGTCCGGCCAGAACGCCGCTGCCAAAAGCAATAAAGGAAACCTGAATGTTGTTTTGCATAATGACGGTGGAGGTATAGGGACGTTCTTCGATGGGAATGTCAATCCACAACTCCCGATCTTCGACGACGGGGATTAACTCTTGAACCTGGGCCGGAAGGAGCCACTCGGCCGAATTGGGGTCATGGCCGACGATTACAGCCGACAAAACGGCCGGAATGATGAACAGCAAGGCCGCCGTCAAGATAAAGGGCCAGATGGAACGGTAGGTTTGCGGGAACCCGGTGGTTATAAAATGAATGAGCCGTCGCAGCGCCAGCGGTTCGTGGCGATAGATGGTTGCATGGGAACGGCCGACCAGTTGGTTCAGATAGATTGTGACTTTGTGTTGGGGAAAATCTCGTTGGGCCAGGGCCAGGTCAGAGGTAACTGCTCGATAAAGACGGCCGAGTTGGTCAACCTCTTCAGGAGAGAGGCGTTGAATACCGGGCTGCGCCTTGTGCAGCAAAACAGACAGCTTTTTCCAGTCGGACTGACGAGATTCGTAAAATTTCTCAACTTTCATAGTATCATATGGCTCTAAAAGAATGGTCAGATTATACTATGGATGTAACGGTACAGCTATTAGAAATGCAGCGCATGTCCTGAAGCTCTAAATATGGCCGGTAAGGGGCAGTGGGGTGCATGAGAGAGTCGGTATATGGATTTAGACGAACTACTGAACATTGACACCCCTGAAAATGTTGTCTTTGGTTATGAAATTGCCGGGATAGGTTCCCGCTTTATGGCAGCGTTGGTTGATACGATCATCATCGTTGTCATGTTGGTCATTGTTAATCTGGTCTTCCTGCTTTTGGTTGGGCTGGAGGCGAATTGGATTGTGGCTGCCCTGGGCCTCATCTCCTTTGTCATCCTTTGGGGCTACTACATCTTTTTTGAAATGAATTGGGGTGGTCAGACACCGGGCAAACGGTGGGTTGGATTGCGAGTGATCCGGGTGGATGGAACACCGATCAGCCTGTCCGAATCGCTTATTCGCAACCTGATCCGGTTTGTTGATTTTCTTCCCGTTTCCTATGGGATTGGGGTGGTGACGATGTTCATTACCAGCCAGTCGCGTCGTTTGGGGGATTTGGCCGCCGGAACCATCGTGGTATGGGAACGAGAGAAGGTGACTCTGGACAGTCTGGCGCTGGAAACAAGAATTGCGACAACCCGCTCTCCGCTTGAAAATGCAGTACCGTTCGAAAATCCAACCGGCTTACCGCTGGAAAAATTGACCGATTCTGATATTCAGATGGCCGAAAATTTCCTGTCCCGCCGCTATGAATTACCCAACAGGATTGACCTGGGCGTAAGTATTGAGCGAGCATTATACAATCGAATGGAGGTCCCCATGCCGCCAGTTTTACCACCTTCGAGAGTTGAATTGCGGCTGCAAGAGATCGTGAAGGCATACCGGGGAACAGAGTGATAAGGCATACCGAATGACGGAATGCCCCGGTGACCTAAGTACCAGCTTTAAACTGTGCCGGGGCCGGAGAGGAACGTTATAATGGGCGGCATGATTAGAAAAGACGGCCGCACCCCGGCCCAATTACGCCCCATTGAATTTGAAATTGGATACAGTAAATACGCCGAAGGCTCTGTGCTGGCTAAATTCGGCGATACCCACGTATTGTGCAATGCGACTCTGGACGAAAATCTCCCTTTCTGGCTCCGCAACCAGCCGGAGCCGCAAGGCTGGGTAACGGCCGAATACGCCCTGCTGCCCCGCAGCACGTCCCGCCGGGTTCAACGAGAACAACGCTGGCCGAAAGGACGAACTCAGGAGATTTCCCGGCTGATCGGCCGTAGTCTGCGGATGGCGGTCAATTTGCGGGCGCTTGGCCCTCGCCAGTTCATCATTGATTGTGACGTTTTGCAGGCTGATGGCGGAACCCGAACAGCGGCCGTAACCGGCGGCTGGCTGGCGCTGCGATTGGCCTTGCAGCCATTGATTGAACGGGGGGAGATGTCGGCCGATGTCATTCGCCACCAGATTGCGGCCATCAGCGTCGGTGTTGTCGAAGAAGCGATCCTGCTTGACCTGGCTTATGAGGAGGATGTGGCGGCGGCGGTGGATTTGAACCTGGTGATGACGGCCGAGGGGGAGGTCGTTGAAATTCAAGGAACCGGCGAGAAAGCCCCCTTTTCAATGAAAAATCTCGACGAACTCGTCGGGCTTGCTTCAGATGGCATCGAACAGTTAATTACCTATCAGCGGGCAGCCTTAAAAGGCGCGTTATGAGCGGTGATAGAGATTGGCAAAAAGCGGCCGAAAGCAGGTTTGAGGAGATGGTCCGGGTCCGGCGGGACTTCCACTGCTACCCGGAGTTAGGTTTTCAGGAAACAAGAACGGCCGGAATTGTGGCCGACAAATTAACCCGATTGGGTTTGGAAGTGCAGCACGGAGTGGGCCAGACCGGCGTGGTCGGCCTGTTAGAAGGCGACCGACCAGGGCCGACTGTCATGCTCCGCTTCGATATGGATGCCCTGCCAATAACAGAATTGAGCGACATCCCCTACATATCTCAAAATCCGGGGGTGATGCACGCCTGCGGCCACGACGGCCATACGGCAATGGGGCTGGCGCTGGCCGACATCATGGCTGGTCATCAAAAAGAGATGGCCGGAACGCTGAAATTCCTGTTCCAACCGGCCGAAGAAGGGCTGGGCGGTGCGCTGGCGGTCATGGCCGATGGGGTTCTGGATCATCCGAAGCCGGATGTAGCCTTTGCCATGCACCTCTGGACGCCTTCGCCATTTGGCAAGATTCGGGTGGTTGACGGCCCCTGTATGGCCTCTTCCAGCGTTTTTACGATAACGGTTCAGGGCAGGGGTGGTCACGGGGCGGCTCCTCATCTGGCCGTTGATCCGATTCTGGCAGCGGCCCACATTATTGCTGCCTTGCAAAGTATTGTCAGCCGCAATGTCAACCCCCAGGACAGTGTTGTCGTTTCCATCGGCCAGATAACGGCCGGAACGACTTTTAATGTCATTCCGGATCAGGCACTGCTGAAGGGAACGGTTCGCAGCTACGACACCGGTCTGCACCGCATGATTTACCGTCGCATCCTGGAAATGGCCCGGAATATGGCCGTTGCTTTTAGCTGCGAGGCCCATATGGAGACGATTGCCATTGTTCCGGCGGTACAAAATGCTTCAGAGCCATCGGCCGTTGTGCGGCAAGCGGCGGGCAAGGTGGTTGGCGCAGAAAATGTATTGGAAACCCGAACGATGGCTTCTGAGGATATGGGCTTTATTCTGGAAGAGATTCCGGGCTGCTATTTCTTCATCGGGGCGGGAAACGAGGAAAAAGGCTTCGACCATCCCCACCACCATCCCCGCTTTGACTTCGATGAACGGGCCATGGTGACCGGGGTGGTGACAATGGCGGAGGCAGTGGCGCAGTATGTGTTTTAATAAGCCTGGGGATAAATCCTCCAGGCTGAGGCAAGAAGCTTGTTAAAACGCGCTATTTGAGTGGCAATTTCGACATTATGTCAACCTTATTTAGTAGGTTTTGTATCTCAGACGCCGAATTTATTCGGTGGCTATGTAACAAACGAGTCATCTAAACGCAGAGTGAGCGAACTATACATTCAAAAAAAGTTGTGCTAAAGTTAGAGCATATGCCAACAAAAACGCACTCCGATACCCAACTCCGGCAGCTAAAATCCAGACTTGAGTCCCTAAAAATTGTATTACTTGTTGGTGGCGTTGGCGGCGCCAAGCTGGCTGATGGATTTGCCCAGCTTGTTGCCCCGGAAGACCTGACCATCATCGTGAATACGGGGGACGATTTTAGCCACATGGGACTGTATATCAGTCCAGATATGGACACTGTTCTCTATACCCTGGCCGGGGTTGCCAATCCTGATACGGGATGGGGTCGGATTGGGGAAAGTTGGCGCACGATGGAAGAAGTCGGCCGTCTTGGCGGCCCGGATTGGTTTCGACTAGGCGATCTTGACCTGGCAACCCATCTGACACGCAGCCATTTGCTGGCAAACGGCCGAACTTTAACGGAAGCAACTGAACAACTTTCTCGTTATTTAGGTGTTACTACAACAATACTACCAATGAGCAATGATCCTGCACCGACAATGATTGAAACGGAGGAAGGGATATTGCCCTTCCAAAACTGGTTTGTGGCGCGTCAATGGCAGCCAGTTGTCAAGAAAATCCACCTTCCTGAAGATGTTCGGGCGACGCCGCAGGTAACGGCCGCATTGCAAAAGGCGGACTATGTCGCTATTGCGCCGTCGAATCCTTTCGTTAGTATTAATCCTATACTTAATGTTTATCCCATTCGGGAAATGGTCAACGATATACCAGAAATGGTCATAGCAGTCAGCCCCATCATTGGCGGGAGGGCGGTAAAAGGACCAGCCGCGAAAATGATGGTGGAAATGGGAATGAATGTATCACCGGAAGCAGTCGCCGATTATTACGGCGAATTATTGGATCTCTTCGTTTACGACAAACGGGATCCACGCCTGACCAGAGATTCCCATCCAACATTCTTACAATTAGATACGTTGATGAACAACCGGGCTGACCGTTTAACCCTGGCCGCCAATATCTTACAGTACGCATTGGATTGGAGTTTTGAATAAAATGATAATATGGGCAATTATTCCCGTCAAACCGTTACGTTATGGTAAAAGCCGCCTGTCACACATTCTTTCGGCGGATGAACGGGCAGCACTGACTCGCAGCATGTTGGGTCACACTTTGGAGGTATTAGAGGGGGTCAAAAGTATTTTTCGAACATTGGTTGTAAGCCGTGATCCGGCCGTCTTGAAGGTCGCTCGTCAATATGGGGCACTAACCTTTAGCGAATCTGATAAGCAAGACCTGAATATGGCTTTGACACGGGCAACCCATATTGCCATCGCCCAACAGGCCAACAGTGTCCTTATCCTGCCCTCTGACCTGCCGTTTCTAACCTCGGCAGACGTGGAAATGATGATTAATGGGGTGGGGTCGAACGGCCGAAATGGGAACGGAAACGGCTACCATTTGCAGAATCGGGCTATTACCATCTGTTCCGACCACAATGAGGAAGGAACCAACGCCCTTGTTTTGTCTCCGCCAACCGGATTCACCTTCCGGTTCGGCGAAAACAGCTTCCAACGCCACCTGGACGAAGCGGAGCGGCTGGGCATGACCCGGCGCATCATTCACGCCCCCGGCATCAAATTTGACCTGGACACTATGGAAGATTGGAAAACATATGTTGCCATGAATCCCCAACCGGTTCTTGAGATGGCGTAGGGAGCGCATACGTTCAGCCACGAATGAACACGAATTTTCACGAAGGATAAGATGACTGTCCGCGTCATTTGTGAAAGCTGTTGATAATTTTCTCATCATAGTTGAATTAATTCCCGGCAGGTACCGATATAAATTACCCTCCGGGAATCGTGTTTTATGGGGGTATTGGGTAAAATAGGGGAGAAAATTGCAGCACGATTTGGCAAATCGTGTATTGACATGAGGAGATTGTGGATGGCCCAGGATAGAGTCGCATTATATTTGCAAGATGCTCACCTATTGGATGAGGCAATTGAACTGGTACAGTATGCCGAGGAAAAGGGATTTGAGGCGGTCTGGCAGGCAGAGAGCCGTTTGGTGCGGGATGCCATTGTGCCAATGGCAGCTTATGCG
>JBAPRX010000041.1:0-2849 GCA_049281335.1 Promineifilaceae bacterium (SeqCode)
GATTGGTGGTTGGGGGGATTGGTGATTGGGGGATTGGGAATTTCCAATCATTCATCACTAATCAATCACCAGGTTACGGGCGGGTTATTCTTGGGAGGCTAGGTAGAGTTTGTTGTCGACGGTGACGAAGACGCGGAGGGGGGTTTCCAGAACGGCCATGTCGGAGATTCTGGAAAAGAGTTCGAGACCGGCTTCGTCAAGGGCTTTGTATTGGGCCAGGAAGGTGCCGCCTAAACTTAACTGGATGATGCGGGCGCTGCCAGGATCGGCCACAAAGATGGAGGAGTTTAGGCCACGACCGGCAATTTTTATGGCGGTTGGAGCAATGAGAGGCGTGTCCATGCCGCTGCTCAATGGTTCTGATTCGTCCCACAATAGACGGCCGTCTGCGTAACGGCGGATACGGCCGTCCTGGTAAAGCAGGATAATACTGCCATCCTCGCTGTAGATTGCCATGTCTATCACTTTGCCGAGGTCGGGATTGTTGCTGAAGGTGACGACTCGCTGGTCATCGTTCAGGACCAGATTGTCGCCATCGGGGAAGTATCGCCAGATTTCTTGTGAACCTGGGTCTAAGACATAGAGCCGTTCGTCGAAGCTGGTGATTTGGGTCGGCCGTACCCAATCGCTTGCCAGACCAAGCGGAATGGCCCGACTGTCGGAGAAGTTGGGGAAGTAGGAAATTAACGTCCCTTCAGTATCTAAAACGGCCAATCCATCCCGGCTGACGGATTGACCGTGTGGACGCCACATCAGGTCTACAAGCTGCCCAACGACATGGCTGCCAACGGCCTGTTCATTAAAGAAAATGACCTCTGGCTCTTCAGTCAGGAAGGTTTCATAGGTGTCATCGGTATCCTGACGGTAAACGATGCCGTTGCCAGAGTCGATCAGGTAGATGTCACCATTTAGTTCGTCTCCCAACGCGATAGAGGTCAAAATGGTTCCACTGCTGAACTGATAGAGGATTCGGGCATCTAAACGGCCGATGCCACCCAATGAGTCGAGTTCGGATAAAGCCTCGCTGCGGAGCCGCTCGATTTCCAGGTCGTTCGGCCGCAGCTTTTCTGCTTCAGCAGCCAGGACCAATACCTGGTTATACTGCTCTGTGGCGGTGCTTATATCGTTTCCGGCAGCACGGGCCTCTACCATACTCTGGTTTATCTCTTCTTTGATTTCGGCAAAGCGTATCACCTGGCCTCGTTGAAGGAAAACAAAGCTGACGATGACGGCGATGATTATGGGGATTGCGACGGCGAGCGTGACGGGTAAGACCCAGCCAGTTTGATCCTCTTCGGCCGTCTGAGGTGGTTTGAGTCTTTCCAGAAATCTGGCGAGCCAGGCTGTAACGCGAGAAAGGCCAGAGGCGGCCTGGGAAGTGGCTTTTCGAGCGGTGATTTCGGCCGACTCGACATCTACATTGACACCAGTTGTGAGCGGTGAGCGGTAAACGGGAGTGGCCGTTGATTGGGCAGTCCCCTCGCGGAGCGGGCGGTTGAGGGGTAGGGATAAGGAGGGTGACTCTGTTCCAGTTGGGGAGGAAGGCCGGTTTACATCGGCTATGTAGTCGGGCGCTTCGTCGGTGAATTCGACGACCATGACTCGGCCGGAGCTGTAGCCAATTGCGGCCGTTAAGGCTTCCAGGCTTCCGGCCACATCGGTATCAATGAGGGCCGGGCTAAGGGCTTCGGTTGTCAGAACCCCCAGTCGTGGATCGGTCAACATCAGGATGTCGCCGGGCTGAAGCCAGTTGTGAAAGTAGCGAATGTCCAAACCAGCCGTCCGCCCCATGGGGGTGATGCGGTTGGGCTGGGAAGCGGGCAGCCGTTCGACACCGAAGTTGTGACCAATGAGGGAGAAGGCTTCTCCCGTTTGAGCCATGTATAACTCTTGGCCGCGCAAAACGGCGCAGGTGATGGCCCCTTCAAAGGCTTTGTTTTCGCCGCTGAGATTGTAGCCCAGGAGTTCTTTGTTGGTTTCGATGATGGCTTTTCGCAGTGCGGCGGTGACACTGCCGGGGGTCTGGTAGAAGATGTTGCTGATGGAATTGAGCAGACCTTTGGAGAGATCGGCCGTTTCGTCTATCTGACCGGTTAAGGTTAGATGGACAAAGAGAAAGTCTTGTTGACGCCCCCTGGCTGCTTTGGCGGGAACCGATTGGGCCAGCAACCCAGGAACTGTGCCGGGGTCTTGGAGAGCGCCGTTAATGATGTACAATTGACCGGTGACTGCTTGAAGTTCCATTTATCCTTTTCGCCTATCATAAGGATAACACGCTCTTTGGATTATGTAAAGGAAGACGGAGGAAGGATTTGATGAAGGTTGTTGTGGCCGGGGAACTGCCATTTGTGGAAGATGTCACGGGGCTGTGTGTGGCGGCGGGACATGAGACCCACACTTTTCTGGTGGAAGATTTCCTGGGAGCGATTGAAAGCGGCTATTTGATGGAAAACAGCTCTGATGTAGAGGTGGTTATTGAACTACACAATGAGTCGGCGGCGGCTAAGAATGAGCTTTTGCTGGCTTTGAGTGACTCCGTGCCGTATAAGGCGTTAATTTTGACCTCTGCTCTAGCAACCAGCACGACCCAAGCCGCTTCCTGGGTTCCACGACCGGAGCGGGTTGTTGGCTTTGGCCTGATGCCGCCAATTGGGCCGGAAGGGCTGGTTGAGATTGCACCGGGGCTGCAAACGGCCGAGTCTTCCATGAAACGAGCGGCTGAATTCTGGCAGGGGCTTCATTATGAAGCGATTCGGGTGGCGGATGGGCCGGGGCTGGTGCGCGGTCGAATTATTTGCTGCCTGATCAATGAAGCGGTCAGCGCTTTGATGGAGGGGGTGGCGAATGCG
>JBAPRX010000042.1:0-25994 GCA_049281335.1 Promineifilaceae bacterium (SeqCode)
GTCCTTGGGTTGCTGGTTATCGGTGCAATTATTGTCTCGGTTAGCGGCGGGATGGAAGCCGTGCCGGAGGAACAGGCAACGGGGATGCTGATACGGCCGACTTTCAGCCCAACGGAATTGGTGGAAACGGAAGAGGCGACGGAGGTCGCCGAAACGAGTCCAGAAACGGCCGAACCAGCAGGACCGAAAGAGGAAACACCGGCACCAACAGAAACGGCCGAGGAGGAAACGCCGGTTCCGACGGCAACAGCCCTGATCTTGCCGGATAAGGATGGAGCATTGATCGCGGTTCAGATGGAAAGCCGGGTGGGAGTTGTCTTGAACGGTTATCCAGAAGCCAGCCAGGAACGGATTGCTCAGGCATTGATAGATGCCCCGGAAAGCCATTGGACGGAGTTAGCCCGCAATCAGGTGCGTTATACGATGCACCGTCTGAATTTTCGGAACTTTGTTTATCCGGGTAAGGGGCAGCTTCCTTTACCACCGCAGGAATTGTGGCAGTTTGAGTTTGATCCGAACGGGCCTGCTGTCGAGGAGATAGGTGATTTGAAGGTTGTGGTGGTTGATTTCACTTTTCACAGTACCTTGTTGACAGATGATGCTTCTCCTGGCATTGCCGAACCCCAACTTGCAGAGGCAGATGGGATTTGGGAAGAGCCATATATCTTGCCAATGGATCCGGATTATCTTTTCCAACGTACTGACAACGCTTGCTTGAACGAAAGTGGTTTTCCACCCAACAGCTATGACGCAGAGAATGCCTGGATATTTTTTGACCATACCTGCGTCGCTCAGAGCGGCGGCCCTGGCGGTTGTCATCGGCTTCAACTGCCCCAAGAGGACTGCATTGACGCGATGGAAAGGGCAACGGGAACGGTTGAGACTCAGATGGCCTTCCGGCGGCTGGCGTGGGATGATGATCTGGCCGATGATGTTCGGGTGGGTGAAGTGACTCAGTTGGATGCGCCGGATTTGGCCGTTATTTCTGACGATTTGCAAGATTACCGGGTGATTTACCGCTATTTTCCACCGGATTCCTGTGGATTAGTTGAAGGATGCGTGGGGGGAAGTGGCTGGCGGCGGCTGCTGCAATTTAAGGCAACTGTTCATAATTTGGGGGCGGAGGCGTTGAGCGTTGGCCCGGTTGCGTCCAATAACCCCCTCGCTAACTTCTTCCAGTACAATTCTTGCCATGATCATTTTCACTTTCAGGGATATGGCGAGTTTTCGTTAGATGATGCCAGTGATGCGATTTCCAGTAAGCAGGCTTTTTGTGTCGAAAGCACGAACCGTTACAGCAATAATGAGTTTTCACCGTTAACGCACTCTTTTACCTGTCTTAATCAGGGGGTGCAGGCAGGGTGGGTGGATGAATATGTGGCGGGGCTGGACTGCCAGTGGATTGATATTACTGATTTTGAGATTCCTGAGGAACAGACGATTGATTTGGGCTTTGTCTTTAATCCGGATCAGTTCATTTGTGAAGGGATGATTATTCGGGATGAAAATGGGAATCCGGCTTTTGAGCCAAGCGGCTTGTTAACGGAGAATGGACAGCCGATCCAACGGCCGCAATGTGAGTTTGTGAATAATTATTTTGATAATAATGTGGGTTCGGCCGAAATTTTCGTTGCGCCAACGGGCGGTTTCGTGACTGAGCCATGTAATTCAAGCTATTTAGGGCCGCTGCGAAACTGTGGTTTTACGGAGGTTCCGCAGCCAGTGGTTGAAACGGCCGAAAGTGGCGGTACGAGTACGCCTTTGGCAACGGAAGCGGCCCAACCTGTTACCCCTGAATTGTTCTCCTGTACCCCTGGCGAGCCGGTGCTGCTGACGTGCAGTGTACCGCCTGCTGCGCGGCCGCAGGTGCTTCGGATCTGTGAGTACAGCCAGATATTGGGTGTTGGTGTGGCTTGTGTCTTTTCGGATGCGATGGTGAATTGGGTGGTCACGGACCGGCCGGTGCAGTTGGGCTTTACCTGTCCGTTTTTGCGGGATGAGAATGAGATGGGCGGCCGTTATTCGTTTTATACCGCCCCTGCTTTCAGTGAGGATGCAGCTGCGGAAGTAAGCTGTACGCTGCGTTAGAAGATTTGACGCGGCGGTATGAAGGTTTGTTTATAATAAGCCGCGAAGGAGGTTGCCGCGACCGAGGAGGCCAACGAGTCGGCCGTCTTTATTTACGACTGGAAGCCGCTTGATGTGGTGATCCATCATCAGGTGGAGGGCTTCTGTGAGGGGGGCGTCGAGGGAAATGGTGGTGATGGGGGTGGTCATGAGATCGGCTGCTGTTTCGCTGCTGTCTAATAGCTGGGTCTGTTCTTGTTTTCCGGTGACGAGATTTCGGAGCCTCATCACCAGACTCGGATGTCCACTTCGCTGGCTGCGGCGCAGGAGATCGCCATCGGTGATGATGCCGACGACGCCTTGTGTTTCATCAACGACAACGACCCGACGGTAGGAGTTTGCTTCCAGAACGTGCAAGATTTGATCCAGGTCTGCCTCTGGACTGACGGTGGGAACGTCTCGATACATGAGTTCGGCGATGGTGCTGCCCTGGTGGCGCTGACGAGTGGATCGGGTGGGGAGGTGGTTGTATTCCAATGTCCGAAGGACGTCTACCCGGCTGATCCAACCAACAAGCTGTCCCTTTGTATTGACAACGGGCAGGCGTTTCAGGCTGTGGGCCACCATCTGGTCTACTGCCTGACGGGCGGTGTCGGTATCGTTGACGGTGATAACGGGGGTTGTCATGATGTTTTCGGCCGTTTTTTCTTGCTCTTGAAGGGAAGTTATTTGTTGTTTGACCTGTTGGCCGGTGGGAACTTCTTGTAAGTCGAGCCGGGTCGAGATGCCGGTGTGCTTTAAGAGATCCCCATCTGTGATGATTCCGAGAATGCAGCGATCCTGGTTGACGACCGGGACGCTGCGATAACTGCGACGTAAAAGGAGGGTTACGATCTCGTCTACCGAGGTGTCCGGGGCTACCGTAGTGACTTCTGTTCCCATGATGTTGCGGACGGGTTGTGCCAGCGGATCGGGGCGGCGACCAGGGGCATATTGAACAACGTCTATCTCTTCGAGGGTGATCAGTCCGTCATCTACCATTGTGCGGATTTGGGGCATGAGTCGTTCGACTAATTCTGGGCGGTCAACCCATTCGATACATAGTGGAAGGTCTTCGGAGAGGGTGAGGATTGTGGCTGTGTGAATGCGGCTGCGAGCGCCAAAACCGGCTAACCCACGCAGAACGGTTGCGCCTGATGCCCCTTCATGGCGCAGTAGTTCTAACAAGGCCATGTACAATGCTTTGCCATGATAGCGGTCACTTTCACCAATATAGATTGTGACTCGAACAGCTTTTCCTTGTAGTTGCATTTTTGTTCTCTCGGATTGGTTTTTTATTAAAAGTTAAAAGTTGAAAGTGAGCGTTATTTTAATACTATTTGGGTTTTGCCGCTTTAACGGCCGAATAATCGGGCCAGGTAGACGCCAATGGCGGCACAGAGGAGTCCAACCAGGTTGTTGCTAATGATGTTGAGGAGACCGGGCCAGAGTCCGCTGTCTCGGAGCAGCCCCAGGCTCTCTACGGAGTAGGAGGAAAAGGTGGTGTAGGAGCCTAGAAAGCCGACGGCCAGGAGCAGGCGGGTTTCCGGGGATATGGTCAGTCTTTCGGTTGCCAGGGTGAGAATAAAGCCGAGCAGGAAGCTGCCGGTGACGTTTACGATGAAGGTTCCGTAGGGGAAACCGGCGTCGAAGCGGTTGGCTGCCCAAAGCCCAACAAGGTAGCGGGCGTTTGCCCCTAGGGCTGCGCCAATGGCGATATATAAAAAACGATTCATAGAGTTTTCTCGAAGTGACCGTCCTCATTGTACGGCTTGAAGGTGGGGTGGGCAACTCCTTTAAGAGGGACCACGAATCTACACGAATCCTTAGATGGGGAAAGTTATCCACAGTTTGGGGCAAATTTAGGGGTTTTAACAATCTATTAACAAAACCATAGCTTGATATTAACAATAAGTTGAACGGCCGTTAAATAGTCGTTGTTATCCTTCATTGTGAAAACATTAACATGTGCCATTGTGCCTGGGTTAATTTGGAAGGAAAAGGAAAGACCCTCAAAGCCAGGAAAGATACAAAATAAACGCTCAAGCAGTTGTTAGAAATACAGGGTGCTGGCGAAATTGGTGTCTGACAGTGGTAATTAAAACTAACTTTATTCTTTGGAGGAGAGAATGCGACTTAAGTTTCTATCTATCTTATTGTTACTCGCTTTGATTTTTACTGCCTGTTCAGGTGGAAAAGAGGATACAACAAATACTCCGGAGTCGTCTGCGACGAGTGCGTCGAATAATGGAGAGGAAATGGGGGAGTCAACTGAAGCATCTGGTGAAGAAACTACGATGCTCTCCGGCGAACTGCTGGGGGCTGGCGCGTCTTTCCCGGCCCCGATTTATCTGGAATGGGTTGCCGAGTACACCAGCAATGTCCAACCCGATATGAGCATCAACTACCAGTCCATCGGTTCCGGTGGTGGTGTTGAACAGTTCATCGGGCAGCAGACCGACTTTGGCGCGTCCGATGCGTTTCTCACCGATGAGGAACTTGCTGCAGCTACTGATGCTCGTGGCTGTGAACCGGTACACATCCCGACCGTGTTTGGCGCAGTGTCTATTGGTTACAATCTGGATGGCGTCGATGGACTGACCCTCTCCGGGCCGGTTTTGGCCGACATCTTCCTGGGCAATATTACCAGTTGGGATGACCCGGCGATTGCTGAACTGAACGCTGGTGTAGACCTGCCTTCTGAGGATATTATCGTTGCCCACCGTTCCGATGGTTCCGGTACGACCAGCATCTTCACCACCTATTTGAGCAGCGTTTCTGACGAATGGGCCAACAATGTGGGCGCGGGCAAAGAAGTCGAATGGCCTGCCCCCAGCTCCGTTGGTGGTGAGAAGAATGACGGTGTGGCTGCCCAGATTCAGCAGAATCCCGGTGCAGTTGGCTACATTGAACTGTCCTACGCCCTGACCAACGGCATTCCGGTTGCTGATATGGTCAACGATGATGGCAATGCTGTCACTCCAACTCTGGAATCGACCGCCGCCGCCGCTGATGGTATCTCCATCCCCGATGACCTGCGGTTCAACATCCTGAATGTCGGCGGCGAAGGCTATCCTATCGCCGGCGCGACCTGGCTCCTGGCCTGGACCTGTGGCTATGACGATGGCACGACTGCGGCCCTCAAGGACTGGATCACCTGGGACCTGACCGAAGGCGATGCCCTGGCCACGGAATTGCTATACTCGCCGCTGCCCGATTCACTGCAAGCGCGTGCGCTCGAAAAAGTGGCTCTGATCAATTCGGAAAACTAAATAACGCTGTTTATCATCTTGCCTGACCCACAGGTGGGGCTTATTATAAGCCCCACCTGTGTTTACTCTTATTAGGCGAAAGGAAGCTCTATGAGTTCTGACGCAAATGCATACCAAAGGCCAGTAATTAGTAGAGGAAAGTCTACACAGGATGCCTGGTTTCAACGTGCCCTGGCCCTGGCTGGTGCGAGTGTTTTAATCATTCTCGCTGCCATGCTTATTTCAACAACGATAAATGCCTGGCCGGTGTTTGCGCACTCCGGCCTGTCGTTCATCACCAGCGCCGACTGGGATCCCGGTATCTCCCGAACTGAAATAACCGGTTCATACGGCGCTTTATCGTTCATTCTGGGTACTTTGATCACCTCCGGTATTGCTCTCTTAATTGCTGTTCCGCTGGCTGTTGGCTGTGGCCTTTATTTGACCAATATTGCGCGGCCGGCCATCGGCCGTCCCCTGGCCTATGCCATTGATCTATTAGCGGCCGTACCAAGCGTGGTCTACGGTTTGTGGGGGCTGCTTTTCTTTGTCCCGATCTTCGTTCGCCCGGTGTTGAAACTCGTTGCTGATTCAGTTGGGGAGGTGGTCCCCTTTTTGGGAACCCCGGTTGTAACCTATAACTACGTCACAGCCGGTATTGTGCTGGCGATCATGGTGCTGCCGATCATTACGGCCGTCGCCCGCGAAGTCATGTCAAAAACGCCCGTTATCGAAATACAAGGGGCTTATGCCCTCGGCTCGACCCGCTGGGAGATGATCCGCCACATCGTCTTGCCCAGGGCAAGGCCGGGGATCATCGGGGCGACCATGCTCGGATTGGGTCGCGCCCTGGGTGAAACCGTTGCAGTTGCGATGCTGATCGGCGGTTCAGAGCGTATGCCAACTACCCTCTTTCAGGGTGGGCAATCTATGGCAGGCGTGATTGCAATCACATTTCAGGAAGCCTCGCCTGAGACTATCAGAGCGCTGCTTGGTGTTGGTGTTGTTCTTTTTGTGATTACCGTAATCGTCAATATGGTTGCCAGGCTGGTCATCTGGGCCACCGGCGGCCGTATCTCAGGAGATGCTGCCGTATGAGTATCACGACGACGGAAACAAATACTAGCCAAGAACAAGTTACTCTTAACGCTGCTGAAATTGGTGACATGTCCAAGAACTATGCTGCCCGCAAACTTAAGAACCGAATCATGGAAGGCGTTCTATTCTTAGCCATCCTGCTGGCGCTGATTCCCCTGGCCTTGATCCTGTTTGAGGTGATCCGGCGCGGCACCAGCGCAATGAACATTGAGTTTCTGACCTCGGTTCAGAATATCTCGCTAATCCGGGAAGGCGGCGGTTACTTGAACGGCCTGATTGGCACGCTGTATATGGTTTTGATTGCTTCTATTATTGCCGTCCCGTTAGGGATCGCTACGGCGACCTATGTGGTGGAATACTCCGGGAGTAAGCTGGTTCCATTTATCCAATTTTTCACCGATGTGATGACCGGCGTACCGTCCATCTTTGTCGGTTTGTTTATCTATACAATTCTTGTTCAAGGTGGCGGCGGTTTCTCTACGCTGGCAGGTGGATTGGCTTTGAGTTTGCTCATGATCCCGATTATTGCTCGCGCCTCTGAAGAGGTCATTCGGCTGGTTCCCGACGACCTGCGCAACGCTGCTTACGGCCTGGGAGCCAGACGCTGGCAGGTAGTCATGCAGATCGTGCTGCCTACGGCGGGCAATGGTTTGATCACCGCTTCTATGCTGGCCGTGGCCCGCGCTGCTGGAGAAACGGCCCCGCTGCTACTCACGGCCCTCGGCGCCTTCAAGATCGTACCCGAATTACTGGGTAGCCCGCAAGCGGCTCTGCCATTGATCATTTTTAATGAGGCTCGTGGCCCGTTTGAGCCGGCCCACGCCAGAGCCTGGGCCGGTGCTCTTGAACTGATGCTGCTGGTCTTGCTTCTGACATTGATTGCCCGCGCAATCGGCCGAAAAACGCAGGTGACAACATAATGGGCCGGTATAAGGTGCAATTGTCTGGTACTGTTGATCGGCCTGAATTCCTTCGCCATTCTATTCCGCAATCGCAATACAAGGAGAGCTAATTAATATGGCGCAAAATCCAAACAGCTTTAGCAACGGCAATCTGGCCGTCGAAGCGCGAAACATGCACGTTTATTATGGCAGCTTTCGTGCCGTGAAGGACATCTCAATCAAAGTAACACCGCACGCCATCACCGCTTTTATCGGCCCTTCTGGCTGTGGCAAAAGTACCGTACTGCGGGCATTTAATCGCATGAACGACCTGATAAGTACGGCTCGTGTCGAAGGCGAAATTCTCTACCACGGTAACAATATCTATGACAACGATGTGGACCCGGTAGAAATTCGGCGCCACATTGGTATGGTGTTCCAAAAACCAAATCCATTTCCTAAGTCGATTTATGAAAATGTGGCCTGGGGCGCCCGCATCAATGGCTACAAAGGGGATATGGATGAATTGGTAGAAAGCTCACTGCGGCAAGCGGCCTTGTGGGATGAGGTGAAGGACAAGTTGAATGAAAGTGGTTATTCACTTTCAGGTGGACAGCAGCAGCGCCTCTGTATTGCCCGCACCATCGCGGTAAAGCCAGACATCATTTTAATGGATGAGCCAACCTCGGCACTCGATCCTGTCGCCACGTTACGCATTGAAGAACTGATTCAAGAACTCAGAAAGGATTACACGATCATCATTGTGACCCACAATATGCAGCAGGCAGCGCGTGCATCTGACTACACGGCTTTCTTTAATATGGACCAGGACCGAGCCGGATATCTTGTTGAATTTAACGAGACGAACGATCTGTTTACTAATCCTGAAAACGAGCTGACAGAACAGTATATTACCGGCCGTTTCGGCTAAATGTTGATGGGTATCGGAAATTTGACGTCTCACGCAAAGGTGCGAATGTGTTTGTTCCCGGCATCTCCGGGAGAACTCTGTAACATTTCTTGCGGTGAAGGTCAATTTCCAAAATATGTCTAAAACTGAGGTTTTGCCATGATAAGAGGAAACTTTGAACGCGACTTGCAACGATTGCAGGACAGGATGTTAGCGCTGGGCAGCAAGGTTGAGGAAAATATTGTTGAGGCGGTTGACCTGCTTTTTAAGCGGGACATGATTGGTTCTCAACGCCTTATCAAAGGTGATGAGGCGGTTAATCAGGAACGCATCTCTATTGTTAGTGACGCTTTGTTGTTGATCGCTACCCAACAGCCGATGGCACGAGATATGCGTCTCATCGCCAGCATTATTGAAATTGTGGGGGAATTGGAGCGTATTAATGATTATTCTAAGGGGATTGCACGGGTTGGATTGACTTTGGGGCCGGAACCGATTCCAAATATTTTGTCTGAATTACCGGTAATGGCGGCTAAGACGCGGTTTATGCTTCACCGTGCTATGGATTCTGCCAGCAGGCGAGATGCAAAACTGGCTCAAGAAATTCCGGCAATGGATAGTGAAGTTGATGAGCTTTTTATTCGGATTTATCGCAACCTGATTTTGTGTGCTGCTGATGACCCCAATATGGTGGAGCGGTCTAATCAACTGGAGTGGGTGGCTCATAATTTGGAGAGAGCGGCCGATCGGGTGACGAATATCTGCGAGTGGACCGTATACAATGCCACCGGCGTTTATAGAGAAATGGATTCAGAATGGGAAGCCCCACCAGCTTAATTCGGCGTCAATGCCTGGCTGTTAACGGTTAAACTGACATTTAATGTACCGTTAACAGAGCCTTATCTGGTTCTTAACAAGGCGTTCAAAGGATGTTAAGAAGCTGACGGTATTATTATAAGCGAATCCTCTTTTCTCCTCTTAGACCCCATGTTCTGCGCTTGAGCGGAAGGGCGCCCGCCCTTCCGCTCTTGTGTTTTCAGGAGCGGACGAAGCACATTGAGTGAGATTAAGTGATCGTTCGTAAACAAGTTAGCGATTTCAGATTGGTTCAATCTCTAAAGATTGAACCAATCTCCACCAGGTTAATTCAGAACGATTACTAAATTGGGAAGTGTTTTACCTGATCAAGAAGCAGGGGATTCTCTTCGCCAGATTATCAATGCGGTTGTTATGATTAATACGATAAAGATTACAGGGATTACGGCTTCGGCCGAATTTGAATTATTCGCAGCGGTGCCAGATAAGCCGATGGCGGTCGGAGACGCACAACCTGGAAAGGAGAAGCTGGTTGTGTTGGAGGCACCATCATACCCGGAGGTGGCGCCATCGTGTGGGAACTCGCCGACAAAATCGCTGGTATCAATACCGTTTGCGCCACCGGTAACGGAGGTTGTCAGAGTCCCAAACGCGGTATTGACGTGTACATATCCCCCGCCGCCACCACCACCTGGACCGACGGTGCAAACTTCGGTCCCGAAGTCAAAACATCCTATACCAGTGCCGTCGTCTATGCTGCCGCCATTGCCGCCATCGGCCGAAATGGTAACTCCGGCAACAGAGGAAGCACCGATGACAACTGTCCCACCAGCGCCCCCCCCACCATTACCGTCTGAATAGTTGGGTGGGAGCACGTTCGGGACGTCGGCACCATTTGCCAATATTTGTCCGGTCCCGAGGAGCGTGAAGGCTGTTATCACAACCAGCCCACCCCCATTACCACCAGAATTTCCCTGGTTGTTGTTGGAATCACCAGCGCCGCCCCCTCCGCCGAAAAAGAGGCGGAGGGAGGGATCATCGTTGAGGGGCCGTCCGCCGAAGCCGCCGACATTGCGATGGTTGTCACCGGCCCAGGCGGCGTTTCCTGGCTCGACGGTCAGGGCGTCCTGGTCACTGGCGGAATAGGAATAGCCTCCCCGGCCACCGCCAGCTCCGCCGATGAAGTAGAATGGCAGTGGGTCCCCAACCCCAGCAGTACCATCGTCAATGTCCCAGGCAGGATCCCAGGCGGAATTGCTGGTATCGGGGAGGCCTTGTCCAAAAGCGGTCCCGCCGTTGTCCCCGTTAGCGCCGCCACCGCCGCCGGAGTTGTGGCTATTACCACCGCCACCACCATTTGCTGGTGCGCCGCGTCCGTAACGGCCGTTATTAACATCGTATACAGCCTGGTATCCCAGGATGCTTTCACCCTTTTCTGCGCCATCATTGATATTCGTTGTACGGTAATTGGTTGTGCCACGGCCCGGAAAAGGACTGTTATTTTCAACAACACCACCCCGAAAGCCCTGCCCGGAAACGTCTATGGACCCGTTAACAGTCAGGATACTCTGGACGAGGACGGCAACAACGCCACCGATTGTACCATTCCAGTCTCCGCCAACGATGGACGCGCCGACATTGACGATCAGATTGGCATATTGGGGGACGCGAATGACCTGGACGTTGCCGTTGACGGTGTCGTATGTGCCGGAAACGCCCCCACAAGAGTAGGGTAGAGAATTAGAGTCATCCACCGTGATGTCGTTGCCGGAAACGCTGGCAACGGAGGCGAACTCATATGTCCCGGCGCTGTTGTAGTCGAATGCACCGTAGTTCATGGTGTCGCTGGAATCGGTAAATGCTGCCCCTTGAGCCTGGTATATGAGGATCATATCACCTGCGGATAGGTCGTCGTTCGTGTAGTAATCATTGGCGGTGTCATCCAGCAGGTTGATGTCGGTGACGGTGACGACGTTGCCAACGATGGCAGTTACAGGAGCGTATAGGTTCACGACTTCCCCAACAGCGGTGATCGTTTGGTTGCCATCAATCCCAGGTGCGGCCGAAACCGGTTGAACCCGGAACAGGAACGGCGAGATGATGAGAATTAACAATAAACAAATGCGGCAGAGACGAGAGATTGATTTTCGAGCGAGAAGTTTCATTAGTTTCCCCTTTGAAGCTAAATGTACTTCTTAGGCACAACCGACCCCAGAGTACCTTGAGTTACGTAAAAACCTATCTAGGTCAAGGATATTCTCAAAATCATAACACAAATTATGCACCAGATAAAGAAAACATCGTGTATTTAGGTGTAAATTGGGCCATGGCTTCCTTTGACTGTAATTCAAAATGTAATTCTTTTTTGCTACAATTTCCTTATGTAAGTAAGGCTATTCGTATTGTTTTCCTATTGATTTGAATTCTTCTTACAAAATAAATTTAACAAGCTGTCCTTGTTAGTTCTCTGAACCTCATCAGGGTCTTAACCAAACATCCAATAGCAAGTCCAGATTGGTTCGAGTTAGACGAGTGTCAAACCTTTTCTGAACCGAAGTCGTACAATAAACACTATTAGACGGATTGTATTAGTGAAATCTCGAACATGGGATCATTTAACAACGGAACCAACCATGTGGGATGAACGACTAGCTTGTTTCAATATTACCAGCTCTTTTTGGGGCCGATCGGCCGTTAAGAGAAGTTTGTTAAGAATTATCCTATGTCGGAAGGGCGGAGCCTGCCCAAGACTTTGATTCGTTTATGCTCGTTGGTGGTATCTATTGCATGAATTTATTATTATTTGTTTTTCAGGGTTTCTTAACCCTTCTTGTTGGATACCAACTCCTGTTGACGGGGGCTGCCTATCGAGCCAGACGTTTTACTCCCAGGCGGTTGAATGGCCCATTCCATCGTTTTCTCATTCTGATACCAGCCCATAACGAAGAACGGCTGCTGCCGAGTTTGTTGCAAAATCTACGCCAATTGGATTATCCTAGTGATTGTTACGAGATTCATGTTGTCGCAGATAATTGTACGGACCGGACGGCCGAGGTCGCTCGTTCGGCCGGGGTTCAGGTTCATGAGCGTGTGAATGAGGTGGAGCGGGGGAAAGGCTTTGCTCTACAGTGGTTGATGAAACAACTGATTGAGGCCGACGTTCCGCACGATGCAGTGGTGATTCTGGATGCTGATACGGTTGTTTCTAAAAGATTCTTGCGGGTGATGGATGCCCGATTGGGACGGGGAGAACGGGTTATTCAGGCCTATTATGCGGTTCGTGACCCGGAAAGTTCGAAGAGCGCGGGTCTGCGGTATGCTGCTCTGACTGTTCTTCATTATCTGCGTCCGCAAGGCCGAATGGTTTTGGGAGGATCGGCGGGATTGAAGGGCAACGGCATGGTTTTTTCGGCCGATATTATGAAGCGTTATGTGTGGCCTTCCTCAGTTACTGAGGATATTGAAATGCACATGAAGCTGGTTTTTGATGGCGAGCAGGTAACTTTTGCCCCGGACGCGGTTGTTTGGGCGGAGATGCCTGATACATTGTCCGGTTCCCAATCGCAAAATGATCGGTGGGAACAGGGACGGATTCAGATGGCGCGGGCTTATGTTCCGCGATTATTGCGGCGGGCGTGGTTGGAAAGAGGAAACGGCCGAGGTTTTATGTTATTTGATGCTGCTATGGAACATATCATCCCACCGTTTTCGGTGTTGATGACACTTAGTGGCATTGGTCTTTTAAGTGCTTTAGTGCTGACGGTGTTTCGATCCGTTGGAATTCGGAAACAATCGGGAGAAAGCCCGGTTAGACGGAAACGCAGCTTTCTGTATTACTTGCCCGGAGTGAATCTATTTGTTGCTATTTTTATTATCATTGGGCAGGTTTTTTACTTGGTTGCTGGTTTACGTTTGGCTGGCGCTCCCCGAAATGTTTATCTCTCTTTACTATATGCCCCAGGATACGTCGTGTGGAAGATTTTTCAATATGGGCGTGTTCTGTTTGGAAAGAAGGATAGAGAATGGGTGAGAACAGCTCGCAATCCCAAATAACTATGGAATATCCGCCCGTTGGGCGCGTTCAACTGTCTTATGATCTACTAACTCGGAAAAATCAGGAACCGGTTTCTTCTGCCAAGATGGAACAGACTCCGAATGATTCCCCGACCGAAATGAGCCGGAAGACGGCCGATGAAAAAGCGGCCCGTATGCTGGACAGGTTTGACAAGGAGCATTTTAACCGGATTCAGGACATCCGACGGATGCGGCTCCACTTGTTGAGTCTGGTTATCCGTAACAAAATCAAGGATAGTCTGAAAAGAGTCCTTGATTTGATTGTTGTGATACCCGGAATGTTCATTGCTGTGCCGGTTTCTATCTTGATAGCGATTGCTATTAAGATAGATTCTCCTGGGCCGATTTTCTTCGAACAAGAGCGTGTTGGGAAGTGGGGTAAGCCGTTCAACCTGTATAAGTTTCGCTCAATGGATGTGAATGCGGAAGCGCTTCTTGATGAGCTAATGGCTCAGAATGATGCGGATGAGGTCATGTTCAAGATGAAAGAGGATCCGAGAGTGACACGGGTTGGGCGATTCTTGCGGAAAACAAGTCTTGATGAGGTTCCCCAGATTTTTAATGTCTTGAAGGGTGATATGAGTATGGTCGGCCCTCGGCCTCCGGTTCCAGATGAGGTGGAACAGTATCAGTATGACTACCTTCGTCGCCTGGATGTTTTACCAGGTATAACGGGCCTGCCACAGATTTCTGGACGAAGTGATTTGCCGTTTAGACGGTGGATTGAATTAGATATTCAGTATATTGAAGAAAGGAGTCTCTGGAAAGATATTGTCATTATGGCTCGAACAATACCAACCATGATATTTGGCAAAGGAGCTTACTAATAACTGACTTGGCAGTTAATCGAAGCTGGATGTTATCGCAACCAGTGCATAAGATGGAGCGCGATCAAGAAATCCGCCAACTAGTTGTTGTTTTGGGAGTGCCTATTGATAATCTCGATATGGCGCAAACCCTTGATCGACTCGACGGTTTTGTCGTTGACGGCCGTGCGACTGGTAAGAGTCATCAGGTGGCAACGGTCAACGCTGACTTTGTGGTCAAGGCTATGAGCGACCCTGAACTGCGCTATCTGCTGCAAGAGTCGGATATGGCGCTGGCAGATGGGATGCCCCTGGTGTGGGGCGGCCGTTTGTTGGGTGTCTCTCTGGCGGAACGAGTGGCCGGTTCGGACCTCATTCCACGTTTGGCGGAGAGAGCGGCCGAATGTGGTTATTCGATCTATCTCTTGGGGGCCGCCCCAGGTGTGGCGGCGTCAGCGGCGGAGGTTTTACAAGAACAGTATCCGGGTTTGCAAATTGTGGGGATTCAATCACCACCATATGGCTCTGTTTTGGATATGGATCCGGCGATTATTGAAGATATTAAGGCAGCGAAGCCGGATATTTTGCTGGTGGCCTTTGGGAATCCAAAACAAGAGAAATGGATTGGTATGTACCGCCATGAGCTGTCGGTTCCGGTCATGATTGGCGTTGGGGCGACCCTGGACTTTATCGCCGGTCACAGGAAACGAGCGCCGAGATGGATGCAGTTTACCGGCTTTGAATGGTTATACCGGCTTATTCAGGAGCCTCGCCGTCTATGGCGGCGTTATGTGGTTGACCTGGTTGCCTTTAGCGCCTTTTTTGTGCGGCAGTGGTGGATTATGCGGCGGGGCGTTAAGCCGGTGACGATGCTGCCGATTGATGATGCGGTGATTGTGAATGATACGGCGATTCTTACGATACGCGGCCGATTAACGATTGAAAATTACCAGCCGTTTTATGAGATTGGGCAGAAGGCGTTGAATACGACACCGACCATGGTTGTCAATATGGCCCAGGCTGATTTTCTGGATAGTTCTGCTATTGGGCTGCTTATTGAGCTGGCAAGACAGGCCCGTTCAAAGGGCGGCGAGCTGTGTCTGGCTGCGGTTCCATCAGAAATTGCCAGGACTTTGTCTGTCTTGCGGCTGGAAAATTTCTTTGTGTACAGCCCGACCGTTGAAGCGGTGTTGGAACAGAAGGGTATCTACTTCCAGTCTCAAACGGTCTCTACCCCGGAAATGACTGACAGCATTGAAGAGGCGGAATCTGGTTGGGCGGTCATTAAAATGCCCCGCCGTCTTGATGCTCAGACGGCCCCAGATGTTTCGGAACAGTGTAGGGCTTCTCTGGAGCAGAATCCAAATTTGATTCTGGACCTTGAGGATACGGTTTTTCTGGCAAGCGCGGGGCTGGCGGTTTTGGCGCAATTAAATCGTGTGGCTAATGAAAAGGCGGGGGAACTGCGGATCGCAAATTGTTCGAAGGATGTGTTGAAGGTCATTCAAATGGTGCGGTTCGACAAGATTCTGGCTTTGTATAACGACGTTCCTTCAGCTTCAGCATAATTGAGAGATATAACGTGGCAGTACCTACGATGAAAGCAATTTTGCTGGCAACCAGCGAATCGAAAAAGCTCTTTCCTTTGACTGAATCTATGCCTAGCCCGATGGTTCCGATGGTGAACCGGCCTGTGATGGCTTATGTGGTTGAGATGTTGGCCCGGCAGGGCGTGAAGGATATTGTTGTCAGCCTGTATCATCTGGCGGGCCAGATTGAGTCTTATTTTGGAGACGGCCGTCGTTGGGGTGTTTCTTTGGAGTATGCTCTTCAAAGCCAGTCGTTAGGTTCGGCCGGTTCGTTGAAGTGGTCGCAGCCTTTATTGGCGGATACGTTTCTTGTGTTACCGGCCGATGTCATGCTTGACCTGGATATTTCGGCGGCGCTGGCCTATCACGAAAGTGAGGGAAATGCGGCGACGGTGATTGACAGCCGGGCTGCGTTTTCGGCCGTTGGGCATGATTTTCCTGGCATGGTTAAGGATGTGCCGCCACTGGAGACTGGCGCCTATATTTTTGATGCGAAGGTGTTGGATTTGATTCCGGCGCGGACTGCGTTTGACATTCGCAGTGAGCTTTTGCCTGCTATTTCGAAGGCTGGGCTGGGTGTTTCTTGTTTTGAGATGGCTGGATATGGGAATCTGTTGCAGTCGTTTGAGGATTACCAGGATGCTCAGAAAACGGTTTTGAATTATCATCTGGATTGGGATGAGCAGGAAGCTACCCGGCCGTCGCTGCAATTTTTTGGGTTGAACGGCCGTCAATTTAGTGAGGGTATCTGGGTCGGCCGAAATGAGGTGATACACCCTACTGCTCGTCTGATGCCTCCGGTTTATATTGGTGAAAACTGCTTTATTGGCAAGGATGTGGAATTGGGGCCGGATACGGTTATTGGCTCGAATGTCGTCATTGATGATGAGGCGACTGTTGCTCAAAGTACGATTCTTGATGGGACGTATGTGGGCCAACTGGTGAATGTCGAGCACCGGCTGGTGAATAAGAGTCTGGTGGTTGATCTGGAAACGGCCGATTATATGCGCGTTACCGACGACTTTTTGTTGGGCCAGAGCTACCAGTCAAATATTGACTGGGGTGTGCGCCGTATTTTGGATATTCTTCTGGTTTTGCCGGTCATTCTCCCGATCTTTCTTTTCTCTATACCGCTTTCTTTGCTGCTGTGGCTGGCAACGGGTAAGGCTTTTAAGCGGGTTGAGAAGCAGTTTATTCGGCCGACTTCGAACGAGGAATCGAAGAAGGTTACTTTTCAGCTTTATCAATTCAATGCAGCAGGGAGAGATGGGAGCTATAATGGGTTAGGACGATGGCTTACCCGGTTTGACCTCCATCGCTGGCCCGAACTGTGGAATTTATTGAAGGGGGATCTGACGTTAGTTGGGGTTAGGCCACTTTCGGCGGAGGAAATCGGCCGATTGGATGAACAGTGGCAGCAGCCCCGGCATGAACAACGGCCGGGTTTAACAGGATTGTGGTATACCAATACTCGGAGAGAAAGCGACCTGGACGAGAGCGTTGTAGCTGATATATATTACATGGCTATGAAGAACTGGCGCGAAGATTTAAGAATCTTGTGGCAAACGCCGGGAAGCTGGTTTAGAAGAATTCGCAGCTGAGTGACCATCCGCAAATAAAGGCGCATTAATGCGCTTCGGAATCGTGCGGACGGTTTAGGAGTAGGCTGCCACTTGATTGAATGATTATTTTTTGGCCGCTTACCAAGTGACTATTCGGAGAGATATTGGCTGCATACTATACAGAAAAGGAAATGGGAATGGACCTGCGTTCATACTCAAATAATAACGTTCAGATATTAGCCCCTTCCGGCCGTTTTGATGTGACAACTGCCCCTTCGGTTAGAGATTGGATTGAAGAGGCGGTGACTAAGGAGCCGCCTTTCCTGGTTGTAAACCTGGCAGATGTGGAATTTATGGATTCGACCGGCCTTTCAACCCTTGTTCACGGAATGAAACGATCCCGTGAGCGGAATGGTGATCTTCACCTGTGTAATTTACAACAACCGGTACGAATTATTTTTGAGCTGACTCGTTTAGCGCAGTGGTTTGAGATTTATATAGGCGAAGAAGAAGCCATTGCCGCTTTTGAGGAATCGGGCCAGGCTTAGAAGGTTTTCCGTGTTAGATACAATTCTACTAAGAAATCACGCCCAATTTAATGATCTGGCTTGTAGTTGGCTCGATTTGGGTGCAGAGGCCTTTTCAATTTGGTTTGCCAACTCGATGCTGGCTTGCTGGCCTGAGAAGGCGAGGTCCGTTGAGCCAACGATGCTCGCGCCCATCCTGCATAATTCGGTTGAGATTGGAGAGCTGCGGGTCACAGGGATAGATTCTCCTACCGCTCAGAAACAGCTTCAGGCGCAAGCGCAGTTGGTCGCCAATATGGTTCGGCTGGAAACGGAATTGAACAGCATGACGGCCGAATTAATTGATACGAGGGATCATCTGGTTGCCTTGTATGAACTGATGCGGGTCACGAGCAATGTCATTGATATAAGAGACACGCTCAGGTGGCTTGCCAGCGAATCGAAGCGTTTAATTGATGCCGAGGGAGCCTTTGTCATCCTCCAGGCTCCAGAATCGGGCCTGAATGTCCAGCAGCACTATCCCGAACAACTCCTGTCTGATGAGGATATACAAAAGTATCTGTCAGAGATGTTCAGGACTGATGATCCGTTTCTTTGCCGCCGAGGGGTGGGGCCGAGCGTGGAAGGATCATTTCGCAGTTTGATGTTGATTCCAATGCAAGTTCGGGGAACAACGTTGGCCGTCCTGGGTTTGATTAATAAAGTTGGCGGCGATTTTATGTCGCCCGATATTAAACTGACCCAAACGATTGCAGCGTATGGGGCGGCACAGATTGAGAACGTACTTCTATACCAGGCTCGGATTGACCAGACGAAGCTGCAAGCTGAAATGGACCTGGCCCGGCGCATTCAGGTTCAACTCCTGCCGGACCGAATGCCAAAGGTGGCGGGACTGGATTCGTGGGCCAGTTCACGACCTGCTTCAAGAGTAGGAGGTGATTTTTATACGGCCATTGAACAACCGAATGAGGCATTTACATTTGCGGTGGGTGATATTTCTGGCAAGGGGCTTCCGGCGGCCATTTTGATGGCAATGACGCGGACGATCTTGCGCTCTAATACCACCGTTGCAGATCCGGTTAAGCCCGCCGGAATTATTGATATTTCTAATCGGGAACTGTATCACGATTTTTATGAGGTCAGCATGTTTGCGACCGTTTTTGTGGGACAGTACCACCCAATAACACGGAGTTTGAGTTATGCCAATGCGGGACATTCACCGGTGGTGTATGTCCCGGCTGGTAAAGAGGCTCAATTGCTGCCCGCAGACAGCACGCCAATGGGTATTGAGCCTCAAAATGAAGCTGTGAACAAGGAATTGATCATTCGAGGAGGGGACGTTCTCGTCATTGCCTCGGATGGTTTGAATGAGGCCCGGAATGGACAAAACGAGATGTTTGGTTACAATCGTTTACTGCGTCTAATTGAGGATTTGGCGCATAAACCGGCCCATCAAATTTCAGAAGAACTTTTTCAAGCAGTAGATGAATTTAGCGCAGGGCTTTCCCAGGACGACGACCAAACAGTCGTTGTCTTGAAGGGGGAACACATATGATCGGTGTCGGGTTGAGGAAAAGGCTGCTCATGGAACAGAAAGATGCAGGCGATGTAATTCGATTAGATATTCCAGCGTCGTATACCTACTTGAAATTATTAGGAGTCTGTGTTCGGACGTTCCTAGACATTGCTGAGGAACAGACGGAACTTAATGGTCTGGCTTACAATGTTGAGTTAGCCGTTCATGAAGCCTGTACCAATATTGTTGAACATGCTTATGCAGGTGTTCCGGGCCGAATCGAAATTATTTTGTCCCTCGTTAGAGAGCCACGACGTCTTGTTGTTGAACTGCATGACTCCGGCCGTTCTTTTAAGCTGCCAGAAGTGAAACAGCCAGACTTCAATGAGCCACAAATCAATGGATATGGATTATTCCTTATCTACCAGTTAATGGATGAGATTAAATATCATCCCCAATCTGGCGATAATCACTGGTATCTGGTTAAGAACCTGTGATCGTTTTTTCTTTCTGAATCGTATTCCCTACTTTCCATCCAACCTAAAGTCGCCTGACATCATCGTAACCCTTTGGGATGCTGTTTCATTGCGACGTTACCTTTGATTTATTTAGAGGAGATTTTCAAATGGCTAATGTCCTAGTAGTTGATGACGCAATTTTAACGCAACGTTTATTAGAAGTTATGCTTCGGAGGATTAACCATAAAACGATCCAGGCGCTAAATGGCCTGGAGGCGCTGGCTCGTCTGAAGGACAACGCAGTTGATCTGGTTATTACCGATATTAACATGCCGGAGATGGATGGTTTGTCTTTCCTGGACGAACTTCGGGCTGACAGCAGCCACAAAAATCTGCCGGTTATTGTGATGACTGCCAGTGGGCTGCCCTATATCCCTCAAATGGTGACAAAGAAAGGGGCAACGATCTTTCTGGCACAGCCATTCAGTTCCCGCGAACTGACGGAGGCTGTCACGAAATGTTTGGAAAAGAATGTCGTTAATTGATTTATTTTAACGGAGGTTGTTTGTTATGAAGGTTGGAATCTTGGCGGGGGGAAAAGGCACGCGCCTGGCAGAGGAGACTTCTATTAAGCCCAAGCCGATGGTGGAGATAGGCGGTAAGCCTATTATCTGGCATATTATGATGGGGTACGCCGCATATGGCTTTAATGAGTTTGTGGTTGCTCTGGGGTATAAGGGGGAAATCTTAAAGAAGTATATGGTGGATTACGCTTCAGTTAGCAGTAATCTACGGGTTGATATTGGGAAGGGGGAGGTCATGGTTCATGATGGTTTTCGGCCGAATTGGATTGTTGACCTGGTTGACACCGGCATGGAGACGATGACCGGCGGCCGAATTAAGCGGCTGGCCCCGTATATGGGCAATGAAACGTTTATGCTGACCTGGGGGGACGGTGTTTCGGATATTAATCTGCACGACTTGCTCCGTTTTCATAAGTCACATGGAAAGCTGGCAACCCTGACGGCCGTTCGGCCGCCTGCCCGCTATGGACACCTGATGTTTGATGGGGACCGGGTGGCAGAATTTTCGGAGAAACCTCAAATCGGTGAAGGTTGGATCAATGGCGCTTTCTTTGTGTTAGAACCTGAAGTCTTTGATTACATTGAGGGGGATGATACCCAGTGGGAACGGGAACCGATGGAAAGGCTGGCTGCCGATGGGCAGTTGATGGCCTATAAGCATACGTCTTTTTGGCAGTGCATGGATACGCTGCGTGAAAAACATATTCTGGAGACGCTTTGGCAAGGTGGCCATGCGCCCTGGATTACATGGGAAGGAATGGATTGATAAGGTACTATGAAGTCGAAAATTTATCATACAGAAGAAAAATGCCGATCCTGTGGTTCGGCCGAGCTTGAGACGATCATTCCTTTCGGAATAACGCCGTTGGCGGATCGTCTGCTTACTAAAGCACAGTTAGCGGAGCCGGAACTGCTGGCCCCGCTGACGTTGGCGTTTTGCCGTGACTGTACGCTGGTCCAGATCAAGGAGACGGTTGATCCTGAGATTCTCTTTTATGCTGAGTATCCTTACTTCTCGTCCGTTTCGCAGTCGCTGCTGCGGCACTTTGCGGGGAGCGCCGAGGATATTTTGGCATCACGGCCGTTAGACGATGCCAGTCTGGTGGTGGAAGCGGCAAGCAATGATGGCTATATGCTCAAGAATTTTGCTGCTGCCGGTGTGCCGGTCTTGGGCATTGACCCGGCGAAGGCGCCGGCCCAGGCGGCGAGAGAGGCTGGTATTCCGACGATGGTTGACTTTTTCGGCCGTGATCTGGCTCAAAAGTTACGCAGCGAAGGAAAAACGGCCGATGTGTTCCTGGCGAATAATGTCCTGGCCCATGTGCCTGATCTGAACGGCTTTGTGGCCGGGATTAAGACGATACTCAAAGACGACGGCGTGGCGGTGATTGAAGCGCCTTACGTCGTTGATCTGGTAGACCATTGTGAGTTTGACACGATTTACCACCAGCATCTTTGTTACTACTCGGTGACGGCGCTGGATCGTCTTTTCAGGCGGCATGGGCTGTATCTGAACCGGATCAAGCGGGTGACGATTCACGGCGGTTCGCTGCGGCTGTTTGTTGAGCCAAAGGAAGATGTCGAGGAGTCGGTGACATCGCTGCTGGCTTCGGAAGCGGAGCGGAAGGTTGATCGGATTGATTATTTCAGTGATTTTGCGGATCGGATTGAACAGCTTCGTTCGTCACTGATGGAGATATTGCACGGCTTGAAGGGGCAGGGAAATGAGATAGTGGCCTATGGCGCGGCGGCAAAGGCGACGACTTTGTTGGCCTATGCGGGTATTGACAGCTCGCTGATTGATTATGTGGTTGACTTGAATCCGTATAAACACGGCCGATACATGGGTGGCAATCATTTGCCTATTTACCCGAGCTCAAAGCTGGTGGAAGATCAACCGGATTATGTTCTTGTGTTGGCCTGGAACTTTGCTGAAGAGATTATGAAGCAGCAACAAACCTACCACGACCGAGGGGGGCATTTTGTTGTGCCGATCCCAACGCCGATGGTTGTTTAAATCTTATTGATTATTTGGGCAGGAACATTGGTTAACTTGAAAACCGCCATTCCTGCCCATTTTTATTTAATCATTTGGAATAGAACAATATTTTTCTTCTGAAGGGCCAGTGAACAATTTGTCTGGCGCAGTGTAAGAAATTTTGCTTTCAAAATCCTTGGTCACATCGGATGTTGCAACCTTTGACCAAATTGTTAAATCCCGCGCCTGCCAGGCTTCATTATTTAAACCCCAACCATCCCCCCGAATCTTCACCGACGTTGTCCCCTGCGGAATGGGTGTGAAATAACTAGAGAAATGATAGTCGTCATTCCCCTGCGGGTTTTTCTGAGCATCCTCCCAAGACCCCCCATTGTTAAACGATACTTCGATGTTGTCACCAATAGCTGTAAATCGCAGGTATGCGTTGCTGGGAGCCGGTGAATAAAATTGTATCGTTGGGTTGTTGGCGTTGACGTAACGCCGGTTTCCTTTGATTATTGTGAAAGGGATCGAATTTTGAATCTCGAAGTTATCCCAGTGCCAGGTGTTGGGAGTTCCTGCCCCATCTTTTGTGGGGTTATAACTGGCATGTCCAAATTGAATAATTCCCTGGTTCCATGTTAGGGGTTGATCAATGTCCATATCTATCCAGCAGAAATCATAATCGGGCATGCAGAACTTCAAATGGGTCTGGCTAATTCTCAGTTCAAAGGTGTCACGGCGCTGGGCGGATGGTTCTAAAAACTGTTCGTAACCTGTCCACCAATTAACGCCTGGCTCATAATGATAATCGGTAGTTACGCCATTTCGAACAATTCGTGGAAGAAATACTTGTTCGTTCGATAGTAGGATTTGAACGGTGTTGTCAGGAGATCCTTGCATATCCACCTCGAAATCAATTGGGATTTGGAGGTTGTCTTCAAAGGGCGTAATCCAAATGGTGATCCAATCGCGGGTTGATGTTTTTAGGGTACTCATGTCGAAACGGACGACAGCTTCATGCCCGTTTGAAAAGTCCAGGAGTTGATTTGGCGTCAGATAAATTGCTCCATATCCTGAATCATTAACTGCTGTCATTACATGGTTCTTACATTGGTAAACAGCACCTTCGTAGGTGTCATTGTAATGGGTGTTATCAGGCGGCGGTCCACAATCCGTACCGTGTTGAGCATTTATTCCTTGCATCGTTAACTCAGTGCTGCGACGATGCACAGAGACATCCCAATTCGTAAAACCATCCACTTGCCGCCAGGGTAGAGGCGATGCGGGATCACCGTCAAAAGATTCAAGAAATGTTGGGCTGTCCCCAGGATCGTCTCCTGTAGTTGTTATCATGACTGGTAAGTAATCGGTAAAATCCAACGAATTTGCCTGAATACTCTTTGGTGTGAATTGGTTTGCAATGCCAACAAAAAAAACCAATACAACACCAGATAAGATCAATACCTTTCGCATTTGTACTCCTTTCACAATCCTTGTTACTTTGGCGATTTTTATATAGTTCCAGCCAAAGATTTTCCGCCTAAAGTTGGGCGAACCATTTTAATTGTTCAATGGATTCTTATTTCTCGATCTTGATATTGAACCGATTCTACTAAAAGCACTTTCTATAGCAAGAGCATCGTGACAATTATCGGTTTTTTGGGTGGATGTTTCTATTCGATTTGGGTTAGGATGGAAGGGAAATGGCAGAGTTTATTGGTTATTTTTTCATTTTATTAGGTCATTTTTTGGAAAAGTATAGTTAATTAGTCCTCCTTTTGATCTTGATTAATAGTTGATTACTGATTTTCGTTTTGATTCAAAATGGATTGGAGTGTGGGTGAGCTATTTGTTACAAAATCTGTTGGAAGGTACGATCTCAATATCAATTTAACATGAATACGTTTTGTTTGGAGTTGGATACAGGATATGGTTGTATAATGAAGATATGATAGAGACTTCTGTTGTCGTGTGTACTCGCAATCGAGGGAATCGAGTTGAGAAGTCAATTGAAACTATCTTGAAAAATCAGGCTGCTTCGTTTGAAGTTATTTTGATTGATCAGAGTACGAATGATTTAACTTGTGCAGCTATAGAACCGTTTCTCTCAGACGGCCGATTTCGCTATATTCACTCGACAACAGTTGGAACAGGGCGATCCAGAAATATTGGTTTAAGAGAATCAAAAGGAGAATTTGTCTTATTTACCGATGATGATTGTTCGGTTCCAGATAATTGGGTCGAGGTCATGACCGGTATTTTTAAGGCCAATGATTTAATTGGGATGGCATTTTGTAATGTACTTCCCGGCCCCTTTGATCCTCAGTCTGGGTTTATTCCAACTTATTCTACTAAAGAGGCGTTCACTGCCCGCTCGATAAAAGACAAATGGCGGGCCAGAGGAATTGGCGCCGGGATGGGGGTTCGTCGGGAATGTGCCTTGCAAATTGGTGGTTTTGATGAAATGCTTGGGCCAGGAGCGAAATTTCCGGCAAATGAAGAGGGTGATCTCGCGGTTCGTATGTTACTTAATGGTTGGTATGTTCATGAAACGAAAGATGTCGCGGTGATTCATGATGGTTTCCGGACATGGGAACAAGGGAAAATATTAGCAAAACGAAATTGGATTGGGGTCGGGGCTGCTTATGCTAAACCAATAAAATCGGGCAATTGGCGATTTGTTTCAACTGTATTATATGAAGGTTTTGTGAACACATTGTTAAGGGCAGTCGCCCCTGTTGTAAGGCTTAGAAAACCTAGAGGGTTTCGAAGTTTTTTCTATTTCTGGTATGGCTTTTTCCTCGGATTTCAGGTTCCGGTGGAATCACAAAGCCTTCTGTTTTCAAGGGAGTAATTTGATGGCAAAGAACAATCCAAAGGTAAGTCTCGGCCTGCCAGTCTACAACGGCGATAAATTTGTCGCTCAGGCAATCGAATCTGTACTTAATCAAACGTTTACAGATTTTGAGCTTATCATCAGCGATAATTGTTCTACTGATCACACGCAGCAAATTTGTGAAAGATATGCGGCTCAGGATTCGCGAGTGAAATATCACCGTAATGTTGAAAACCTGGGCGCTGCCGCCAATTTCAATTGTTGTTTTGAGTTGAGTTCGGGGGAATATTTTAAGTGGGTTGCTGCTGATGATCTCATTGCCCCGGAGTTTGTTGAACGTTGTGTTGAAGAATTGGACCGAGATCCCTCTTTTGTTTTATGTTTTACGAATGTCCATGTCATTGATGAAGAGGGAGAACTGGTAGATAAGTATGATATTAACCTGAATACTCAGGCAGCAGATCCTGGCGAACGATTTCGTTCCCTAACCATAGATTGGCATATGTGTTTTGATGTCTTTGGTTTGATTCGTTCAGATGCTTTACGCCAGACACCAGTCATGGGAAATTATGGACATGGAGACGGGGTGCTTTTAGCACGACTGGGACTTATGGGCAGATTTCAAAAAATTCATGATTACTTGTTCTTTTCTCGCCGCCACCCAGAGCAGTCTATGCGTTCCTTTGGGTATGCTGTGGATGAGGGAGGGAATGATTACCACGCTTATGCTGAATGGTTTGATCCGGAAAATATCGGCAAGCTGGTTTTCCCACAATGGCGTATTTTGTGGGAATATTACCGATCAATTTGGTGGTCGGTGGTTGGGTGGGGAGTGAGGCTACGCGCCCATTTTTATCTTCTTTGGTGGTCGGCAAAAAACCGCCGCCATCTTTGGAATGATCTTCGAATTGCCGGAGAGTCTGTTTTTCCTCGAATTTTTACGAGGAAAAAGATATTCTCTGCCTCCCAAAACGAGTCCACATTCCAGTAAGTGGCTGG
>JBAPRX010000043.1:0-13033 GCA_049281335.1 Promineifilaceae bacterium (SeqCode)
TCCGACGCCATCGAAGACACCAACACCCATTCAATCCACGCCATTTAGCCAACCCACAACGCCCATTCCATCCAACACCCCGACGTCAACCGCTACACCGACTCGCACACCACAGGCGACAGTTCAATCCACTGCCCAATCTACAGCCACACCCATACCGACGAGTACCAACACCCCGGTTCAATCGCAGCCGACTTCCCAATCCGGTACCCCTTCCCCGCCCACAGCGACGCCAACCAATATCCAATCGAACGGCAGCACCGGCGTAGCTGAAGCATCTTCACCTGGCTATCCAGGGCCGGGCAGCACGCCTTCGCCTACCTTCGTACCAAACGCGAACGAGACTCCCGAAGTCCAAGGCGACGGTTATCCGGGCGCTGCCACTCAAGCGCCGGTTGTCGCCACAGACGAAGGTTATATTGCGCCAACTGCGGTTAATACGAATGCCGACGAGGCAGTGACGCCGGTCATTCAACCGGAGATCAACCCAAGAGAATTTAGCACTCAGCCACCGCTGGACCAACAAAGCGAGAGTGGAACGGCCGATAGTGAACCGGGCCGCAGCAATACCCTTATTCTATGGCTGGGCTTTATCGCGGCCCTTCTTATTTTCGCCGGTGGGGTAATTGGCTCTATTTTCTTATTCACCCGTCGTAGTAACCAGAGATAGGTTTGTCGGGCAAGCCTGACAGTCTCTTATGAACCGCATAAGCGCCTTGCGAAAACGACCAAAAGCCGGGCTGCTGCCTTTTCTTGTCCTGACTGCCATTGTGGTTGGGGCTGTGACTCTCTTCTTCGTCGGCCGTGTTTTATTCCAATCGGAGCAGGGCCAAACAATAGAGGACGCTCAACCGGGTATCATCAAGATTGAGGTGGCGGAAGATGGGCTGTACCGGTTGGCTCTGAATGAAATCCGGGGGACGGGACTCGATATTGAATCGCTGGATGGAATTGATTTGCAACTGAGCAGAGACGGCCGTCCGCTCCCTTTTTACGTTGATGGGGACAATCTGATCTTCTACGGGGAGGAATCTGACAGCCGCTACAGCCGCTACGGAACCTATCTTCTGGAATTAGGACAAAGCGGGCCGGAAATGGCCTCTGTTTTGGCTGATGGCCCCGATACGCCGGTCACGACGATTCCCCAGCATCTTCACCTGGAAGAGAATAGACTGTATGACGGTCGGGCGCGATATGAGGATGCGGCGCAAAATGAGCGGCAAGGCCCCTGGTATTGGGACACCCTTCAGGTTCAGAGTCAGCTTCCGCTCTCCTTTGAGTTGCCCCAACTTAATACGGCCGAACCGGCCGAAATCCAGATAGAGATGTGGGGGGCTTCTCATGATACGGCCGTAGAAAATGACCACGACTTTGATGTTATTATCAATGAACAGACTGTTGGTCGGGTCCAGTGGGATGGTGAAACTCACTATCAGAGTGAGACGACGATTCCGGCCAATGTCCTTCGCTCCGGCCAAAACAGTCTGGTTCTCGATAACAGCTTTGAAGGGGCAACGACCATAGACATTATGCGGTTGGACTGGATCAATCTGATCTACCCGGCGGCCCCGGCTGCCCAAAGTGACCGCCTTGTGATACGGGACACAGATGGAACGGTCTCCGCGACCGGCTTCTCGGAGCAGCCGCTTCTCTTTGACGTGACCGATCCGGCCGATCCTCACCTGCTTACGGGGTGGGGTTATGAAGATGGAACGGCCGTTATCCCCGCCCAAGCATCCCAACGCCTGATTGCGGTTGGGCCTGACGGGTATCTCAAGCCTGTCTCGCTTTCCGGCCTGCGGTCTAACGACTTGCGCAGCACGGATAATCAGGCTGACCTCTTGATTGTCACGACGGAACAACTGGCCCCATCGTTGGCTCCCCTGGTGGAAGCACGGGCAGAGCAGGGTATCGAAGCGGCCGTTGTTCCTGTTGAAGCGATATATGATAGTTTTGGATACGGCCGTCCTTCTCCCCAAAGCATTACGGATTTTCTGCGTTATGCCAAAGAAAATTGGGCCGAACCAACGCCACGCTATCTCCTGATTGTTGGTGATGCCAGCTACGACTACCGAGATTACCTGGAAGGCGGCCCCAAGAATACTGTTCCGCCGCTGATGATTCCGGTCAGCTTCAGTGGGGAGACGGTCAGCGATGCGCGACTGGCGGACATTGATGGCGATTTCAGACCTGACCTGGCGGTCGGCCGTTGGCCGGTAGATTCGGCCGAAGCTGTCTCTTCCCTTGTCAGGCGCACCCTGGCTTATGAGAAGGGACAGGCCAGCCCGCACATTATCTTTGCCGCCGATGGAACCAGCCCTGAATTTTCCGGCGTCAGCGACCGCATTTTAGATGAGAGCAGTCTGGATGGGGAAACGGCCGAGAAGCTGTACGGCGCAACGGAGGCGGAACTGACCGATGCCTGGAATCAAGGAGCATGGCTGGTCAATTACACCGGTCATGGCAGCCTGGACCGGTGGGGACAGCAGGATATATTTTCTACTGAGGCGGTCAGCGGCCTCCGCAGCAACGGCTCGCCGCCTATTGTGATGCAGCTAACGTGTCTGACCGGCTTTTTTGCCCATCCCACCATTTCCTCCCTCTCCGAACAAATGCTGCTAAATGATAACGGGCCGGTGCTTGTTGTCGCCGCCACCAGCCTGACTCTTTCCTCCAGCCAGACCCCATTTGGCATTAATCTGGCCGATGAATTGGAAAACCCGGAAACGGAAAGGATGGGGGACGCTCTCAACAATGCTAAATTAGCACTCAATGTTGATAATTTGAATTTGCGAGAAATCAGCGATACATTCGGGCTTCTTGGCGACCCCAGTGCTCTTATTGTCCGACCATAACTAAGCGGGAGCCAACCTAACTTTATTTTAGATGACACGCACGCTGCTTCGTAGGAAAAATATCCCCTGGCTCCGCCTTCTTATCGGTTTATTGGCCGGGCTGTTCGGGCTGTGGTTCATCACCCGCAACCTTGAATTCAGTGATGTACAGGAAGCGTTTGGCCGGGCGAAGATGGGGTATATTGTCCTCGCTGTTGGCGTTATCCTCACGACTATTCTGACAAAAACGTGGCGCTGGCAATTGTTGTTTATCAACAACGGCCGTTTGCTTCAAGAGGAAGAAGCTGCGCCCGCTCTGCCGTCGCTCCCGGCCTTGTTTTGGCCGCTGATTCTCGGCCAGTTTATTAATGCTGTCAGTCCTGTTCGTGTGGGGGAGCTGGCCCGCGTCATTGCCCTGGAACGGGAGACGGGCATAGATAAGGTGCAAGGGCTGGGGACGCTGGTTGTTGAAAAGACGCTGGATATTATTGCCCTGGTTTTGACCCTTTTTCTTATTTTGCCGACGGTTGTGCTGCCTGCGTCGCTGACTTTGGCGAGCCGGGGTGAGATTATGGCTTTAACGGCCGTTTTTTTGTTCGGCCTCCTGCTCATCTTTGCCTACTTCCGTGAACGAATTACAAAGCTGGCGAGCCGGATCATCCGGCGGCTCCCGGCACGGCTGCAAAACCCTTTAATGCGCCTGATTGTGTCGGGGCTGACCGGCCTGTCTGCGCTCCGACAGCCGCGACAACTGCTGGTGCTGACCTTTATTTCGGCCGTTATTATGGTGCTGCACATCCTGACCCCCTACGTCCTCTTTTTTACGTTCGGCCTCCCCTTTGGCCTTAAAGAGGCTGCTTTGCTTCATCTCACACTCAACATCATCAGCCAACTGCCTGCCTCTTCTCCGGTGAATGTGGGTATCTTTGAAGGGTTGGTTGCTTTCATGTTGAATCAATTTGGCCTGAACGACAACGCCGCTATACTAAGTTACGCCATTGTTTATCATCTGGTAGTTGTTATGCCCCAGATCGTTCTGGGGAGTTTTTCAGTCATACGCAAATATGAGATTGAGTAGGTTAATCGGGTTGACTCAAAATCAACCTACTCAACTTAATCAACCCATTTACCCAATCTATGATCTCTGTCGTAATCCCCGCCCATAATGCTGCCAAAACCATTGATAGGTGTGTGAAGGCTGTCCGCAGCCAGACTATTCCCCTGGAGGAGTATGAGGTTATTGTGGTGGATGATGGCTCAACGGATAAGACGGCCGAAATTGCGTGGCAGGCTGGGGCAGAGGTTATTGAGCAAAATCGCGGCCGTCCAGCCGCCGCCCGGAATGCCGGTATTCAGGCTGCTGAAGGGGACATTGTCTGTTTCACCGATGCCGACTGCTTTCCAACACCCACCTGGCTGGAAGCATTGATCCGTCCCTTTGACGACCCCGAAGTCATTGGCGCTAAAGGAACTTACGCCACTGAGCAACCTGAACTTGTTGCCCGTTTCGTGCAGCTTGAATACGAAGATAAGTACGACCTCCTGAGAGGACAGGAGCGGATTGATTTCATAGATACGTATTCGGCCGCATACCGCCGCCAGGTCTTACTGGCGAATAACTGTTTTGACGAGAATTTTCCCTATCTGGAAGACCAGGAACTTTCTTTCCGGCTGGCTGCCAGGGGCTATGGTATGGTTTTTCAACCTCAGGCGGTTGTTCAGCATCTTCACAGCCACACATTGGTGGGTTATTTTCGCAAGAAGTTCACCATTGGCTATTGGAAGGCGCAGGTGGTGCGCCGCTTCCCGAAACAGGGAGTCAAAGATTCACACACGCCGCAGGTGATGAAGATTCAAATGGGGCTGATGGCCTTGATCTATTTGGCTTTGGCTTCGCTCCTACTCACACCCTGGGCTGGACTGCCTTTGTTGGGTTTAATTGCTGTCTTTCTGCTCACGACGGTGGCCTTTGTTGGCAAAGCGTGGTCGAAGGACAAGGGCGTCGCTCTTGCCTCGCCTTTTTTGCTGGCCGTTCGCGCCACCGCTTTGGGCATCGGTTATGGGTGGGGGACGATCAACCCGACTCAAGGGGTCAGTGGCGAAGAATCTACTATCGGCGGTATCAATTATCTTGGGAAGCGGGCGATGGACGTTGCCGGCAGTCTGGTAGGGCTGTTTTTGGCACTGGTTCTTGGCCCTTTCATTGCCCTGGCAATCAACTTGACTTCTGATGGCCCTGTTTTCTTCAAGCAGGAACGGATCGGACAGGGCGGGAAGCCGTTTACTATTGTTAAATTCCGCTCTATGTGCCATAACGCGGAAGAGGAGCTTGACAAGCTGCTTGACCTGGAACAGTTGGAGGAACCGGCCTTTAAGCTGGTGGATGATCCTCGTGTGACGCGGTTCGGCCGTTTTCTGCGGCGTTGGAGCCTGGATGAGCTGCCTCAATTCTGGAATGTTTTCAAAGGGGATATGAGCTTGATCGGCCCGCGCCCGGAAGAGGCCCGTATCGTTGCCCTTTACACTGACTGGCACCGCCGCCGTCTGGCGGTCAAGCCTGGTATAACCGGCCCGATGCAGATAAACGGCCGAGGTGACTTGCCGCTGGACAAGCGGGTTCAACTAGAATTGGACTACATTGAAAATTACTCCCTCTGGCGTGATGTGGTGATCCTTTTTAAGACGATTCCGGCCGTTTTTAAGGGGGATGGGGCGCGGTGAGGGGGGGATTGGTGATTGGGTAATTGGTAATTGGTAATTGGGTAATTGGGTAATTGGTAATTGGTGATTTGTGATTGGGTGATTGGGTGGAATGGGGTTCGAGTTACCAGTTACCTGTTACTTGTTTTTAATTTGCTTGCGAACGATTTCTAAGTTTCTCCCACCTGCTTTTGTAACTGCCGCCGTTGCTTTTGTGGTCTATTTTTTTACCCTGGAGCGGGATTTGACCTGGGCTAATTTTGGGGGGGATGGGGGCGAACTGATAACGGCCGCTGTGACGCTTGGCGTCCCCCACCCGCCGGGCTACCCGACGTATGTCCTGATTGGCAAACTGTTTAGTTTGCTGCCTGTTGGAACGGTGGCTTACCGTTTTAATCTGTTGTCGGGGGTGAGTACGGCCGTTGCGGCCGGTTTTGTAACTGCCATTGTCTACCAAATTACCAATCACCCATTACCAGCCACCAAAAACTTCATTCCCGCCATCGCCACCGGTCTGACGTTCGCTTTTACGTCGCTGGTATGGAGCCAGGCTATTATCGCCGAGGTTTATGCTTTGAATCTGGCTTTTGTGGCGGCATTTCTCTACTTTCTTCTAACATCCACTGTAGGGGCGGGTTTGAAGCCTGCTTCTAACGAACCTGCTGTCCGATCTACCGTTCTCATTGGTCTGCTGCTTGGTCTAAGCCTGACGACCCACCTGACCTCGATCATCTTCTTGCCGCTGGCCCTGTTTCTTATCCCCTGGCGGCGGTGGGGTTGGTTTATTGGTGGATTTTTGGTCGGTTTGCTGCCTTTTCTGGCGCTGCCGTTTTTGGCCCAATCAGACAGTCCTGTCATCTGGGGACAGCCTGATACTCTGTCCGGCTGGTGGTGGCTGGTTAGCGCCCGGCTTTACCGCCCTAATCTGTTTCGCCTGCCTGTTTCTGATTGGATCGGCCGTTTCAAGCAGTGGAGCCAGCTTTTGCTGCTGCCATTCGTTATTATTGTTTTGCCGCTTTTGGGATTGGGGGTTTTTAGCAACTTGAAAGCTCGCTTTCGACTTATAGCAGGATTGGCGGCCACCGTTCTCATGTATGCTGCCTATGCCTTCACCTATAATACCTTTGATGCGGCCGTTCTTATCCTCCCAGCCCTGTTACTGCTTAGTGTATTATTAGGATTTGGCCTGCAACATCTCGGTAAATCGGCTATCATCTTGCCCATCGTATTACTTTGGTTAAACTTGGTTCAGCCGGAACATGGATACTATGTAAACCAGCCAACGCCGATTCGGCCGGTGGCTGAAGAATTACTAGATGATACCCCATCCGAGGCTATCCTAATCACATCGGGCGATCCGACTTTGACCGCTTTATGGTATTTCCACCACGTTGAAGGAAAACGGCCGGATATCCTAATTATTGACGGGAACCTGTTTCAATTTAGATGGTATCGAGAAAAGTTAGGCCGGGACTACCCTTTCTTACAACATCTAGCCCAGGATGACCTACCCGGTTTTATTGAGTTGAACAGGCAGTCTCAACCAGTTTGCGAGACTTCCCTGGTTCCACCCGGTTATCTGCGATGTTAAAGGAGTTGAATGAGCAATACAGCAGTTGAGCAGCCAGTTGACGAACCGACGGTCGGGCCACTTTCCGGCCGTCTTCCCAGGCTTCTGGCAGTTGCCGGAGTCGGCCTCATTTTATTGGCGCTTGGTATCAAACTCTTTGCCATCGCCCGTATCAGCCAGTCGCTGCTCTCCCACCGGGACGAAATAACCACCCTCTTTGAAAACGGGCTGGCCCATGCCGACCCGACCGCGACAGAGAATCTCGTTTTAGATATCCGCAAGGATATTGTTTCCCTTAAAAAAGAAGCCGGCCCCTTTGTTGCCATTGCCCCTCTTTTCGGGTGGGTTCCCAAGATCGGCCCTGTCCTCTTAAATGCGCCCCAACTGATGGAAATTGCCGATGCCGGCAGCGAAGCTGGAGCCTATGCCATTCAGGGGTTAAGCCCTGCCATGACGATTATGCAGACAGAGAATACAAACGGCCAATCCAGAATCCCCCAACTCATGGCCGTTGTTGATTCGGCCGAACCCGATCTCACACAAGCTGCCGCCGCCATTGATAGACTGGCAGCAGCCCGCGCCGATATGACGCGAGTGGAGCAGTTCCCTGAACCGCTTGCGGGCCTCATACAAAAGCTGGACGCTGAACTGCCAATGGCGCAGGATATGCTCCAGTTGTCGGTGGTACTGCCTGAGATTATGGGCAGCCAGGGACGGAAAACTTACCTCATCATTGCTCAAAACGAAGATGAACTACGGCCGACCGGCGGCTTTATCAGCGCTGCCGGGCTGCTGATTGTCGAAAACGGTCAGATACTTGCTGTGAATTTCACCGACGCCTACAACATTGATGCTTATTACAAGCCCGGAAAACCTTACGACTACCCACCTCAACCTTTTAATGACATCATGGGAATGGACCTCTTTCTCTTCCGCGACTCGAATTTCTGGCCTGATTTCCCAGTTTCGGCCGAAAAAGTAATGGCCCTCTTCACGTATGGGCAGGACATTCCGGTAGATGGCGCCATTGCCATTGACCAGCAGTTTGTACGGTATCTGCTGCAAGGCGTCGGAACTGTCTATGTCAATGAATTGGCTAAGAATATAAATGCAGAAAATGTCATCAATGAGATGCGGGCAGAATGGGGACCGGATAATGACGAAAGTAATGCCTGGGTCAGTGAACGCAAAGCCTTTATGGGGCCGCTGGCAAGCGCTATTCAGTCAACTCTGGAAAACAATTTGAGTGCCATTGACCCCATTAATTTGCTGCGACAGATACAGACAGCGGCCGACCAACGCCATTTACAGATTTACATGCGGGATCCTCAAGTTGAGGCCGTTCTCGACAAAACTGGATGGGATGGCAGCCAGGCCAACCGTGCCGGACAAGATTATTTGCTGGTCGTGGATACCAGCATGGGCTTCAATAAAGTTTCGGCGGCTGTCGAACTTGCTACCAACTACAACGTCGTGCTGGTGGATGACAGTACCGGGCAGGCGACGGTTACGCTGAACTACCGGTATATTTACCCACTTACCTCAGCGCCACAGCCCTGCACACCCGGAACCGTTTACTTTCAGGGCATCCAATATCAAGATTTAGTTGACGACTGCTATTGGGATTACGTCCGGGTCTATACTCCGCCTTCCTCGCAGCTCCTTCAATCCACCAGCCACCCCCTTTCGGCCGATTACCTGTTATCCGGTAAAGCCTGGGATGGCGAAACCCAGGTTATTACTGATGAGCCGACCCCCTTCACCGTCTTTGCCAACTTCTTGCTCATTCCAGAAGGGCAAACGGCGTCCACAAACTTTACTTACCTGCTGCCAGATGGGGTTGTGAAGCAGGAGGGTGGAAAAAACCATTATGTTTTGGAAGTTCATAAACAAGCCGGTATTCGCAGCGAACCATTGACTGTAACGGTGACGCTGCCACCCCAGGCTCGTTTTGAACAGGCATTCCCAGCGCCGACTTCAGTGGAGGGACAGACAATCACGTTTATGGTAAATCTTCAACAGGATCAAACTTTCGAGGTAATTTATGACTAAACGCACCCTGTTCATATATGCTGCAGCCGGACTGATAATATTATTTGCTGCCCTTTCCCTACCTTTTCAGGTAACTCCGGTAAGTGGGGAGTGGCAGAACCAAACGGTCCCAAGCCGGACGGCAACGCCGCAAGGTGGCCCGCCAACGGCCACAACGCCGCCACAGCCGCCGACTCCAACGAATAGTCCCGGCGGCGGGGGTGGCCCACAGCCCACCTCTCCACCAGGACCAACCAGTACGCCTGTTCCTGGGCAGCCTTCCGCTACCCCCACAGTGGCGGTTACTTTAGAAACACCGGTCGGAGGCTATGAGGCAACGGCCGTTCCCTGCGGGATGCCGCCAACGGTTCAGGCGCGGGGGCTGGTGAATGTCCGCTTTGGGCCGGGACTCGATTATGACCCAATTGGCCGCCTGATTTTTCTGGAGGTCCGGGAGATTATCGGCCGTGCGGAATTTGCTACCTGGTGGCAAATTCAACTCCCTGGTAATGAAGTTGGTTGGGTGGCAGATCAGGCTGTTACCATCCAGGGGTATACCGGGGCAGTTCCTATCGTGGCAGCGCCGCCTATTAATGGCGCGACGCCCACGCCCGGCCCGGTCTGGGAACCGACCCCTGAACCATCCTGTACGCCTGTGCCAACGACGGCTGCGACAGTAGAAGCAGCCGCTCCTGCAACGGAACCGCCGACGGCCGTTCCGACTGCAACTGTATTGACGGCGGCCGAAGCATCGCCAACCGAAGAAACGGTGGCGGCTGCCCCGACTGAATCACCTACCTCTGTACCAGAGGCGACGCTCACCCCTGCGCCCCCAACTTCAACGGCCGTTATTGGTTCTGATAACACCCAAGAACCACCAACGAATGATGGTAGTGATTCGGCCGCCAGCACCTCTTCCTGGATTTTATTCATTGGGTTGGGCCTGGTTGTTGTGGGCCTTGCTTCATTTTTCCTTCGGGGCAAAGCTCAGGAAGGGGAGAAGTAAGGCGTAAAATGTAAAACGCACCATATGTCAATCCAACCAATTTGGAGATTAAAATATTAACCGGATAAAAAATGCAAAATCAATGAAGACGTGTCATTTCGAGCGGGTTTTTCTGTGGCCTTCCAAATAAAGAGCACGATCAGCGAGAAATCTTTCAAATAGCAGTTGCAAACAGCGGTTCAACCAAACAAAGCTGAAAGATTCCTCAAGTCGCTTGTTGTGATTGGGAGTGTTGGGTCAATGGATAACGCTCCTTTCGGAATGACAAATGGAAGGCTTCTTGCATTCATTAGAGGAGGAATATTTTCAATGGCTGAAGAAACAGCATATCAATTCAAGGCGGAAATTCGACAACTGCTGGACATCCTTATCCACTCGCTTTATAAGGAGCGGGAGATTTTCCTGCGGGAACTGGTTTCCAATGCCTCTGATGCCTTGACCCGCATCCAGTTCGAGATGCTGACCAACCCTGATGTCCTTGATCCGGAGGCGGAACTGGCAATTCACCTTGACGTTGTTGAAGAAGGCGACGAGAAAATACTGGTCATCAAAGACAGCGGCATTGGTATGACCCGCGACGAACTGGTTCAGAACCTGGGAACGATTGCCCAATCGGGGGCCAGGGAATTTCTCCAGAAAGTTCAGGAGAGTGAAGCTAAACCATCGGAAATTATCGGTCAGTTTGGTGTTGGCTTTTATTCCGTTTTTATGGTGGCGGAAGAGGTTCGTGTTGTCTCCCGAAGCTATCAGAAAGACGCAGAAGCGGCGGCCTGGATTTCGACCGGCGGGGATCAATTCCAGATAGAAACGGCCGATAAATCGGATCGGGGGACTGAAATCCATATTAAACTCAAAAGCGATGCCGAAGAGTTCGCCAATGAGTGGACGCTCAAACAAACTGTCAAGCGACATTCGGACTATGTAGGCTATCCCATTTATGTTGGCGAGGACAGGGCCAACCAGCAAGAGTCCTTATGGCGCAAGCCGCCAACAGCGGTTGAGGCCGATGCCTATAAACAGTTCTATCAGCAGTTTAGTCTCGACTTTGAAGAGCCGCTGGCAACCATACACCTCTCCTCAGATGCGCCCATCCATGTTCGGGCTTTGCTCTTCGTTCCTGCCAAGCGCGAAAAGAGTATTCTCTCTCCCCGCAAGGAACCGGGCGTCAAGCTCTATTCCCACAACGTTCTGATTCAAGAATACTGCCAGGATATTTTCCCTAAGTGGCTGGAATTTGTGGACGGCGTGGTGGACTCGGAAGATTTACCGCTTAATGTCAGCCGGGAAACGATCCAAAATACCCGGCTCATGCGTCAACTGGGCAAAACGCTCCGTCGTCGTGTTTTGAAAGAGTTGGATGAGATTGCTGAAAAAGAGCCTGAAAAGTATCGAAAATTTTGGGATCAGTTCGGCCGTGTTTTCAAAGAAGGGCTTGCCACCGACCCCAGCGTTAAGGAGGAGGTGCTGCCTTTCTTCCGCTTCTATTCCTCGAAGTCGGACGGCGATCTGACCTCATTGGCGGCGTATTTGGAACGGATGCCGGAAGAGCAGCGTGACATTTATTACGTTCTCGGCGACGATCCCAAATCGGTCGCCAACAGCCCTCATCTCGACCCCTTCAAGACCCGCGATCTGGAGGTGCTTTATTGGGTTGACCCGCTTGATCCGTTCATTGCTCCTATGCTAGATGAGTATGATGGGAAGCCTATCAAAAATATTGATGACGCCAATCTGGAACTACCAGACATGGCAGAGCAGGAAGAAGCGGAACCAGAAGGGGAAGAAACGGCCGAAGCTGATTTCAACCGCTTTATCGGCCGCTGTGTGACCACCCTGGGGGACCGGGTGACGGAGGTTCGGGCATCTAAAGTCCTGCGAAACAGTCCTGTTCGGCTCGTCTCTCCCGATGATGCCCCGAATCAGGCCATGCAGCGGGTTTATCGTTTGGTTGAGCAGGATTATGAGGTTCCCAAGAAGATTATGGAGGTCAACCGCCGCCATCCGCTGATCGCCAGTTTGGCTCACCTGATCACGGAACAGCCGGATAATGAGTTAATCAATCTTGCTATTGAACAGCTTTATGACAGCGCATTGGTGCAGGAGGGACTCCATCCAAATCCGGCCGAAATGCTCCCTCGCATCCAGCATTTGATGGAAATTGCGGCCGAGAAATAGTAAATGGTTGATTGGTTGATTTGTGCATTACCTCAATCAACCAATCAACCTAATCAACAAACCAACTATAGAATTTCTCGATCCCGTACAGCTTCAAAAACTTCATAGATGTGCGCTTTGGGGTTGCCGTTTCTGTCAACCATTCCAGCATTTCGCATCTCATCAGACCAGGCAAACCAGATGACCACCGGTACATAGCGGGCATGGTTACCGGCCACGTATGTGTAGATCTTTTGCATGTATTGGGCAATGGTTTCGTAATATTGTGGCCCTAACTCAGTGTCTTCCGCAATGCCAATTTCCGTAATCCAGAAGGACATTCCCGGTAGATTTTGGCGGTAGAACCGCAGCGGGTCAGCAAGCTGCCCAAACCCAAATCCTTCAAAGGGCGGGTCACCTACGTAACGGCCGTATGGATGAATCCCTACCGCGTCTATCGGCAGCGGGCCGCCGAGCGCCAGTTTACACTGATTCAGGTACGATACAGCACTCTCCGCCCCAGAGGCCATTCCGCCAAAGATAATCTTCGCACCCGGTGCCGCCTGTCGAATGGCTGTCGCAGCCCGGCGTAAAATAACAGCCATATGCTGCGGCTTGAGGTAGATAGAGGATTGACCGTGAATATCTCCCTCATTCCAGATTTCGTAGGCAACCTGTCCGCCAAGCCCTAATGACTGGTAATGAGAAGCAATTTGGGCAGCCGTGTCTGCAAACCGT
>JBAPRX010000044.1:0-3235 GCA_049281335.1 Promineifilaceae bacterium (SeqCode)
CTCCATAATAATCTAACTCCTGAGACTTTCGAGTGAGATGCTGCTTGATTCGATGGATTTTGATGCCGACGTTGCTTTCGGAAATGCCGAGTACCTCGGCGATTTCCCGATATTTGAACCCGTCTAACAACAGTAAACAGACAGAGCGGTCGAGTGGGTCGAGCTGCCCAATCTGGTCGTAAAGCCAGTTGAGTCGGCCGTCTTTTTCCTGCTCTTTCATCACCAGTGTCCGTTCGACGTCAGCCAACGGCTGGGTTTCCGGCCGTTTTTTCTCCGACCTCACCCAGACGTAGGCTGAGTAAAGCGCAACCCGGTAAATCCAGGTCGAAACCTTTGACTCACCGCGAAAATCGGGGATGGATTTCCACAGTTGGAGGGAGATTTCCTGAAACAGATCGTCCTGATCGTCGGGCGTGAAGGCATAAGCGCGAACGATCTTAAACAAGATGCCCTTATGCTCCTTCACCCACTGATCAAATATTCGTTTCTGTTCAATCTCATCCATAAAACATTCCAGATCGGCCGTTCTATTATAAATAGTAACAAAACCACAACGTTTTCTTACAAACTGCCTGGCATTAGAGATGATTCGAGGCTAATTTGAAGTGGACTAAAAGCCTATTTATCTCGCAGCCTCCCTCATATAATCTGATAATATGGTGCAGCCATTGTCTGGACCATTTTGAGCAAGAGACAAAAATCGAATAGTTGAAAAGACAAATGACACTACGACGCAAAACTTTCTTTGTGATTGGCATCACCCTGGCTGCGTTTGTACTGCTCCTTTATGGAGCATCACGCCTGATATTGCTGCGCAGCTACCGGCAGCTTGAAGCAGATTCTGTGGTTGAAGACACGGAACGGGTGGTGAAATCTATTGACGATAACCTGGATCAGTTGAGCCGGACAACTGTAGATTGGGCCTATTGGGATGATACCTACGACTTCGTACTCGGTAATTATGACGAGTATGTTGCTGATAATCTCGCCACCGATACATTAGTCAATCTCGGTTTGAACTTCACGATCTACCAGGATAATGACGGCCGAGTTGTATTCAGCAAATTTATAGACCTGGAAGCGGAGGAGGAGACCCCACCATCCTTCACGCTTGACGAAGAAACACTCAGCCTCCTGGCGCCTGACCCGCAGGATTTATTAGGTGGCGCAACAGGTATTTTTAAGGTAAACGGCCATCCGATTTTGGTTGCTTCTCGCCATATCCTGGGCAGTCAGAACGAAGGCCCAAGTGAAGGAACCCTGATATTTGGCCTCTATTTGAACGAGGCCAAGATCGTTACGCTGGAAGAGACGCTGAATAGTGATTTTGAATTTTACGACCTGGATGATCCCACTCTATCTCCCGCGATACAAACGATTGCCGCTTCCCTTGAGACGTCATCGAGGGTTGAAGTTCAGCCTGTTAACGGGGAGAGTGTATCTGGCTACCATATGATTACGGATGTGTCCGGTCGGCCGTCTTATCTGCTGAAGGTCAATCTTCCCCGAACCCTTTACCAGCAAGGGCTGGCAACGCTTCAGCTTTTTCTTGTCAACCTGATTCTGTTTGGTCTGGCTGTTATTGTGGTGACATTGCTGCTCATGAACCGGATGGTTTTGGAGCGACTCGGCCGTCTTCATGCTGGCGTCATGCGGATTCGGGGCACGGATGATTTATCACTGCTGGTTGAGGCCAGCGGTGAAGACGAGATTGCCGGTCTTGGTCAGGTGCTCAATGATCTATTTGGAGAAGTGGAGGAGTCACGGAAACAACTTCGGAGTTTCAACCTGGCGTTGGAAAGTCGGGTGGCAAAACGTACCGAAGACCTGGCTAAAGTTAATGAGGCATTGCAGGAAGAGGTCGTCGAACGCCAGCAAACTCAGATTCAACTTGCTGCCGCTCGTGACCAGGCAATGGAAGCACTTCGATTAAAGACTCAGATATTGGCGAATGTCAGTCACGATGTCCGCACGCCATTAAATGTGATCACACTTCGGTGTGAGATGCTTCTTCATGAGAATGGTCAGTCGCTCAACCCTCGACAAAAAAAGCTGATGGAGACGGTTCTTTTCAGCGCCGGGGAACTACTCCATTTCTTCAACAACCTGCTAGAGCAAAGTCAGAGCCAGGAAAAAGCAATAAAGATCACCAATTCTCCCTTCTCCCCAAGGGAATTTATAGAAGATGTCGAGAGACTATCTCAGCCCCTGGCAGAAAACAAGGGGTTGTCCTTGCAATGCGAAGTTGATCCGGCCCTGCCCCGCCTGATCCTCGGTGATGAAGAGCGGTTAAAACAAATTCTTGCCAACCTTGTCGACAATGCCATCAAATTTACCGAGCATGGCGGCGTTGTGGTACAATTAGGACAAAAGAGCAAAGAGCAATGGGCCATTATTGTAACAGATACAGGACCAGGAATTGCCGAAAAAAATAAGGACCTCATCTTTGATGCCTTCTGGCAAGCTGATGGTTCGCCTACACGCCGGGTAAATAGGGGTGTCGGATTGGGACTTTCTATTGTCAAGCAGCTTGTTCTCTTAATGGGAGGCGAGGTGAGTGTCATTTCAGAAGGATGCGATAAAGGGAGTACGTTTGTCGTCACATTACCGCTACAGAATGGGGAGGAATAGTAAAGGAACGAATGGGTAATCTTTGGAGCCTTATTATCGAAGATGATGTAGACCTGGCAAGCGCTTTTACAGAGATCTTGGAATTGTCTGGGCTGCGGACAGAATTGGTGCAAAACGGGAGCCTGGCCTTAAAACGGTTGGAGAATGTGGAGCCAGACATGGTCCTCCTTGATCTCCACCTACCCGAAGTGTCGGGGGTTGAAATCTTCAATTACATCCGTAGTGAAAAGCGATTAGAGAATACGCGAGTTGTTATTATTTCGGCCGATGTGGTACGGGCCGAACAACTTGAGGGCAAAGCAGACCTTGTCCTGATAAAACCAGCTCGATTGGCTGATTTATTCGGCCTGGTGGATCGCCTTTTCCCTGATCACCAATAAAAGTACACGGCCTTAGTCAATCGTCCAGGTTCAGGCGCAGCGCTGCAATCCCATGATTATCCAGGGCTGCATAGAGGATATTCTGCTCATAGGCAATATCCAATATGTTCTCATGGATGAATTCATAGGACCCAACCATCTCCGGGCCGGTGGACGGCCGTAAATCAATCACTGAAACCGATCCCCTTACGGGCAAGCCGAAAAGAAAGCCATCCCCAACTGTA
>JBAPRX010000045.1:0-7013 GCA_049281335.1 Promineifilaceae bacterium (SeqCode)
CAACTTTCCATCCTGATACCAGTCATTTAAGTGTGATTGATGGCGATGGGCTGGCGGTCAGTCTGACGACTACCGCGGGGGAGTCGGCCGGTTATATGGTTCCGGGGACAGGGTATATTCCTAACAATATTTTGGGGGAAGCGGACCTGCATCCGAATGGCTTCCACAGCAGCCCGGCCGGTGAGCGCATTGCTACGATGATGACGCCGACGATTGTGTTGAAAGACGGCCGGATTCGTCTTGTTGTGGGCAGCGGTGGCAGCATTCGCATTCGCAGCGCCATCCTCCAGGTCTTAACAAACTTGTTGGACTATCATATGACGTTGGAAAATGCCGTCAGCAGCAGCCGGATTCACCTGGAGGAGGGTATTCTTCAATGTGAAGCGGGTTATGACCCGGATGCCGTTGACCGATTGGAATCGCTTGGCTATAAGGTTAACCGTTGGGATAAGAAAAGTATCTATTTTGGTGGGGCACACAGCGTTTCGTGGTCGGAAGACGGCCGATTGGTTGCTGCCGGAGACGGCCGACGCGGCGGTTCAGTTGCCAGCGCCAAGTAGCCCAGCCAAGGAGAGCAAGAATAGGGCGGACTGTTCCTCATAACTGTTGATTGGCGTTTCGCTCCAGAAGATGACTGCCTGGTTATCTATTTCTGCTGCCATTATAAGTCCCTGAATCTCTAAACCATCCTCTTTTGTATATTTGAAGTCGGTTTTGAGCCAATCTCGGCCGTTTAGCGATGTCGTATACACGTTGCTGATAGCCAAATCCGTTGCCCCTCGCCCAATGACATCTCGCCAACGATTGAAGCTGTCAGGAAGGGTTGTTTCAGCAGATAGGGACTCAGTTCGAACGGCCATGAAGCTGATGCCGTCGCCAATGGTAAATCGCTGCCAGCCGTTGTCTAACTCTTCTTTGTAGTAAGTTGCCATGACCGGCATCGTCAGGCCGTCGAGGTCGGTTTGGACCCATTCTAGGGCGCGTGGCGCGGTAATGTCCGGTCGAAATGACCAGCCTTTGGCGAAGGCGTCCATTAAGTTGATGGTCTGGTTTTCGGCCGATTCCAGACCGTCCATGTCAACGGTATAACCCGTCCCATCGCGGGTGAAAACGAGGAGGATGCCGGTGTGCGGCCCATCAGCGCCTGTGTAGCCATAGGCGGTCCATAGTGCGCCGGTGTCTCCAACCGATACCTGGTCTTCAAAAAGCACCGTGACATCACCAAATTGGGATAAAGCTAAACTCTTCAAGTCGCCAGCCGCCTGGCCTGCCATGTCGGGATGAACGGTCACGGTTAAGGCTGTTGAGCCAGCGCTATCGCCAGTTATCACCCTGGTATCCTGCTCTTGGGGCGGCTGCCAGCCTACCGGGTAGAGGAACTGGAATCCATAGGCTGTATTCAGGTAGACCTGAGAATCAGGGATGAGCGCGTCATTATTGACGGGGAAATCGGTGGTTGAGGCGCTGCTATTTTGAGAGCCGCTCGCTGTGAGATGTAGGAAATAATCGCCAGAAGCCAACGGGCGCTGTTCCAGAGTTAGCTGGCCGCCTTCCAAGAATATCAATTCGACGCCGGGTTCGATACGGATGGAACCGTCGGCTTCCATACAGTGGTTGTATAGTTGAAAGCCATCCCCGGCTACCGGTTCTTGTGGTTCTCCGGTGGTGGATTGGATACCTGTGATTGATGTAGAAACTGGATCAACTGATATGGTGGTGTCCATTGTTTCGCCGGTGATTGCCTGACGAAAACGGCCGTTTATTATTCTCGTTGTTGGGGTCCCTTCTAAGTAGACGAAGTCTGCCCTTTCGTTGTCCCCGAGGAAATATCCGACAGCGGGCCAGTTAAAGTTTGCCTGGTGGATACCATCTGTCCAGGTTGTGCCGGTGTCCGGAGCTATGACACCCATTCCTACTAACCGGTTGCAACTTTCTCCGTAATGACCGATCTGCCAGGTTAGTTGAGAGATGTCAAAACCTGCCATCTCAATAGATATGAAGGCGGGATGTTGGGCGCTGGCTGTGTTGACGACAGAAATGGGGAACTGTGAAACAGAAATGAAGCTTGGTTTTCCCTCAATGGGAGGGAGAGGAAGCGCTTCTACTTCTTCAGCCTGTTCTGTTGGTGTTTCCAGGGTTGGAGTGGAAGAAACGGCCGGATTGTCCGTTTCTTCCCCACATGCTGCCAATATACTGATTAAGCCAACCAACACCCAAACCCCAAGGCTTTTCAATCTTGTTTCCAATCCCAACCTCCAAGAGACTTTCTACTTTTTCGTTCTTTGACCTGGCACTTCTCTGCTTCCAGAGTCTACATGGAGTCTGGCGGATTGTCACCTATTCCATTCTGACGATTGATAACCGTGAACCCACCTATTCTAATCTCTCATTGGCTGAAAATTATTTTCTCTCTCTATGGGCAGTATTAAGGACCTGATCAAGACCGATGATTAAACATTAAGGTCGCAGGACATTGGGCGAAAACCAGAACATAACAACCATATATCGGCAACGTGACCGTCTTGCATATCACAGTATGCCTGCTGTTCGATGACTCGCCAACCATTCATGGGGTCGTGAGTTCGCAGGCGATAGCATAGATAGAGGCGATCAAAGACCTGATCAGAAGTGGATTGAATTACTTCGAGGGTATCCGCCCCGCCGAACCAGCGGCGAAGCCAGCTTACCGCAGCACTGGCAGTTTTCTCTTCAACCATTCGAGGAGGCAGCAAGGCCCGAAAACGGACCTGGGGAGAAAAGAGGTTCTCCAATTGGTCGAAATCCTGGGCAGCCAGTGATTCGAGAAAAGATTCACCAATTGCAACAGCTTTTGTGTTCAGAGGGGTCATGAGGATTCCCCTTGTTTAACTTCAAAAATCTCGTCTGCAACGAGACCGTGTGCCTCTCGGTGAACGGCTTCGGCCGCTTCTTTGGTGGGGGCTTCGCACAGGCAAAAGACTGTGCCTTCGGCTTCATTGAACCAGTAGTTTAAAAACTGCACCCCATATTTTTCCTGGATTTCAAGGTCTTTTTGGTGTGCTCCGGCAACTGCTTCGGCCGTCAATCCCGTTACGTCTTTATGAATATCCATGTACTTTGGCATGACTTGTCTCCTTTCGTATAATGTACTCAATATCAAATGCATCTATATGAAAGCAGAAAAGGATGCAGTGTTGGTATCCGGTACGGATACATCCGGGGATACAAGAGGTATACAACATGACGCCAAACGAAAATAGAGATTTTGTTTCGTTTGGGATCTGGCTCAAACAAAGACGTCAAGCATTAGATTTGACCCAGGCGGCTTTGGCCGAAAAAGTTGGCTGTGCTGTTGTTACAATCAAAAAAATTGAGCGTGAGGAACGGCACCCCTCCCTACAAATGGCCAGGTTGTTGGCTGACGCGCTGGCTGTCCCGCGGGTAGCGCGGAATGACTTTATACGATTGGCTCGTGGACATCATGTTCCTTCTGCCTCGTCCCTTCAACGGGCGATTCACCCCCCCCTCTTTTTAAAACAAAACACAGAATCGCTGTCGAAAGAGCCACCTCTTTTTGTAAACCGCAAACGCGAACTGGCTCAACTCAATGCCCATCTAAAATCGGCCGGTTCCGGAAACGGCCGAGTCGTATTTATCACGGGTGATGCTGGGCAGGGCAAATCATCTTTAATGGCCGAGTTCGGCCGTCAGGCCCAAGTATCTCAGCCTGACCTGGTCGTAGCAAGCGGTCAATGTAATGCCATTGTCGGAACCGGGGACCCCTATCTGCCCTTTCGCGATATCCTGGGAATGTTTACCGGTGATTTGGAAGGCCGGTGGGCAGCCGGGAATATCTCTACAGAACAAACCATGCGGCTCTGGGAACTGCTGCCTGATGCAATTCAAGCACTACTCGACAATGGGCCAGACCTCATTGACAGCATCATATCAGGCCCACCGCTACTTCGTCGAATAAATGCCTCCCTACCAGATCGTGTGGATTGGATCGCTGAAATACAAGCACTCATTACCAAACATAGAGCCGAAACGGCCGATCTAGAGCAGAGTCATTTGTTGAATGAAATGACCGAGATTTTGCGAAGGCTGGCTGCCCGCCGCCCCCTGCTCCTCCTGTTGGATGATTTACAATGGGCAGATGACGCATCGATGAATCTACTTTTCCATTTGGGACGCCGTCTGAAAGGCAGCCGTATGTTGCTTCTGGCAGCCTATCGCTCTGAAGCTAACCCGGAGCACCCCCAGAAACCTGCTGAACAGCCTCTTCTGGATACGGTTATCACCGAATTCAAGCGCTATTACGGCGACATTCAACTCGATCTTAACCAACAAACAACGGCCGAAAGACAGGGTTTCATTGAGGCATTGCTAGACAGTGAACCCAACGTTCTGGGTGACGCCTTCCGGGAGAGATTGTTCCTCCATACACAAGGCCACCCCCTCTTTACCGTTGAGCTGCTCCACTCCATGCAGGCAGATGGGACTCTCATACGCGATGAAGATGGACGATGGGTCGAAAACATGGCTTTGTTCCCTCAGAAATTGCCGGTAAAGGTCGAGGCCGTCATTGAACACCGCATTAGCGTACTCGATAATAGACTACAGGACATTCTCGCCGTTGGCAGTGTCGAAGGCGAACGGTTCACAGCCCAGATTGTGGCCCAAGTCCTAGAATTGGACGAACAATTTATCCTCCAGCGTCTGGGCAGAGAGCTGGAACAGACCTTTCACCTCCTGCGTGAACAACCTGAGATCATTATCAGCCAACAAACCCTAAACCAGTACAGCTTTGAACATATCTTGTTTCAGGATTACCTTTATAACCGCCTCAGCCAGGGCGAACGTCGATTGTACCATCGTCAGGTAGCCCAAGCTTTGGAAAGCATTTTTAAGGATTACACACAGGATATCATCACGACAATTCTTTACCACAGCAACCATGTCGGTGAAGGACTAGAACGGCCTTATCCAGATTGTCTGGTTGAGTTTGGCGCTTCCCTGGCACATCATTTTTTGTTCGGTCACGTATGGGATAGGGCTGCGGCCTATGCTTTATGTGCCGGGGTTGGATCGATGAAGGTATTTGCCGTTCGTGAAGCGATTTCTTCTTTCGAACGGGCTATTCAAGCTGTTGGCGAAATGCCAAATCCACCTTATGAGTTAGCCTTTGAAGCAATTATTCGTTGGGAAGATGCGGCCTTTAAGTTCAAACCTTACGACGAACAATTGGAACGACTGGCTCTGGCCGAACAAATTGCACGGGAGCACAATGACACACCTCGTCTGATTCAGGCTTTACATTGGACGGCAAATGTTCATCTGGCCAGAGGATTGTGGACACGGGCTGGGCCGGCGTTGATGGAATGTCTAACGCTGGTTGAGGTTTCAAAAAACGAAAGCTTTTCTGTTCGTCCCGTTTACTTCCAGGCGCTGATGACAACTTACGTTAATCCACGAGAGGCATTGGCACAGTTGGAGCGATCATTGGCCCTGGCTCAAAAATATGAAGACCGACGAATTGAAATTCTTTCCCTTGGTTCAAAGGGACAAATGTATGCCCAGCTTGGCAAATTCAAAGAGGCAGTGGGGACATTGCGACAGGCCTACGAAGCATTACAGCGTACCGACTCACCTCTGACAGAGTCGGATTTAGATTTGCTATCCGGATGGACATACCTGACCATGGGTGATACCCAACAGGGATTGGAATACGGCCGACAGAGTGTTGAAAAGGCAATTGCAACCGATAATATGGATTGTATCTGCTATGGGTTTGACTGTATTGGTTTTGGTAATTTAGAAATGCAACGAGTTGCCGAAGCGGCGGACGCTTTTGCCGAAGCTGTTAAACGATCGGAGGTATCAGGGGCTGTTATTCCTCAATTATTGGGGCAAGCTGGATTGGCAATGACAGAATTCTTCCAAGGGCATCAAGAAGCAATTACAGAGATGGAAACGGTTCTGACGACGATGCAAAGCTATAATGATCACGTAGGAGCAGCCGAAATCGCCCGAATGTTAGGCACCTGTCTGATTCAATTGGGCAAGTTGGACCAGGCAGAGAAGTATCTCAAAATTGCGGAGGATTTTTACCAACGGATGGAAATGGTTCCTTATCTGGCCCGAACCCTGACAGGGCTGGCCCAATTATTCACTCGACAAGAAAGGACGGCCGAGGCAAAAGCGGTTCAAATGGAGGCCGAAACTTTAATGGCGACTCTCAATACGTCGGTTTAGCCAACACTTCCATCAGCAACCTAAAAGAATCTCTCAATTGATCAATTCCAGGCCACTGGCTCATAAAAAAACTCAAATCGTCTCTGGGTTCTCCAGAAAGCGGCTCCAGTTCTCCGTTATGAATTAATTCCAGGATTTCCAAAATATCCAAGAAAACCTCTCTAAGGACAGTATCAGCGAGCAGCCACACTTATCTTGGATATTAATTGTCATAATCCCCCCGCTCAGGTTAATGACAGAACGAGGTATTACCTACTAACAAGGTACATTACTCAGGTACTATTGCACCTTCGTCATATATTTGCGATTTTCCCTCTTATTATTGACCTCTCCCTGAAACATCTTCACTGCCATTTATGACAATCAGGATGTTTGTATAGATTGGCTGTCTACAATTTCTGATTCTAACGGCCAAAAGGACTAGACAAATTCCGACCAGTATCGGTGATTCTTGAAGATTGTTGGAAAATATTACGGCAAAACCGTATACATAATATATAGAGACACAACAGACAACACAGCCTGTAACACGGAACTGCCATTCAAGAGCAAGAAATACAATTGAATTAGAAGTTGATGCCGGTTTACGGAAGAGGTGATCACAGACCTTTCGTGAGTGTTTTATTTGCGCATCCTTTGATGGGAACTATTCGAAAGATAAAAGCGGTAACACGCTTCTTGGGAGATATTTAGGAGGTTGTTCGCTCACTCATGATGGAAGAGATAAGCAGTTCCAATGTGATACGGCGTTTGCTAGATTCTGCCGAGATTATTGAAGG
>JBAPRX010000046.1:0-3096 GCA_049281335.1 Promineifilaceae bacterium (SeqCode)
ACAAATTGAAGATAATTCTTTGGAAGAGATTATCGCGTCTGGAAAAGAGATGAGTCCGTTATGGTCGGATGATGAGTTTCCGGCCTGGGCTGCATCCAAACAGCAGCTTGACAAAACAATTTTAGAGGTCAGAAACATCCGCAAACCCTGGCGAGAATTGGTAGCAATGCTGACTGTGCCTACCTTACTCATTACGGCCGATGCCATCGTCTCCCCAGCAGCCGCGCAAGAAGCTGTTTCCCTCTCACCGAATCTGCAAATTGCCCATGTCCCAAACGCGGGCCATAACATCCGCCGCGAAAATTATCCAGTTTATATGGCGGCTGTGCAGGAGTTTTTGAGCCACTTTTAGAGGTGACAGTCACTTTTTATTAACGTGGACGGCGGCTTGATTGCCATCTTCATCCACGTGCAATGTCCCATCCAAACACTGCCAGTTATCAGGTGTAATCGGCCCGTCCACCAGGGGAGAATAAGGACCAGATACATTTTGGAGACCAGAAAAACCGGGGGCAAACTCTGTGTATCCTGTGAGAGCGTTCAAAACGAGTTCGCCAGACTAAAATCATTCAACATGAAAGAAAATAACTTGTATCCATAAATCAACTTGCCCCCGGTTTTTTCTGGTTTCGGACCTACGGAATTACTGTGATTTGGTTAGGGCCGACTAACTGACGGTTGCCTACAGCATCTTCGGCATATACCCAGATACTGTATTCACCACTTACGGACCAGAAAGGTGTATAGTCCCATGTTCCGCCAGCTACATTTGCAATAGCCTGGTATTCCAACCCAGAAGGTGAGATCACCCGCAGATACACACCGAAGGTACTGCTATCGAGCACGGTGCCTGAAATAACAGGAATTGGAGATAGCTCAGGGACCTGTGTAACAACATTGGTAACTGCCAATTCGGGTGTTGTGAAATCCAATTTGTAGGTGACGGTAATGGGGTCGGTAGAGATGTTGCCGACACTATCCAAACCATACACCACCAAATTTTGCTCCAGGCCATTAACATCAGATGTTCCTGGCGATGGCAGATAGTAGGTCCATGTCCCTTCTGGATGAAACTGTCCATCGGGCGATAATAAGACCACTGATCGGGTAACACAATCCTCACCCGGCCGGCATATACGCACCTTGGAGACATCCAGATTGTCCGATATTGAGCCAGAAAGGGTGTGGACACCAAGCCCGAAGACCTGTCCATGTACCCCAGGGTTCATGGTGACGGTTGGCGGCGTGGTGTCCACAACTACTGTCACATAATCCGACCAACTGCTGACGTGACCATGTTCGTCTACAGCCTGTGCCCGTAGGTCAAAGATGTCTCCATCAACAATAGAACCCGGTTCCCAACCGCACTGCCAGCTTGCATTCTCTGGGGTTGCATCGGGACAATCTATCAGGGTCGTACCACCGTTTTGGCGCACTTCCAGGTTGATGAGCGATATGTCAGATTCGTCGTATGCATTCCCGCGAACGATAACGGGATCGTCATTGATGATGTTAGCCGGGGCATTGATGGTGACATTAATCGGTGCAGCAACGTCAACTTTATGGTCGCTCCACATCCATTCCAGCGGGGCTGAAGAGGAGCTGTGCGGACTTTGGTCGTCATAGACAAAGGCTTCTAAGACAGCCCATTGCTGCTGATCCGGGTTGAGGCCAGTGGTGTCGATTTGGGCTGTAAAGGTGTAGGAGCCGGAAGCGCCGGGGGCAATGTCGCCCAGGTTGATAAGCTGCTCAGCTACCTTGAGACTGTACTGGTCGTTTAGATCAATCTGAACGTTTTCGGCCGTTTCGCTGCCGTAGTTAGTGTAGTTGATGACGAAGGTCAAGGTTTGCCCTTGAGCAACAGGCGGGTGATTGGCATCGAGATGGTTGAACAGCAGGCTGGGGACGATGGGGACATTTTCAAAGCCGAAGAGGGATGTCCAAAGCCAGGCCATATCGTCATTGATGAAGTTGTAGGTTGTGCCGACCGGATCGGTACTCATTGTCACTTGCAGGTCGCTGTCGGCAAAGGAGCCGCCTGTGGGGCCGCTGCCATCGCTGTTCAGACGGCCGTTCGCACAAACTCCATCTCCCAGACTATTCCAGAAGTAGCCTCTGACCAAGGCAAAGGTGCTCGAAGCCTCCTGCGCGGCCAAAGGATTAACCACACGCGGGCTGTTAATCGGGTTACGGGTCGGCATGGTTGACCATATTTGCAAGGCATCTTCTTCTGTCGCTACGGCCAATAGTCCTAATGCGGCCGTACTTGGGTCGGCGATATTCATCAGGCTGAAAGGCAGAAGCAAGTCGGTCCAGCTTTCACCTTGCTTGGTGACAAAGTGGAGATTTGACTCGTCTAGCGAGCCTTTGTTCTGCCAGGCGCTGCCGTCCCAGCGGTAGACCGTTGCCTGAGAGCCATTTTCGACCCAGATGACCAGGTCAGCGCCCATGACCGGGCCGCCAGCTATCGAGTCACGCGCTTTAGAGGCATTGTCGTTTTCGGCCGTTGTTGGGTCAGGCGTATTACCAGGCAGGTAGATGACGGTGTCTTGATCGTCAGGGTACGGGTTGAACAACCGGTCGGAACCGCCCGCTCTCGTATCTAAGTAGAGGAACAGATCGCCCTCATGATTCCAGTTGGCGCCGTGCCATGAGACCCGGAAGGCATCTGCATCCCAGGAGGTATAGAAACGCTGGACAGCATCACCGGCGACACCTGGATGGGTCTGGGCCAGACGGCGGTCAACGCCCTCAATCGTGCAGATATCATTGGCCCAGCCTTGATAGGCAAGGTTACTTATGAGGTCGGGAGTACGTGACCCGTCAACATAGACCGGGCCGACCGTTTGGTTTCGGACATTACCCAGGCTATCTATGATAAGCAGGTGAGCATACCAGACTTCTGCTTCTCCCACCGCCTGGGAATGGGAATTGGCCCCATGATACAATGTCAGCTCTTCAGGGTTGGGAACGGCCGATTGGCTCCAGCCAGCAAGATAGGTGGCGGTGTCGTCGGTTGTCGCTTCCCAGTTCATGATAAGGGTGTGGGCATCGGTCAGGGTGGCCTTGGCCTCGGTTGGCAGGATTTGGCCGTCC
>JBAPRX010000047.1:0-5753 GCA_049281335.1 Promineifilaceae bacterium (SeqCode)
GAGCTAAAGGTAGCGGCCCCCGCGCTGACCGGTCGCCGCAATGAATCTGCCCCAGGCGGCCGTAATCCCCGCCGTTCTCGCTTAGATCGAGGCAACGGTGGCGACAACAATTACACCAATAATGGCAGCCCATACAACGGCCATCAGAGTAAACCAATGGCTGAACGGAAAGCGGCCAATGGGGAAAGCGGCCGTTCAACCAAAACGCTAAACATCTACGCCTACGGCGTTGCCCGCAACCGGTTGACACAGGCTGCCCGCCATCTAAACGTTCCCATCAACCTGGTAGACGGCTTGGGCGATGCCGACGTACTAGTTACCCTGAAAAGCTACTTCCGCCGCCAGCGAAAGCTCATCATAGACGCGCAGAATCGGCGCACCCCGGTATTTGTCCTCCGAGCCAATACCGTCTCTCAGATGGAAAACTTCCTGGCTGAAGCGATGAACCTCGAAGTCGCTCCGCCCGATCCATTTGAGGACGCCATTGCCGAAACCGAAAAAGCAATTCAAATGGTCCAGTCCGGCCAACAAAGCGTAGACCTGACACCTGTTGGCAGCGCCATTCGCCGCTACCAGCACCAGATGGCACGCCAGGCCAATCTCGTTTCTCACAGCTACGGCAAAGGCCCAAATCGGCACGTCCGTATCTTCAGTACGCCTAGAAACGCGCCATAGGAATTTATTCATTGGGTATCGACGCATGCCCAACATTCATTAAGGACGCATCCCCTCATGTTCATCACCTTTGAAGGGTCAGATGGTGGCGGCAAGTCTACCCAGATCACCCTGCTCTCATTTTACTTACGCCAGGAAGGATACAAGGTCATAGCCACCCGCGAACCGGGCGGCACAACCATTGGGGAACAGGTTCGGAACACCCTCCACGATGTTGCCAATAAAAGCATGACCGCAACGGCCGAAGCCCTTCTCTATTCCGCTTCCCGCGCCCAACTTGTCGAAGAAATCATCCGTCCCGCCCTTGCCAGCCAACACATCGTCTTGTGTGACCGCTACGCCGACAGCACCCTCGCCTATCAGGGCTACGGACGCGGCCTCGACCTCAACGATTTGACTCGCCTGAACCGCCTGGCAACCGGTGGCTTGAAACCTGACCTGACCTTCTTATTTGATATTGAAATCGAAGCTGGACTCTCTCGTCGTTCGGTGGGTGGGGTAGAAATGAATCGCATGGACATGCAGGCTGTTGAATTTTATCGTCGTGTTATGGACGGCTATCGGGAACTAGCTCACGCCAACCCTGGACGCTGGGTAAGTATAGACGCCGCCCGCCCGGTCGAAGCCATCCAAAACGACCTCCGCCGCCACATCAAGCAGCGCCTCAAAAACCTCGCTCTCCCTTAACCTTCTTTGAGTTGCTTTTCGAAAAGATATCTGAAAGGGCGACTAAACCAATTGAAGTAGAAGGGGAAGCTTTTGCTCCATCTGATGCTGTATCGGTTCAGCTAGAAATTTCGGCCGACCAAATGGATGGTTATGCTTTCTTCGACGATGTTTCCTTCGATAGATTTGATCCTGGCGACACGATTTACCGCAGCACTTATGGTTTGGCTGGACAGCCCATTGCTATCCAGGTTACAACTGTCCCCACTGACACTAACGACGGCCTTTACTTTGTCCATACTGACCAGCTCGGCAGCATCAGTGCAATGAGCGATGCTACTGGACAATTAGTAGGCAATATTGTCCGGTTTGACCCGTTTGGGGATTATCGGCCTGGGAGTGGGGCGAACGATCTTACTGACCAAGGTTATACCGGCCACAAACACAACGATTACATTAAGTTGATCTATATGAACGCAAGATGGTACGATGCTTATATGACCCTAAGAGGCTGGGTTCTGACCGGCTTACCCAATGATCCAGCTTCATTAGGGCCAACCCAGTGGGTGGCATCAAACGGCGCTACTTCACTATATAAGTTTCCTGAGGATCCTCTGCACCATCTAGTTGTCTCGATGTCATTATATGTAGCTGGCAACAATACATGGGACTTGGTTGAAACCCAAGATAAATTGATAACGGGGCCAATTCCTCCAATTGAATGGATGTTCATTAAAAATATAAAGGACTATTTGCCGTAAAATGAAAAAACAAGACGTTACCCATACATATTCAAGAGAGAATAGAGAAATAGCCGTTTTTTCCATCCTTCTATGCATCGTGTTTTCGTTGCTTTCAGGATGCACCCCTGTTTCAGGAGAGGGCGTGCAAAACCACGAAAATGAACCCGTTCCAATTACTCGAACTCGGCCTGTTGAGCCAACAGCAACCCTGCCGCTTACAGAATATGATCCAATTCCATTTGGTCTGGATGAAGTCATTTGTCAATTAGACTCCAATACTTTCCAAGATTTTGACCATTGGGCTGATGAGCTTATACCCGGCGTCAATACGGTTGACGATCTTTTGACCCTAACGACCATCCCAGAAGAACGTCAACCTGAAAGAACTGGTGTCTGGCGTGGTTCTATAGACGATGTGTATTTAGTGTTTAGTAATGGTTTGCTGGAAGCAAAATCAGACCCAAGGACAAAACTAGGCGAAATTGTCGCCCACTATGGATTACCTGAGAAGGTGCTATGGAAAATACCAACAGAGCTTAATGATCACCCCATTGATGAAACATTCCTGCTTTACCCAGAACATAATGCCGTTTTCTGGGAATCGAAAAAGATCACAAGGTTTATTCCAAACACTGAATTCCGCTACTCAGAATTTTCTATTGAGGAAATCTATTTAGGCCATACATCTTCGTTTGAAACCGATCAATTTGACCAATATATAGAATCAGTCTGGCCTTGTTTGGAATGAGGAATGATTGGCAAATATACACAATTCTTAGCACTCCCCCCGCAGAAAAGAGGAACGGCCGAAAAAAAATCGAACCGCCCCTCTCCTTTTTGGGTAAGAAAGAGTTTAGCCGAGAACGTTGGCAGGTGCAAAATCCGTTTCGCTATCTTTCTGCTCCGCCAAAGCCCCAATACCGTTCCGCCATTGAAGTTACATGGATAAGACTCCTGTTTTCTCAAGTAGAAGTGTTTTTGTTCGTCTTGTAGTTGCAAAAGTCAGTGTATGTGGAGTTTGACTTATTACACCATACCGGGCGAGCGATGATTCAAACGACAGATACGAGGGATAATAGAGTTCATTCGCTATTCTTTATAAATCTTGGAGTAAATACCGGACAAGTATTGGTTGGTTTAAGGTAGCTGACCAAATCATAATTTTATGCCCAGAAAGGTGTCCAAGCCCGTCGCTCCCGTCGAGGGTGCAAGCAGAATCAGAGTTGCTTGCACCCTTTTTTTCTGACCTAATGCTGCTAACAATCTCGTTAGAAGCTATTCCAGTATTGTCTAACTGAATGTTGCCCTGGGAAACTGCTTTTATTGGTCAACCTTGCTCAAAACCCATCACCCCCAAAATCTCCCCCGCCATCTCCGGCAGCCAGCTCTGGCATAGACCCCTCAATCGCTTCCGGCGATTCCCCGCTTTCCAAACGGCCGACTACCTCATTAAACTCATCCCCCAAATCCTCTCCCATTTCACTGCTCATCTTCCGCATAAAACGACCCAAAGAACGTGGGTCTTCTTCGTCTAACCCGGCCATCATCTTATCCGGGTCCATTGCATCCAGTCGTGACTCCTCCGATTTTGCCAGTGCAACCCGGCTGATCGTCCGGCGAAGCTGACTGCTGCCACAATGAGTGCAGGTTGGTTCGGCCGAATCATACTCGTCATACGTGAAGAAATAACGAACCTTTCGACGGCATTCCTGACAACGGTACTCATAATAAGGCATGATTTTTGTCTCACTTTTTTCAGGCTATAATACATATGTGATTGGTAATTGTTAATTGCCAATCACAAATTACTACTCACCAACTATCAATTACCAATTATAAGAAATTCTCAGGAGCAGATGCAAATTTGACTGATAATCCCTACAACCGACCCCACCACCCACTCTTGATCGTCATCTCCGGTCCATCCGGCGTCGGGAAAGACACCATTTCCCGGTTATTGATGGAGTCGAGAAACGAAAACTACTATTTTGTGGTGACAGCCACCACCCGCCCCCCAAGAGAAGGTGAAATTGACGGCTACGACTACTTTTTCGTCACCCACGACGAATTCGCCCGCATGATAGAAGCAGATGAACTACTCGAATACGCTATCGTTTACAATGACTACAAAGGCGTCCCCAAACAACAAATTCGAGACGCCCTGGCAAGCGGCAAAGATGTCATCATGCGGCTGGACGCGCAAGGAGCAGCCACTATCCACCGCCTTGTCCCGGATGGCGTTTTCATATTTCTGATGGCCGAATCAGAAGAGGCGATGATTCAACGATTGCGAGAACGTAAATCGGAAACGGCCGAAGGACTTAACCTCCGCATTGCCACCGCCCGCCAGGAAATGAAACGCATCCATGAATTCGACTACTGCGTCGTCAATGCCCAGGCTCGGCAGGGCGAAACCGTCGCCACAATAAAAGCTATCATCACTGCCGAACACCAACGTGTAGACCGCCAGCCAATTCGATTATGATCCTCATAATTCGTGGTCATTCGTGTGAATTCGTGGCTGCTTTTTAAGTTAGGGCTATCCAATTATGAAACCAATCGCAACCTTTTCAATCGTCGCCTACGACCCAAATCGCAATGAGTGGGGCGTGGCCGTCCAGTCCAAATTCATGGCCTGCGCCGCCGTCGTCTCCTGGGCCAGGGCCGGGGCAGGCGCGGTAGCCACCCAATCCTACGCCAACACAGCCTACGGCCCGGTTGGATTAGAGATGATGGCCCAGGGCATGTCGGCCGAACAGACCATCTACGCCCTGACCCAATCAGACGACGGCCGTTCCCAACGGCAGGTAGGCGTCGTAGATCGATCCGGTCGGGCTGCCGCCTACACCGGCGAAGACTGCCACGATTGGGCCGGTCACATCGTCGGCGAAGGCTTCACCTGCCAGGGCAATATCCTCATTCCCGGCACAGTAGAAGCAATGGCGAAGAGCTTTGAGGAACAGCGCGGCCGTTCCGGGGAACTGGCCGATTGGCTGGTTGCCGCCCTTGCTGCCGGACAGGCAGCCGGTGGTGACAGCCGGGGACGGCAGGCCGCAGGCCTACTTGTCGTCCGCGAGAACGGCGGCTATGGTGGCCGAACCGACCGCTACATTGACCTTCGCGTAGATGACGATCCCCGGCCCATCAGCAAGCTCAACCAACTGCTCACCATGCACCATCTCTTCTTCGGCCGTACCGACCCCAACGACCTCATCCCCCTGGCCGACGTCACCGGAGAGCTGCAAAAGATACTGACAAAAACCGGTGACTATAAAGGGCTAGTCAACGGTACCTTCGACGAAGCCACCCGCGCCTCACTTTGGTCCCTGGTCGGCCGTGAAAATCTCGAAGAACGGTGGGACGGAACCGGCGACAAAATAGACAAACTCGTTGTCCAATTCATCCAGGATCGCTTCGGCTAAAAGGTATAAAATGTCACGCCATGATGCCAGGACGCAAAACATTGTCTCTGTTGCGCGGCAATCTTTGCGCCTTCGCGCCTTTGCGTGAGATTATTTTTAGAAGATGATAACCAGCCACCAAAACCCCCTCGTCAAAAAAGCCAAACGCCTGCGCCAGAAGAAATACCGCCGCCAGGAAAACGCCTTTTTTGTAGAAGGATTACGGGTTGTCCGCACGGCCGTTGAGCAAAAAGCGCCCATCCAGACC
>JBAPRX010000048.1:0-8249 GCA_049281335.1 Promineifilaceae bacterium (SeqCode)
ACGCCAATATGAATAACTTTCCTTGTAAAGTCGCTGCTATATCCTTTCCACCGTCGCAGTCCTTCCCCAACCGCGATAATGGCAAAAATATAAACAAACGCAATTAGCAGTCCCAGCCAATTGTTCATTACTCAATAATAATCAGATAATTGGCCGTAATAAACGCTACTGGAAATGGGCAAGATACAGGTCGCATTTACTCAATCACCCAATTACCTCAAAGATTAGACACTTAGATGATCGTATAACATATCCAGGCTGAGATCAGGAACAACCGTATCGCTCGTCTGTAGCGTCAGGCTGGCTGCCGCTGCGCCAAGCCGGATAGCTTCTGTGATTGGAAACTCATTTACCATGCCAAACATAACAGCGGCCGTTACAGAATCGCCAGTTCCGGTGCTGTCCACGAACTCGCTGTACCGGGCCGGAATGTATCCCGTTTCATCCGAGGTAGAGTAAACCAGGCCAAAGTCAGATAAAGTGACGATAACAGTCTTCACGCCGGAGCGCATCAAAAGCATTGCCACTTCCAGACTGGCGTCCGGGTCAAACCCTGAGAAGTCCACTTCCGAAAGGGCGGCCGCTTCCACCTCGTTGGGAACAACCAGATGCAAGTTGGGCAGGTAGTCCCGGAGCTTATAAGCCAGTCGGGCTGACGAGGGATCGGCGCACAAAGGAACCTGATATTGCGTTGACAGGCGAACGATCATGGCGATGGACTCTTCACCCAGGCTGCCGTCAAACAGAACCATACAGGCATCTCGAAACAGCCGCCGTCTTTGATAGAGATAGGCCGGAGAGATATGGGACATAATGCTGACGTCCTCCAGGGCAACAGAGAGGGATCCTTCGTCGTCCAGGATAACAATGTAAGAGCCGGTGCGCTGGTTGCTGATGATCTGAACCTCGCTGACATCAACCCCGGCTTCGGCCGTTTGGGCAACCAACTGACGGCCGGTGTGGTCATCGCCGACGGCCGATAAGAGCTTGACCTCGGCCCCAAAACGGCCCAGATTTTCGGCCACATTCCGCGCTGTGCCGCCCCGCGTGTGGCGGATGCTGGCCGGATTCGATGTTGCCGGTTCCAGCCCTGCACGCGGTTTGCCCTTTGTATCAAGCAATGTTGCCCCAATAATTAAAAAATGGTCGCCCATAATACTCCTTATGGTATCACAAACTGATGCGTTCTGTTCACTATATATCGGAAAATGCTTTTACAAATGCTTTCGGCCGTTGTTCCTGGCACAGTTCGACCAGCTCCTGTAGTGTATGGTGACTGTTGCAATAAGTCACGATTTCTCTTGCCTTATCTCGTTTTCCTTCTCCTGGCAGGTCATCATAGCCAACATTCAGGTCAAAATAGAGATTCCGCAGTTCGCTGTCGTTAAAATAGAGGGCGATGAACTGTCTCAAAATCTGAGGCGTGACCTTTTGCATAATATCCGGAGTTGTATTGACGATTGGTTCGCCAACCAGGGATTGACCAACCGATTCTCCCAACTCAACCTTCAAAATTCGGAAATTTCTCAGAACCGGGTCTTCCTCCAACAGCATATCAATGAGCTGTCTTGCGCTCCCTTCCGGCATCTCAAGCGTCACTCGAATACTCCCGGCCATCACTTCCAACAGCGTTATCTGGTCTGGGTCAATGTCGGTCACTCTGGAAAGAAATTGAACAAACTGCTCCTGCTCTTCCAGAGCAAACTGGCTGAAATTACCGGATAGTTCGACATTGACAATGACCATGCGTACGCTGGTCGAGCGTGCGCCCTCTTCCTTTGTGTGAAATCGAATTTTCCCCCTACCGGTTCGGGAAAAAACGATCTCTTCTTCGTCAGGTTCGGCCGAATCAACCGTCTCGAACTGGCCTTCAACCACCTCTCCTTGCGGCGCTTCTGGCACGGCCGTCTGTTCCCTATCTCCCTCCTCGATCACCGGCTGGAGGATATTCTCCTCCCAGGAGACATCCGGTTTTCTTCTGGATAACTCCTGTAAAAAGCCCGACATCCGGCGGTTTCGGATACAGTAACTAACCAATTCTCTGACTTTAGCCGCTAACCTTTGCCCTTCCAATGCGCTAAAGTCTATTCTGAGATCAAAACAGAGGGCTTGCAGTTCGGCCGCGTTAAAATGGTGTTGAATATTGGTCTGGAGAATCTCCTGGTCAACCTTTAGGGCCAGGGGGGAGGACGATACTGGTGAATCCGCCTGCAAACTTGGGTGAATACGCGGGCTGAGGTCGTAAAGGATGTCCCGTGTTACCGTTTTTTGAGCTTCCACTAACTGGGCAGTTAAATCTTTGACAAAGTCCTGGTACTTTTTGATCTGTGGAATGGAAGACGGCACATTCACCTCTTCCCGAATCCGGTCAATCTGCTCCCGAACATCTGAATAGGTCTGTTCAGCCAGATCAAAACGACGGTTGCGATGGTGGGCTACCCCATTGGCAAAGTTTGCCAGACAGATATTCGGTCTTTCAGGTAGAAAGCTCCATAAACTGCCTGCTTTTCGGAAACATTCGGCCGATTCAGAATACCAGCCCAGTTCCATTAAAATCAGGCCAACCCGAAATTCAAACAGCCCAATCTGGTTATAATCTTTATAGTTATAAACTGCTCTACGAATACGTTCTAATTTTTTGAGGGTGTCGAGTGTCAGTCTATTGCTGGTAGCCGGGTCTATGAGTTGGATCTGCTCCAGAGCGACCAAAGTTGTCAACGGTTTAATGGATAGATAATTAAGCAAGCGGCGTAATCTGTTGGCATCTGGAAACATCTGGTCCCGTTAGTTATCCTATTCCTGGTTTGCTGTTTCCTCCGGCGTACCGGAAGTCAACATCAACTGCTGCCTGAGGCTCCCCAAATGAGGCATCAATTGGCCCGGTAATGGGACAACCTGCCCTGAGTGCTGTGCCATGGCCTCCAGCGATTCAATCAAACGCAGCGCCACGACTTCCCGCGAACTTACATCGCGTCCGGCCCGGCGAGAACGCTGTAACCCTTCGGCAATTGCCTTGAGCATAATGGCTTCTGCTTCTGCACGAGCGATCTCCTGGCTCTGCAAAATCTCAACCTCTCCATCCGCAAGTTGCAACGTTCGCTGCGTATTCCAATGCGCCTTCCAATATTCCGTCCGTTGGTTCTCGACAACTTCATCCAACTTCAGTGCGCCTAAACGAGTTCCACGAATGACAATGCCAAAATTGTGGAGAATTGTTTTTGCCCGCCGTTCCATTGCCATCTGGAGCCGACGGTGAATATCAATGCCGTTCGGTTCAGATAAGATCAATTCATCCAGACGATACTCCCCAACGACGGCGCGTAATTGACCGGCTGTGATAATGAGCGGCAGCGCATCCCACCGGCCAACCTGGCCTTCAGCCTGGTTCGTTTCGGCATAGGCCGCAATCCGGACCGCTTCTTCGAGAAAAGGAAATGGTTTTTCGGGGGTTGGCTTGTTATCCCCCCGATCAATTTGAAAAGTGACCGTCAGGCTGGTTGTTAGTTCGATCCCATCACTGGTCATCATCCGAATGTTTTCAGACTCTCTTTCCTGGGGTCTTAGGTCCACCAGCGTTCGAGGGTACTCAAAACGTTCTAAGGTATGTTGGCCCGGTCCCCGCACCCGGTAAAAGGAGCCGTTCAACTCCGTTACCAGCGCCGCGCCTCCTGAGATCTTAACCCGGCCAGGGCCGCCGATCTTCAACAGAGAATTCTTTTTGCGATCCGCTTCAAAACTTTCCAGCTTAATAACGGCCGGTTTAAGAAAATTGACCCGGCTGACGGAAAGGCGGTACAACAGCGAAGTGGCCGAATCTGCATCAGGCAGATCATAAAAAGACTGTAACAAGCCAAGAATTGCCCAACGGGCCAGCCACCAGCCCACCAGGGGTGGAATCAGGTGTCTTAATACACGCGGGCTAAAAAACTCAATAAAAGCATTAAATAATGGCAGCAAAATGATCGAAGAAAGCGGCCCGAATAGGCTTAACATACTTCGAAAGGCCACCAGCACCGGCACGGCCGACTGACTGTAATCGACCCGTTCCAACAAGAAGGCAATATACCAGTAGCCAAAGAAAAGCAGAGTCAGCCCCAATAGACTGAGATTCTTATTAAATCCAAGAAGGCGAGGGCTGGGCGCAGGTTGGCGGAAAAGCCTCATCTCTACTCTTTCTCCCCCAATACCTCACTGCGAATGGACTTTAAATCATCAACGATCTGTTTCGGAATGTATGCTCGTGTAGACGCATCCTTTTCAGCCTGTTCAATCGCTGCAATCAATCGCAGGGCCAAAATATCTGCGATATCATCCTCGCCCGATTGACGTACCATCTCTATGCCATCGGTCAGCTTTTCAATCATCTCTATCTGAGCGCGGGCGCGGGCCAATTTTAATCGGCGAGATCGTTCTGCCTGGGCCGATCCCTCTTCAACCTTAATCTGCCGATTCCAGTCCGCCTTCCAAATTTCAATGCGCTCCTTTTTAATGCTTTCATCCTCAGGCTGAAATGGCCCAATGCCAACTGAAATGATTTGGATGCCATATTTCTTGAAGGCTCGTTCCATTTCCTTTTTTACTCTTCCCTTTATCTTTTCCAGAGGAGTCGCTTGTGACTCATCCGGTTGGAAAAGTTCATCTAAGGAAAAACGAGAGACTTCCCCAATAACGGCGCTGGCAGCCTGGCGGCAAACGCGCTCGCTCCAGGGTGGTACCTCCTCGCCGTCTGTCTTAAAGTTTCCCAAATAGTTGACCTTGAAAATAGCATCCTGGGAGAAGGGAAAGGGCAAATTTTCGTCGGGTGGATCATCCGGCCGTTGTACCTGGAAGAAAGTAGAAACGCTTGTCTCCAGCCCGATGCCATCGCGGGTTAACACGCGAACCGGCAGCCTCCGAAAGTGGCGGCGCAGGTCAATGACCTGAGTAACCATTTCCCCCCGCTTCAGGCGCAGAAATCCTGGCCCGGCTCCCCGCGCAAAGGATGGCCCTCTGAAAATAACCGGCGCTTGATGGCTGCGAATAATCCCGGCCTTGTGTTTTGGAAAAGCTGGTGGCAAATCATCTTTGGCTTCTGAACTGACGCCGGTATTCTTGGGACGCGCAAAGAACCAGCGTGCAAAACCAACCAGGAAAGGAAAGTTGTGGCGAATTGTTAGCCGGAACCCCTCATACCAGCTTAACTGCCAGGGGAGAGGCAAAATAAACTGGGCGAAATAGAACAGACCGGCAATGAAACTAATACCCAGCGCCATTAACCAGAAATAAGTTCCATCGAAGTGATAAGGAACCCCAAGCGCATCCTTCAAAAAATAAGGAATCGCGCCCAGGAGGAAGATAATGATCCCCACTAACCTTAAATCCAGCCCCGGTCGGTCAGAGTCGTCTCCCTCTCTGCTTCTTCTTTTTCTGGTTCGTCGTCTGTTTCCTAAGAATCTCATGGTTCCTTCGTTGACAACGCTTTAGATGCTGGCTATAATGCCTGCCTGTTCTTGGGCGGTTAGCTCAGTTGGTTAGAGCGCTACGTTGACATCGTAGAGGTCACAAGTTCGAGTCTTGTACCGCCCACCTGCCACAATCAAGGGAGAAAAAACAACTACATATGAATCGGTTGCCCTTCCACGCCATGAGCAGCCTCCATCAACACTTCGCTCAGGGTGGGGTGAGCATGAACGTTGCGGGCAATCTCCTCGGCCGTTAATTCCGCGTTATGAGCCAATGTCAGTTCAGGCAGCAGTTCCGTCACTTCTGGCCCAATCATATGGGCGCCTAGAATCTCGCCATAGCGGGCGTCAGCAATGATCTTAACAAACCCTTCCTTCTCGCCCATACCAAGCGCCTTGCCGTTTGGTTGGAAGGGGAAACGGCCGACATTGATTTCATATCCGGCTTCTCTGGCCTGTTCCTCCGTATAACCAAAGCTGGCAACCTGGGGAATACAGTAGGTAGCGCGGGGCATCATGCGGAAATCCAACTCGGCCGTCTCTCGGCCCGCAATCGCCTCCGCAGCCGTAATGCCCATTGCCGAAGCAATATGAGCCAGCCGGTAATCCGTTGCCACATCCCCAATCGCATAAATACTCGGCACGTTGGTTCGCATAGTCCCGTCAATGCCGACATTGCCCCGATCCGTCAAGGAAACCCCGGCAGCCTCAAGGCCAATATTCTCAATATTCGGCTTGAAGTTAATCGCCAACATCACCTGGTCAGCATCCAGCTTTTCACCGCCCGGCAGCGTAATTTGAACGCCGTCACTAGATTTTTCAATCTTTTCAACAGCCATATTGGTATACAGATTCACCCCTAACTTCTTGTAAGCCTTCTCCAAAACCTCGCTTACTTCCGGGTCTTCAGCCGGCAGCAGCCGGGGCATCATCTCAACAATAGTCACCTCCACCCCATAATTTACCCACATATAGGCAAACTCAACCCCAATGACGCCGCCGCCGACAATAACCACCCGGTCGGCCGGTTTTTCCGTCATAATACCTTCTTCATAAGAAATGATTCGTTCGCCGTCAAAATTCACACCCGGCAGCGTTCGAGGCCGTGCGCCGGTCGCAACGATAATATTTTCCGCCTTCAGTTCCGCTTCCCCGCCTTCATTCAAATCAACATGGAGCGTCTTCGTTCCGGTCAGAACGCCTGTCCCCATATACACATCAATTTTGTTCTTACGCATCAAAGAGCCGACGCCGCGAACCAGACGGTTCGAAACCTGCCTGCTGCGTTTGAACGCTGCTCCATAATCAAGGCTTAAATTCTCAAAGCTAAAGCCAAATTCCTTGCCCCGGTGTTTCAAAAGGTGGGCAATTTCAGCATTTTTCAGCAGGGCTTTGGAGGGGATACAGCCGATATTCAGGCAAACGCCGCCCAACTCTTTCTTTTCAACAATACCAACTTTCAACCCCAATTGTGCAGCCCGAATTGCCGCCACATAGCCGCCCGGTCCAGCTCCCAGTACAACTACATCATATTCATTTGCCATCTACTACTTTCTCCCGTAGTTTACTTTAATTGTCAGGTTCTTCTGGAACAGCCTGGCTGACACAAGTGGATGATACATATACAACAGCCAGTATCATCAAAGGTCATTAACTATTACGCCAAAAACTCCGTGAATCGTCAGAGAACCGGAAACCTGTACGAATCTAACATTATGGCAATTATTATACCCGTATGAGTTCTGATTGGCGATTTGTCCCATTTTCATTTTATCCCTTATAATTTGCCGATATGGGTTTTCCAACTTGGACATTATGGGGGATGGGCTTATCGGTAATCGGGGCATTAGTTGCCCTGTTTTTATCTTTTCTGGCCCAATCTCCGCAGACGCTTAAACGAATCGGACTCGGTGGTTCAAGCCTGGATCGGCGGGCGCGTACCTATACAACCTACGCCATTGCCCTGTTGATCCTGGCCTTTGGCTTCTTTCTGGCCGGTGTGCCGATTGGAGGCAGTGGTCAGCCAGTTGCTCAGACAACGGATATACCGCCGAGTGCAACCCCGACATCCGACAGTGAAGCGATGTCGGCCGAAAACGAAACCATCGAACCGCAAATAACCACGCCGCTCCAAACACCCGGAACCGGTTCCTTTGGCGGCCCGCCTCCGGGCCTCACCAGCCCGACCGTCGGCCCACAGCTTACAGGTTCCGCAACAGTCACGGCCACCGAACCGGTCGCTGGCACAGCCACCGCAACCTCGCCGGTTGCAACGGCCGTACCCGCCGAAACTGAGGCGGCAACTGCCACCCCGGAACCAACCATCACGCCAACCCCAACCGCAACACCACTGCCAACCCTGACACCAACTCCTATTAGCGGCCAAACAGCTACCCTGGACGTTGGCGGCGGCAACATCTGGTTACACCGTTCGCCTGGAGGGCAAAATCTTCTTGTTCTCACCAGCAGCGACACCGTCATTGTTCTGGACGGCCGTGCCAATCAAGGCGGCGTCCTGTGGCATGAAGTCAAAACCGTCAACGGCATCATTGGCTGGGTACTAGAACAATACCTCGACTTTGGGGAAGGGGAGTGATCGGTAACTGATAACTGGTAATTGAATATTTATTCTGAACAAGCTAATGATGATGAATCAACCCAATCACCAATCACCAAATATCCAATCACCAATTACCCAATCACCATTCCAACCTACAATTGGACACCCAACCAATTACCCGTGTAAATACCCCTCCAACCCTTCCACCGTTGCCGCAATCGTCTGAGGCGCGACTGCCTGGTCAACGG
>JBAPRX010000049.1:0-15411 GCA_049281335.1 Promineifilaceae bacterium (SeqCode)
TTCTCCTTACGTGATGGCAGTTCGTTATTATTGTGATAAGCAGCCAGAACTACCGAACTTGTATACTGCAAAATCCATTTCAACCCACCCATGTCAGTTCCGGTGTTACCGGCGCTTTTCGTGACAGTGGGGGCTGAAGACAAGTTGGAGTATAGGTCAAAGAGCCAGGATTATGAATATATCCAGGGTGTTACTTTGGGTATAGAAAAGGTACAATCCCGCTTGTAACCATCCAGGTCTGGAGGGTTGGTTTCGAGAATTAATTTTTTTTTGGAAGTAAACTTCTGGGAAAGGACTGGCATGATAAAAGTCCTCATAGTTTGGATAAACTTGATGTTAGCAATCGGCACAAAGCGGCCGAACTTTATCAGTTGCAACAACAAAACCATGTGACTTAACGGGGGAGTGGGGGATCTCAGGCTGCTTTTAAGTAGACAACTGCCAGCGGCGGGAGGGTGAATTCTATTGAGTGGGGTTGGTTGTGCCAGGGGGTGGGGGACGAGACAAGCGGTTCCGAATTGACCAAATTGCTGCCACCGAATTCGGCCGCGTCGCTGTTCAAAAGTTCGATGTAGGTTCCATCTTTTGGCACGCCCAGGCGGTAGTTTTGGCGCACGATTGGAGTGAAGTTGCAGGCAACAAGAACGCTTTCTTTTTGGCCCGTTTCCGGGTTCGGCCGACTATGGCGGGCAAAGGAGAGAATGCTGCGCTGCCAGTCGTTCAGGTCTAGCCAGTCGAAGCCTTCCCAGGAATTGTCGTCTTCATAGAACGCCGGTTGGTTCAAGTAGAAATTGTTTAGCGCCATGACATAGCGGTGCAGCCCTTGATGGTCTGGAAATTGTTCAAGTAAATGCCAATCCAGACTCCGGTCTTCGCTCCATTCCCGCCACTGCCCAAATTCGCAGCCCATGAAGAGCAGTTTTTTGCCGGGGTGGGCGGTCTGGTAGCTCAAGAGGGTTCGGAGGTTGGCGAACTTTTGCCAGCGGTCGCCGGGCATTTTGTCGAGCAGACTTTTCTTGAGGTGGACGACCTCATCGTGGGAGAAGGGCAGCATGAAGTGTTCGCTGAAGGCGTATAAGAGCGAAAATGTCATGGAGCCATGATGGTAGGCGCGGTAGACGGGGTCGTTTTCCATATAATTTAGGGTGTCGTGCATCCAGCCCATATTCCATTTAAGGTCGAAACCGAGGCCGCCTTCGTCAGACGGCCGAGTGACATAGGGCCAGGAGGTTGATTCTTCGGCAATGGTCAGGACGCCAGGGTGGGTGGCATGGACGCGGCGGTTGAAGTCGCGGATAAAGGCAATGGCTTCGAGATTTTCCCGACCGCCGTAGCGGTTGGGGACCCATTGGCCTTGTTCTTTGGAAAAGTCGAGGTAGAGCATGGAGGCGACGGCATCTACCCGTAGGCCGTCTATGTGGTATTTTTCTATCCAGAAAAGGGCGCTGCTGATGAGGAACTGACTGACTTCGGGTCGGCCGTAATTAAAAATCAGCGTTCCCCAGTCGGGGTGTGTTCCCTGACGGGGGTCGGCGTGTTCATAGAGGTGGGTTCCGTCAAAGAAGGCCAGGCCATGGGCATCGCGGGGAAAGTGGGCCGGAACCCAGTCCAAAATGACGCCAATTCCCGCCTGGTGGCAGGCGTCTACCAGGGCCATGAATTCGTTTGGATTCCCGAAACGGCTGGTGGGGGCGAAGTAACCTGTGACCTGGTAACCCCAGGAGCCGTCGTAGGGGTGTTCGGTGATGGGCAGGAGTTCAATGTGAGTATAGCCCATATTTTTGACGTAGCTGACTAAATCTTTTGCCAGATCGGTATAAGTTATCCAGTCATCTTTTATGCCTGCGCCGGAGCGTTTCCAGGAACCGAGATGGACTTCGTAGACATTTATTGGCGCATCGAGGTCGTTGTGTTTGGCACGGTTGTCGAGCCATTCCTGGTCTTGCCACTGGTAACGGTTAATGTCCCAGACGATGGAGGCGGTGTTCGGCCGAACCTCGTTGAAGTAACCAACGGGATCGGTTTTTAGGAGGATGGTTTCCGGGTAGCGGGTCTTGATTTCGTATTTGTAAACGGTGCCTTGTTCCAAGCCGGGAATGAAGATGTTCCAGATGCCGCTGTTGTGGCGGAAGCGCATGGGATAACGACGGCCGTCCCAACTGTTGAAGTTGCCAACGATGCTGACGCGCTGGGCATTAGGCGCCCAAACGGCAAAATGGACGCCGGAGACCCCGTTGAGTTCGATGATATGTGCGCCGAGCCGTTCGTACATCTGCTCGTGGGTTCCCTCGGCCAGCAGATACTCGTCGAAGTCGGTCAGGATGTCGCTGAAGGAGTAAGGGTCACGATATTGGCGTTCGTTATCCCCCCAATCAATGACTTTGATCTGGTAATTGTCTTTGTACTGTTTGTTGGTGAGATAGCATTCAAAGAATTGTTCGGGATGGACACTTTCCATCGGGTAGGATTTTTTGCCGATGATGATTTCGGCCGATTTTGCATAGGGGATGTAGGCTCGAATGACCATCCCTTCCCCATAAGCATGTGGGCCAAGCACGGAAAAGGGGTCGCCATGATAACCCCTGGTTATCGCTTCAATGACTTCGTTGGGTAAAGTTGGGTAACTGACCGGCATAGAGTTATTGTACCCGACTTCTAGTTTCTTAAAAATATTTGGTGGATAAAAGAAAGGTTCCACCTTTTTGGAAAGATGAAACCTTACGGGTAAAGCTATAACAGTTCGGTCGGAGAGCTTTTTTACTTCATATCGTTATTAGTGATGGTAAATTTCTCGATCTTGCCGGCGCTATTTCGCCACAATTACATCTCCCTCTATATAATCTATTATCCCCTGAGCATGTAAACCAAATGGGCCGTGAATTTTTTCATTTGAATAATCTATTGCAGGATCAATATTTATTGCACCTCTAATCGTACTTGGACAAACGCCGTCCCCCGAAGCACAGATATTAACTGCTTTTGGGACAATATTTGGGACCTTTTCAGGAACTATATTGGCATTCCAAATGGGAAGGGCAAGAAATGGATGTGTGGCTGGAGCCAATAAAATGACACCGACAGGCGGTACGGTAGTATCCAACTTTCCTGCATCAAGCTGCTTCAAATAGTGAAGAACTAAATTTCCACCTTTGCTCCAACCTATCAGGATGACATTCTCCATCCCGTCCATTTCATTGGCCAGCGGTTCAACCATGTCTTTGGTAGGCATGGTTTTAGCCATTTCGGGTATCTCAGCCAGATTACTGCTTCCCCAATAAAATATTCGTATTGATTGGGATTCAAGAACTTGATTTTTACCGGCTAAATCGGTTGCTCCTTCCCATTGAGCGAGAAATTCTTCCCATTGGTCATCTGACCAACCCTTGAATGCAATAATCCAGTCCATCCAAACCTCTATATCAAAATTCCCCTTAAAGCCTCCAATTAGCATTAAACTACGCTCAGCAGGATTTTTGTCATAAGAGGATGATGCTGGCTCATTTGCCTGGTAACGGTTGTAATGGACTGTTATATTGCTTTTTATTTCATGAGGGTGTGTACTGCCGCAGGTCGATATGAGTATAACTAGTTGAAAAAGGGAAATCAATGAAAGAAACCTTTTAACAGCACCTCGGGAACGATGCATAAATTTTCTCCATAAATGTAAATCTAACTATGTATTTTTCCTCCTGTTAAGAATAATACATGTTGGTACCATCTCAGATTGGCTTGTGACTAAAATATACGCCATTCTTTTTGGTGATTACAATGGGAAAATTGTCAAATCGGTGTTTGGAGATTAGGCTTTTGGGCTGATACACCTCAAGATGATAAGAAAGGTATAGACTCCTCCTATGAGGGTTGTTTTTAGGAAATTATTGAGGTTAATTGTTTAGAGGGGTAGGCGAACTGTGAAGGTGCTCCCTCGGCCGATCTCGCTGACAACGCCAACACGGCCGTTCTGCGCCTCCACCAATGTTTTGACAATATGCAGCCCCAATCCGCTGCCCAGGATGTTGCTGGATCGGGCCGATTTGGTGCGGTAGTAGGGCTGGAAAATCTTCTCGATCTGGTCTGCTTCCAGGCCGGGGCCATTGTCGGTGACGGCCAGAACGGCAAACTCATCTTCAACGGAAGTGCTGATGGTGATCTGGCCCCCGTTGGGGGTGTATTTGATAGCGTTACCGATGAGATTGTTGGTTATCTGGCGAATTCGTTGGGGATCGGCCGTTACGAATAGATCAGATGACTCTAATTCAAGTAAAAGGGTCAACTGTTGGAGCTTGATGATGGACGCCATCATACCGAGCGTATCGTTGATAACCCGATGGAGGTCGCAGCTTTCCTGGCTAAAGGTCAACACCCCCTTTTCCGATTGATCCAGATCGATAATGTCACAAATCAGCCAGGTCATCTGGTCTGTAATGTTGCGGATGTTGTCAGCGAAGGTGACAGCTTTTGGGGGGATTGGCGCTGCCTGGTTGGTGTTGATGAGCCGCAAAAGAAGCTCGGAGTAACCGCGAATGGCCGCTAATGGAGTGCGCATATCATGGGCTAACATGGACAGCAAGAATGACCTGAACTGTTTAAGCTGGTTTAGTTCGGTGTTTGCGGCTAATAATTCTTCTTGCAACAGGCGAAGTTCATCGTGATATGGGGCAAGCTGCTGATCCAGTTCGTTGGTTTGAGGAGGCGACATTGTTTATGCTCTTGTTTTTTGAGAATTTTCAGACCATTGCACGGATAAGAGGCAGGTTAAACCTGTAGCACGGTGATAATTATAAGCGTTTCTGGTCGTAAGAGCCACCCCCGGTCGGAATGGTTACGTTGTTGGGGTTACTGCAGGGTTACCCCTATACATCTTCTGTCCAGTTATTGAGCCAGCTTTCTAAATCTTCGGGGGTATTGGCAACGACGGCCGTGAAACGTGTGCCGGGATAATTTTTGTGGAACCAGGCGGCGGTTAGGGTTTCGGGCCAATGATGGGGGTTGACGGCTAAGACATGACGACCTGCTATTTCTCCGACTCCGGCATCATCGGCCGAAAAACCGATGGTGTAACGGCCGTCAAAGCTGCCCTGGGCGGCGGCATTGAGCCATTTTCGGTCGGCGGTTGGGGGCAGCAAGACGTAAACGCGGTGGTATTCGAAGCGTGCCTTGCCACTGGGGGCGGCTTCGGCCGCTTCTGCCAGAGGGTCTTCTTCTTCGACTCTAAGCAATTGCAGCGCCATTAGGCGTGCGCCGCTGTCCCCGACAAAACGGATGTCATAAATGCCGGGTTCGTCTACGCCGAAGTCGTAGCGCCAGATGGAGCGATCATTTTCCTGAGTTAGACCCTGGAAGGCGACAACGGCCGTTTGTTCGTCGGGCCGTCTTACCATGAGGTCAATGAAGGGTTGGTTACGGAGGGAGGAAACGGTGGCTGTTACCCGGCCACCCGGCTCCGGCTGTTCTGGTTCCAGGGTGATATGGGTGTCGCCGGGGCCGACGATGGAAACGGTGCGACGATAGCGGTCGAGGGGCTGGACGGCGGCGTTGCGCCAAAAAATTGCTTGTTGGCGCTTGGGCAGGGAAGGGGCTGATTTCAGGTAAAGGGTGAGGATGGTGTTTTCGGCCTCGATGATCAATTCCAGCTTTTTCCATTCGCCGAACGGCTGGTGGCTGCTGCTCCACTTGATGAGGGGGCTGGTGGGGTCGAGGCCGCCGGTGGGGTCAACGCCTATCTGGATATTGACGTCGCTGCTTTCGACAATGGTTCCTTCTTCCTCAGATTCACTGGACCAGGCCTGACATTCGGCCGAGATGCGATAGCGGTTGCCTGGGGCCGCGGGAAATTGTTGCAGCAGTCCGGCAGTGTGGGTGGCCCAGGGGGTTTCCAACCGCTGAACGACAACCCCTTCCTCTATCTCAAAGGGAAGGTAGGTCGGGGTCTGATTTTTCCAGTCCGGGTCGTCTTTCTGATGGGGCAGCCACCAGGGCAGCCAACTGGTAGGCGTTTGCCACTGTTCGTTGTTGCGAAAGGAAGCGTAGGAGCCGGATAAGGAGCCGTTTAGGAGGACATTTATTGATTGAGCCATAGGTTAATCACTGAAAAAACCAGGTTTTTACCAGTACCACATCTGTTAAGGCCAGGATAGTAGCTAAAAGACCCGGTTTTTTGAAGGTTGAATCGTATAAAAACTGGGTTTTTACTCATGCCCATCCACGAGCGAAAGCAAAAACCGAAAAACCCGGTTTTTTTGACTTTTGTTTAATCAAATCCCAACCCGCGTTCTTTGAGAGAGACAAATCGTTGACGGCCGATAATAATATGGTCGAGTATGTCAATGTCGAGCAGTTTGCCAGCTTTGACGATCTGGCGGGTAACGTTGATGTCTTCGGGTGAGGGGGCGGGGTCGCCGGAGGGATGATTGTGGGCGACGATGACGGCGGCGGCGTTGTTACGAATGGCGGGGCGGAACAGTTCTCCAACCCGAACGACGGAGGTGTTGAGGCTCCCGATATAAACGGTGGGAATGGATAGAACCCGGTTGCGAGTGTCGAGCAGCACGACCCGCAGGTGTTCTTGTTCCAGAAAGGTCATCTCGGACATGAGCAGATTGGCGGCGTCGGCCGGTGTGGTGACTTGCGGCCGTTCTTCTGGCATACTTGCTAATAAACGACGGCCGAGTTCCAGGGCGGCTTTTATCTCAATGGCTTTGGCGGGGCCGATACCTTTGAGCGTTTGCAGTTCGGCGATGGTGGCGCGAGCCAGACCGGGCAGGCCGCCAAAGTGGGCCAGCAGCCGTTCGGCCAGCCGAACGACATTTTCGCCACCAACCCCGGTTCGGAGGTTGATGGCTAATAATTCGGCCGTTGAAAGCGCCCGTTCCCCTACCTGGAGCAGTCGTTCTCTGGGCCGGTCGCCCATCGCCATGTCGTGGATGGTTGGGCTGTATGTGATGGGTGATTGGCTAAATGTACGGCCGTCCTCGGTTCCCCTGGGATCAGGGATCATTTACTCGCTTCCCGGATCAGGATGACCAGTTCATCCCACTCTTCAGGACTCAGATGGATGGTTAAATTGCCAAATTCGAGGTGATAAATATAGCCAACTTCATCTTCTTTGCTGCGCCAGATAGCCAGGTCGTCTGTTTCAGCCAGAATATCAGTTTCGTGAATGTCACTCATGTATTTTCTCCTAATAAAATAATTCTCACGCAAAGTGTAATGGTCAACAACAACTTGAACACAAATACATCTCTGTGGCCCTCTGCCCCTCCGTGTACCTCTGTGTCCAATCTTCTTGACTACGACAAATGCTCACGCAAAGCCGCAAAGAGGCAGAGATAAAGGATCAGAGACTTTTCACTTGCTTCCTTGCCACTTGCTCACTTGCCATTTGCTTCCTTTCCTCCATTTTACCCGATTGGCCGTTGGAAAACCCACAATTCCAGATCATACTCAACTTCCCAGGCCGGAAAAGGGAGCGCCTCCCGGATTTCGTCGCTTGCCAGCGGTTTACTCTCAATCTGGCTGACGCCAAATTTTCGGCCGAACAGACGGACATCATTCATCATCTGAACCCATTGCCTGCTATCCGTGTCAGCGTAGTTGAGCGCCAGTGTTTCCGCATCGCGTTGGTGGACGATGACAAGTCCATTGGCAGGCGCGACACCACTGCTGCCGGGCTGCCACCAATAAAGACGGCCGTCTTCCACCAGTTCATCGAGCCGGGGCCAAATTTCATACCATTCCCATCCTTCTTCAAAGAGGCCATGAACGGCGGCGAAGGTCGCAGAACGGTTGAACCAGCTTTCTACCTGGGCTTTTTCGGACGGCTGAACGGCCGTGAAGGGCAGGAGGGCCGTCGAATCACCTTCTGGAACATCGGCCCGATAAAGACAGTGACTGCTAGTGTGGTCGAAGCCGGTATTAAAGGCCAGTTTGTGGACAGCTTTGTTCTTACTATTGGTTGCCAGACGAAGGATGCCGGTTTGATTTTCGGCCGAGGCGATTTCAGCGGCGATTTTGATGATATTTTCGTGTAGTAGACGAGCGATCCCCTTACCGCGCCAATCAGGGTCTACTCGCAATCCTTCCATCCACCATTCGCCGGGGCGAGACTCAGTTAGCTTGTTGCAGCCAACGAGCTGCTTGCCGGCATAAGCCACAATGAAACGGCCGCGTTCCTGGGCAACCCAGTCGTCGAAACTGTAGGGAAGATAATCTTCCCCGTCCCAGATTTTGGAGGCAAGGACAGTGATAGCTGCTTTGTCGCCGGGTTGGGCGGGGCGTAGAGTCACATTGAACATGCTACTTGTTTCCTTTTTCTGGAAAAGGGGGGAGGTCGAGCAGTTTATCGTAAATGTATTTCAGGATAATACGGCCGGTTGCCAAAACGGGGGCGGCCAGAAGGATACCTAGGACACCGGCAATGCTGGCCCCGGCCAAGGCGCCGATAAAGACGACGAGGGCGCGGAGGTTGAGACTTCGGCCGATAATTCTCGGCACCAGGAAGTTGTTCTCGACTTGTTGAATGAGGAAATAAAGTCCCAGTACGATGATGGCAAACCAGACCGGGCCGACCTTCACGCCTAGCCAGCTTCCCTGACTTTGGAACAGAGCAAGCAGGATCGCAGGAACGGCCGCCAGCGTGGGGCCGATGTTGGGAATAAATTCGAGAATACCGGCCAGCAGCCCAAGCGCCAGGGCGTTGGGTAGTTTGATAATTAGGGCCACGATGGTGACAATCGTGCCAACGACGAAGCCCAGGATGAGCTGCCCGCGCAGGAAATCGTTCCAGGTGGCGCTAATATCACGGCCGAGATGTTCCAGGTCGGCGTGGTAGTTTTTGGGTGTCAGGGCGATAATGGAACCCCACAATTCGCGGTAATCCCTGACCATATAGAGGGAGAGAACCAACACGATGATAATCCATAGCACGGTTGAGACTGTTCTGGAAGCGACGCTGCCAAAGATATTGAACCCCTGACGGCCGATAGTCTGGATGATATCAATCAGGTTTCGGCTTAGAACATCATAAACCTGTTCTAAACGCAGCTCATTTAAGGGGACGGTGTAGTCTCCTATTACCAATGGTTTGGTGAGGAACTTCCCAACATCCTCAATGTAGTGAGGGATATTGTTGATGAGATTATTGCCCTGGTTTATGAGTTGGGGAATGGTCGTAAGGGGGATGGCAATGAGGATGGCAACAATCACCAGATAAACCAGGGCGATTGCCATTGTTCGGTTGAGGCGGGTGTGTGTGTGGATGAATTCGACGATTGGGAGAACGACATAGGCCAGCACCATCGCCATGATGATGGGTATGAGAAGGGTACGAATGGCATAAATGCCGAGCAGTGTCAGGACAAGGAGGGTGGTTATCGCTAATCGCTTGGTGCTGGTTCGCCAGCGGGGGGAGGATTGCGATTGGGGTACAGGTGGTTTTTGGGGTGGGTTTTGGCTAACTTCCTGGTTTTTTTCTTCCATTCATAGCCTAAGCGTGAAACGCAATGCGTAAAAGGTGACAAATAAATTAACCACACAATTACGCATTACGTTTCATAAAACCCTTAAAAAACTTAAGTGGCTAATGCCGTCTGCGGCCTCTGTCGCCGCCTCGGTTGCCACCACCGCCCCGGCTGCTTCGGCCGTTGCTGTCGTTGGCCTGGGCTTCTTCAAGCGTCCACCCTTCCAAGACTGCCTGGCGGGAAAGACGTATTTTGCCGGAGCTTTTATCTATGCCGGTGATCATCACCATGACCTCGTCGCCATTTTGAACGGCGTCTTCAACTTTGTTGAGCCGTTCGGTTGAAAGCTGGGAGATGTGAACCATGCCGTCAACGCCGGGGGTAAATTCAACAAAAGCGCCGAAATCGGTGGTGCGAACAACTTTGCCGGTGAAAATCTGGCCTAATTCTGGTTCGCGGGTCAGGGACTCAATTCGTTCGATTGCCTGTTCGGCCTTTAAGCCGTCTACACCGGCAACGAAGATGGTGCCGTCATCTTGAATGTCAACGGCGACTTCAAAGTCTTCTTCGATGCTGCGGATGGTGCTGCCACCTTTCCCGATGACGGCTCCGATTTTGTCGGAGTCAATCTTGATAGTGACCATGCGCGGCGCCCATTTGCTGAGTTCTTTGCGAGGTTCGGAGATGGCCTGGTTCATGTTGTCCAGAATAATCATACGGCCGTTTCGCGCCTGGTCCAATGCCTGGGCCATGATTTCTCTGGAAAGGCCAGAGATTTTAATGTCCATTTGCAGAGCAGTGACACCCACTTCCGTCCCGGCGACTTTGAAATCCATATCGCCCAGATGGTCTTCCATGCCCTGGATGTCCGTCAGGATAGCGTAGTTCTCGCCATCAGAGACAAGGCCCATTGCGACGCCAGCGACGGCGCGTTTGATCGGTACGCCACAGTCCATCAGCGCCAGACTGGAAGCGCAGACGCTGGCCTGGCTGGTGCTGCCGTTTGAGGACATGACTTCTGAGACAACCCGGATTGTGTAGGGGAAATCTTCTTCTTCGGGGATAACGGCCGAAAGCGCCGTCTCGGCCAGAGCGCCGTGTCCAATTTCGCGCCGCTTGGGGCCGCGCAGGAACCAGGTTTCGCCGGTGGAGTAGGGTGGAAAGTTGTAATGGTGGATGAACCGGCGGGTATCTTCAGGGTAGAGGCCGTCTAACTTTTGGGCTTCTCGGAGAGTTCCCAAGGAGACGAGAGAGAGAACCTGGGTTTGGCCGCGCTGGAACAGGCCGGAGCCGTGTGTTCGGGGGCTGAAACCGATCTCTGAACTTAATTCTCGAATGTCTCCATAGCTTCGGCCGTCGGGTCGAATCCCCTCATGTAAAATGCGGTTACGCACTTCTTTTTTGAGCATGTCGGCGATGGCGTCCCGAATGGCCTTGGGGTCGATTGTTTCGTCTTCTTCGACGAGGCTGTTCACAACTTCTTCTCGGAGTTCGTCCATGGCTTCATTTCGGCCGGATCGGTCGTCGAACTCCACAACAATCTGGTGAATACGGTCGCCGACTTTCGCCTGAACGGTGTTGGTCAGGTCAGGGTCGGGTTGAGCATAATCAACTTCTCGTTTTTCTTTCCCAACCGCTTCGCGCATTTCCAGTTGCAGATCAATGATGGGCTGCATCTGTTGGTGGCCGAATTCCAGGGCTTCTACCAATAGCTCTTCGGAGACTTCTTGCGCTCCGGCTTCGACCATGATAATGGCCTCTTTGGTTCCGGCCATGCGGAGATCGAGGGTGCTGTCTACCATCTGGGGGATGGTGGGGTTGGCAACGAGCTGGCCGTCAATGTAGCCGACACGGACAGCGCCAATGGGACCGTTCCAGGGAATGTCGGAAATCATCAGGGCGGCGCTGGCGGCGTTGACGGCCATAATGTCCAGGTGATGTTCGGCATCGGAAGAGAGGGTGGTGATGATGACCTGAACCTCGTTTCTCATGCCGTCGGGGAACAGGGGGCGCAGCGGTCGATCTGTCAGGCGGCAAATGAGAATGGCCTCGGTGCTGGGACGCCCTTCACGGCGGAAGAAGCTGCCTGGAATGCGACCGGCAGCATACATTTTCTCTTCATAGTCCACACTCAACGGGAAGAAGTCCAACCCTTCCCGAATGCCTTTCGACATGGTGGCAGTTGCAAGGAGTTGGCTGTCCCCGACCCGGATGGTGACTGCCCCTCCGGCTTGTTCAGCTAATTTGCCGGTAGAGATATGAATTTCTTCATTCCCGACCTGGGTTGTAAATGTTTTTTCAGGTGTCATAGTGATTATCCTCCACTAATGTTTGAGGACAGTATCGAGCCGTAAATAAACGCGAAAGCTCCCACGCATGCGAGGTTCGCTCCCACGTCACAGATTTACATTATCTGTCCGTCAGTTATGATTGTGAATAAAGGATTGGGAGGAAAGTTTAGGGACTGGGGACTGGCTCGCAAAGAACGGCCCCGTTCGGCCGTCTGCGGGACAATACCCAATTCCTAAAAACTCATCCACCTCCCAATTTAATAACAAAAACGCGTAGATGCCGGTGAAGCTGGCCATCTACGCGCCTGCACAGAATGTTTATCTTCGCAAGCCAAGCCGTTCCAGGATGGCCCGATAACGGTCAGGATGTTCCTTGCGAAGGTATGCCAGCAAACGCCGACGTTTGCCGACGAGCATGAGCAAACCGCGCCGGGAACTTTCGTCATGCTTGTGGGCATTCAGATGTTCCTGAAGCTGCTTGATGCGCTTGTCGAATATTGCGATTTGAACTTCCGGGGAACCTGTGTCACCCGGATGGGCTGCAAATTCCTTGATTAGTTCGGTCTTTTCTGTCATAGAAAGTGACATGTAAACAAACTCCTTCTTGAAAATTATTATTGTTTGTAAGCCTGGAAAGCCGTCGTGCCGAAAAAACGTCGCACTTCCAAGCGATTGATGATTATAGCTGACTCTGGTAGGAGGGCAAATCTGGCGAGGTTTATCGCCTAAATACGTCCACTTTGGGACCAATTTGTCAGATTTTTGGCAGTTGTTCGTTTTTATAGGTGAAAATGTACAATCCTACAGGTGTCTATGAAGAAACGTGAAAAGAAGCCATTCACTCAACGGCTGAAACAAGCTGTTCGTGAAATTACAAAACCAGATCGGCCGTTACACAGCCCGGAGCAGTTCGGCCGACTCTACCAGGAAAAGCATATGCTTGTGTTTCGCCATATCTACGGGCTGTGTGGCGGGCCAACGCCGCTTGTCGAAGATTTAACGGCCGAAACCTTTATGCGCGGCTGGCGGGCCAGGGCCGACTTTACCGGGGACTCGAAAGCGGCAACGGGCTGGCTGCTGCGAATCGCCCGAAATCTTGTCATTGATCACCAGCGGAGTGGAATAGAACGAAATACGGTCCTCTTTTCGGATGATTTTGAACAAGGGTCACAAACGGGGCTGCCCGAAGAGGAACTCATTCTGGCTGAACAACAGGCGGTTTTAATAACCTTATTACAAGAACTGCCGTTACAAAAGCGAGAGATGGTCACGCTGCGCTATCTGCTGGAATGGCGCGTGCGTGAAATCGCTGATTACCTGGAAATTCCTGAAAACACCGTCTCAGTGACCATTCAACGAAGCCTCCGGCAGATGCGTAATCGCTGGCCAGTGGTGATGTCCCAACAGGAGCAAGAGAATGTCAAAATCTAAAAACGAAATGAATCATCTATCCGTGCCATCGCTGACTGAGATAGAAACTTTATTATCTAAAACCAGGCCTCGGCCGACAGAACGGTTAAGCGATAGGATGAACCGTGCGCCGTGGCAAACTGAGGGAAGAGAATCAAAAATGAATCACTTAAAAAAATTGGAAATTTTTGCCACCGGAGCTGCCGTTTTATTGTTTGCCGTTTTCGCGGTCCTATTTTTTTCAAGGTGGTCGCCTGCGGATCAACAGACGGTCGGCGCGCCCCTTTCAACTGCCCGCCCTGTAAATGAGGCTGAAATTGGTCCGCTGCCCACCGCCAGCCTGAAAGGCACACCAACCCTATTACTGCCCCCTCCGAACGATTCCGCTGAGGTGGCCTGGACGGCGTCTTTGTTCACCGCCGCCACCGGAATGGCTTATGGCGATGTGGATGGGAACGACCGTCTCTTCATTACCAGCCGCGAGAAGGGCATTCAGGTTTTGAGTAACACCGGTGATGATCTTGGCACCATTGAGATCATTGACCCTGATACCAACCAGCCGGTCTTTGTCCGGGACGTTGTTTGGAGCCAGCTTTTGTGGCTTGGCCCACCGGATTATGGCCTTGTCGTCCTGACCGATCCATTTGAGAACGGGTCTTTTCTTCATGTGGTTGATCCTGACAGCGGCGCACTCCTCAGCTCCGTCGAAATCAATAACAATATTGCCATACCGAGCAGCACGGAGTTTATCAGCACGACGGTACCGACCCAACTGGCTTCAGCCGGAAATGGCGAACTCTATACGGATCGCATCTACACCTTTGCTCCCGAAACACCAGGAGAGCCGGCTATTGCTTTTCATTATCTCCTGCGCTTCCTGTTTGACGGCAAAATATTAAATTCACTGCTTCTCAGCGAAGGCCCAACGGATGAGATGCAGGTTAATGTTGTCGCCGACCTGGCCTATCAATCCTCGACGGAACAGCTTTATGCCGCGACCTACTTTGAGGGCAACGGGCGTATTCAGACGTATGATTTGATTGGTACCCCGCATGAGACTGCCACTCTCGATGAAGTGCCGTTCGACTGGCAAAATGCGGTGGCGCTCAGCACCGATCAACAAGGCCAGGTCTACATTTTTATTGGGGACCCTAAGCTCATTTATGAATTAGGCCAGGATAATTTACTAACTGCTCTCTATGGTTTCCGGGATTTGACGGCCGAAAAGGATTATCCGGCGGTAACCCATTTGCTTCCAGGCACAACCGGCATCCCCATGATCATGACGGTTTCACCGGATGGAACAATGCTCTTTCTAATTGATCAAGATCAAGGCCGGATAAATTTGACGGCTTACGCCTTGAACCCGCAATAAACCAAAAACAGGTCACTTGATAAGCCACGAATGACACCAGGAATTGGATTCGTGGCTTATCTCTGCTGGGTGAGGAAACTATTCTAAGAGGGAAAGGGCTTGTTGGATGTCGGCCGTTTGAGGGGTTATGTCTTGGAGGGCAGTTGTAAAATCGGCCGTTGTCAGCACCGTTTTGTTCCCCCACCAACAAAGCGGGGCAAGCTCCCAAAGTGTCTTGTTGAGCAGGGGGTTAGTTCGCAGGACGGGGATTTTGGCCTCAAGTTCAGGCATAAGTATAGAAGCGTGGTACGGTCCCAAAGCGGTTGTGAAGTCAGTGTCAACAATATCCGGCGGGTGGTGGAGTCGGCCGTCAGCCAGATCATAATGGCTAATCTGAAAACGGCCGTCCTTCTCTATTTCAAGAACGACAACAGTCTGTAATATCTGGCGGGTGACATCGTTGCCGGAAGCGATCCCCCCGGCATTGACCAGCCTCACCCCCTCTATTTTACATTGCAGGGGGATGTGCCAGTGGCCGAAATGGACGATGCTGGCTCCAACGCGACGGCCGTAGCGGGCGATTCGTTCCAGTTTCGGCCGCATCGGCAGTAACCTTCGAGATTCCATCTCATCCACCCGGTCTTCGTAATGACTATGCCAGACCAGGATGCGCGTTCCGGCGATGGTGACGATTTGGCTCAGGGGTAAATGGGTTATCGCTTCCTGGGGTTCGTCGTTGCCGTGTACGGCGATGACGGGCGCGATTTCACTCAACTGGTCAAGCACCCACAGCTCCCCAACATCCCCGGCGTGGAGGATGAAATCAACATCCTTGAAGATGTCGGGTAGAGTTTTTGGAATTTCATGCCACCGCTGTGGCATATGGGTGTCGGAGAGG
>JBAPRX010000050.1:0-4115 GCA_049281335.1 Promineifilaceae bacterium (SeqCode)
GTGTTGTGGCGGGTGACTTCGTCGATTTTGGTGAATTTGTTTTTGCGGTCCAGTTTGAGGATACAGTGTTGAAGACGGCGGGTTTCGTTGGAGGAGACGCTGATAAGAAAGACGACCGCACCGGACCAACCGCCAACGAGTAATTGGAGAGGAATAATAGTGACTTGGTAAGTATCCTGGGCTAAATGAACTAGCTGCTGGTAATCTTCTGGTAGGGATTGGAATTCTTGTGGTAATTCGCTCATCAAATACCCTTTTCAAGATGGATTAATAGATGGCAAATTGTATACGAATTATAGGTTCTCGAAAATGCGGGAGGTGAATTCACGCAAAATCGCAATGACTCAATATTTACGACGCCAAGGATGGAGTGAGTTAAGGGTTTAATACAGGGTGGGGATGAGGAAGTTGATGAAATAATGGTTTAATCTTTCAATTAGCCTGCGAACTATTTAGCGGCTTCTGGTTTAAGGGTACGTTCGTTTTTCTTACTACATGGCTAAATCCTTGCATTCCGTATAACGGAAGCAATCCACCACGTGATCATTAATCATTCCGACGGCCTGCATGAAGGCGTAACAAATGGTTGGGCCAACGAAGCTGAAACCATATTTTTTCAGGGCTTTGCTCATGGCGTGGGATTCGGCCGTTTCGGCCGGAATGTCCGACATCGCCTGCCAACCGTTCACTTTTGGAGCGCCATCCACAAACTGCCAGAGGAAATCGCTGAAGGAATCGTGTTCCTCCTTTATTTTTAGATAACCTTTGGCATTTTTTACGGCTGACTGTACCTTCAACCTGTTCCGAATGATCCCAGGATTTTGAAGTAGTTCCGCAATCTTATCTTCATCGTAACGGGCAATCTTCTCCGGGTCGAAGTTGTCGAAAGCGTCATAATAATTCTCCTGCCGCCGCAAAATCGTGATCCAGCTCAACCCCGCCTGCGCCCCGTCTAATATCAGTTTGGCAAATAGCTGCTGGTCGTTGTATACCGGCACGCCCCACACTTCATCATGGTACTGCACGTATAACGGGTCATCCCCACACCATGCACAACGAATTTTATCGTCCATAATTTTTCCAGCCCCTATGAATATTGATCAGGAGTCTAATGCTATCATTTTTCCGCCGGGTATCAAAGAAAGGAAACGAGATTGTGGAATTAGATGGCGAGTTGTTCATGCATCCAATAAGGAAGGAGATTGGATTGAACATCATGTGCTGTTTCGGTATGATTGGAATTCGAGGATAGGATTAATGATGGACATCCTGGTCTATTTGGTCCAAGAAGGACTACTGCCTGCAACAACCGAGTATACGTTATCACCATTAACGGGTGGGTTTTGGAATGATGTTTATCGGTTGCAGGGGAACGGCCGTGATTGGGTCGTTAAATACTTTCGGGCTGCGAACCCCGGTGGCCTCTACCCAATTTTGCCGCAAGCTGAAGCGTTGGCCTTAAAAACTTTGCGCGACCTGGCAATTGCGCCCGAACCAATCGCTTTTTTACCGGACGGGCCACTGCTAGTGTATGAATTTTTTGAGGGGGATGTGTGGCGGGAAGATGCGGCGGGAATCGGCCGATTGCTGCGCCACCTGCATGATGTTGCTATTTCGCCAGAAGGTGGTTTCCGCCAATTACCCATCACTCCGGACGCCATTCTCCAACAAGGCGATTATCTGCTGGTGCAAGCCGCCCCAGATGCCTTGACCGCGCAGCTCCGCAGCCGGCGACCCAGACCCCAACCACAGCCACCTCTCCCCCGCCTGAGTCTGGTACATACCGACACCTGGGCAGGTAATTTTGTGCAAAACGGCCGTCACCTGCGTCTCATTGATTGGCAATGTCCTGGCCTGGGCAGCCCGGCTGAGGACGTCTGGACCTTTTTGCATTCGGGCTACGAGATGCTCCTCGGCCGTTCTCGATTTGAGGAGCATATCGAGCGTGAATTTTGGGCGGGATACGGTGAGTCGGCCGTTTTCCAACAAGCCACGCTCCTTTCCCCGTTCTACACTTATCGTACTGCGGCCCACTGCTGTCTGCGCCAACAACAACTCACCTCAACAGACCCAACCGGCAGCGAAAACTACCGAAAAATAGCCACCTGGCTTATCAGCAAACTCAAATGATGCCCGCTGTCCAACTCTACCTGCACACCTACAGTCTCCGCTTCCACCTCCGGCACCAGCCTGGTTTTGATGTCTTCGCATTCATTGAACAGGCAGCAGCCGAGGGCTTTGTGGGAGTGTGTATCAGTGCCAACGATGCCCAATACCGTCATTTGGGTAGTGCGGAACCAGCCCGTTTAGCCGCTATCCACCGCCATGTGCAGCAGCATCATCTGGCCTGTGACATTGACACCAGCGGTACAAAACCGGCCCACCTGAGGAGGATGCTGAACGTTGCCGGGGCTGTTGGCGCTCAACAGTTACGGACTTACACCCGCTACGCCTTGCCACGGGCCAAACGGGTTGCTCAAACGATCCGAGATTTGGGAGCGATTGCACCATTAGCTGCCAAATTGGGTATTACAGTCTTGTTGGAGAATCACGAGGTGATGACGGGGGAGGAGATTGCGGCGGTGATGACGGCCGTTAACCATCCCGCCATTGGCGCATTGTTCGACTATGGCAATTCACAAATGGTTATGGAGGAACCAGCAGCGGCTTTGGCTTCGATGGTTCCTTTTAGCCGGTCAGCCCATCTTAAAGATCATGTGATGCTGCCAGCGGATGAGTCGCCAAACGGCCGTTTATCCGTTCTCGGCGTCCCCATTGGTGAAGGCTATCTGCCTATCATTCCCCTTACCAAAGCGTTGCTCGATGCGGGCTGTTCGCGCATCGCTTTTGAGAATTCCTGGGGCTATTACGCGCCTGTGAAACCAGAACGGCTGACGGGGGATACGGCCGAAACACTGGGCCAGGGTGCATTTCGCTTCGCCCAACCACCTGTTAGTAATCGTCGTTATCTTCTCTATCCTGACCGATTTAGTACGGCCGAACTGGTCCGGCTAGAAGATGACGCTCATCTACACAGCCTGACCTGGTTAAAGACAGCTTTTGCAAAGGCAGGTATCAAATTATCTTCGTAATTTATCTCAAGAGCTGGGCATCCCGAAATTTGACGGGATGCCCAGCTTCAATGAAATTTCAATAGACGTTTACTCCGCGCCTTGAACGACAATGTTACTATTCAACTCAGCTACCAATCTGTTATTGTTATCAAAAGCCCATACTCGCCAACTATAGTTTGCGGGTACTAAGGGTGGGGAGACAGTGTAAGATGTATCGGCCGTTGTATGTTCGCAAACAACCTCAGGTGGATATGTATCATTTATTACCGTAACATGATAGCTGACAGCACCAGGGAAAGGCTGCCATTTTAGTTCTGGTTCGGTGCCAACTGTATCAAAAGCAACTGGAGAGATTAGGCCAATCGCATCTTTAACGGAGAAAGTGCTGTCCAATACGGCTAAGACTTTTCCCGTCTCATCGAAGGCATCAACATGCCAGGTATAGCTGCCTGGATTCAATGCCGGTGTGACAGGGATGTTTGTTTCGGCCGTTCTTTGGTCAAAGAGAGCTTTATCCGCCCCTGCTTCTGTCACAATTACCCGGTACTCTCCAATACCCACAAATGGTTGCCATTGTAAGATGGGATTGGGATCAACAGCCTCGTCAGCCGGAGGCCAGGCAAGCTGTAAAGCGCCAGGTTCAGACTTCGAACAACCCACAAAAACACCAATGGCGATTAAGAGTGCCATCACGACAATATTCATTTTTATCTTCATACGGATAACCTCCAAATTTCAAAGAAATTGTATGCTCATCTTATCAACCAGAGCGAATAACTTTCCCTATCGAAAGTTACGATCATGGTTATATTTTTTGACCAATAAGAAAGAGGGTGGTGTCGAAGATGAGGAAAGTCAGTTAGAAAGACTGTTCTTTGTCACTGGCTGTCGGCACCGTTTTGTTCTTTAATGTAGAAAGGAATTTAGCCTCTACTACTTTTAAGGTGCGATATGTTGGTACTAGATAAGCCAATTTACGTGACAAGTAAGGGTCTGGTCGAGCTTGAAAAAGAGCTGGTTTACCTGCGGGATGTCAAACGT
>JBAPRX010000051.1:0-9078 GCA_049281335.1 Promineifilaceae bacterium (SeqCode)
GCGTTGAGCGGGCCTGCCCCGTATTCGTTTTTCAGGATGAGATTCTTGGCGGCAATATGGTTGTGGATGGCGTCCGCCAGATGCTCCGGCTCGGCCAAAAGACCGGCGCGTAACCCCTGGCGGTTAATCTTATCAGAATAAGCAGGCCCGATGCCCCGTTGGGTTGTGCCAATCGCCTGGCTGCCTCTGGAGGCTTCGTTGGCCTTGTCCAGGGCAATGTGAGCGGGGGTAATCAGGTGAGCGGCGGTGCTTACCTTGAGGCGGTCCGGCGTGACCGTTATGCCTCGCTCCTTGAGGCCGTCAAGCTCTTTTAGAAGAACGGCCGGATTAACAACGACCCCGTTGCCGATCAGACAGGTGACGTCATCATGAATGATGCCGGAGGGCATCAGATGCAGTTTGAAGATGTCATTGCCGATGGTAACGGTGTGACCGGCATTATCGCCGCCACTAAAACGGGCCACAAAATCAACATTTGCAGCCAGTAAATCGGTAACTCTACCTTTTCCTTCATCGCCCCATTGGGCGCCAATTACGATGTCTAATGTCATGTGGGTTATTGGTGAACGTTGACAATCGTTCCGTAGTCGGCAAAATTATAAAGCCATTCGGCGTCGGGGGTGGAAAGATTGACGCAGCCATGGCTCATTGGATGGCCGAAGTTGGAGTGCCAGTAAGTGCCGTGCAAGGCGTAATCCTCATAGAAATATTGAACATAGGGGACGCCTTCCAGGTAGTAGTCGTAACCAAGACGGGTTCCATCCATCGTTTGTGAGGGGTATCGGAGCCAGATTCGAAATTGGCCGATGACGGTTTCATGGCCGGGCAGACCGCTTGAAATTAGCGTATTAAAGACTGGTGTGTCGCCTTCGTAGGCGACCAATGTTTGAGTCGAGAGAGTCACGTCAATCCAGCGTTCACTGGGCAGCAGGCCAACCGGTTTGACGATATTCGCATCAGATATGGGGCTGACAAAGGTGGGAACCCAGGTGGGGGATGGAGTTGGCGTCAACGTCGGTTCCGGCGTTAATGTCCACCGCAGGCGCGGTTCTCCCGCTTCCTGAATGATATTTTTGGGCTGTATCGGATTTGGGGTGGTCGTCGCTTGGGGTGTAGCCGTTGCTGTGGGTTCCTGTGTGGGTGGAGCGGCAGAAGCTGAAGTTTCCGGCAGGCTGACGATTTCGGCCGAAGTGGGTGTGGAACCAGGATCGGCCGTAATCACCCCGGTCGGGCTGCTGTGATTCCACCAGGTTGTGTAGGCGAACCAGCCCACGATTCCCAGAGCAAAAAGGATTCCCAGGAGGGCAGCGGCCCCAACAACACGGCGAAGAGTCAGGAACCGTTTCTTTTCCTCCCTTCTGACAGCAAGGACTTCGATGGGTTCAGGGGCTGGTCTTGACTTCGGAGCCTGGTTCAGCCGTTCTTGAAGCGGAGTTTCGCTCACCGGCGGGCTGACAGGCAAAGCCGCCTCAATCCTTTCGGCTTCGGCCTGGGCCTTGGCATCTTTAACAATCTGCCCCACAGCCCATTTTCGGGCTTGTTGAATGGTGGGCTTATTGGGTTCAAGTTCGGCCGCTTTCTCAATCAGGGCCAGACTTTCACGCGGGCTATGGGCAACGGCAGCCAATCCCAACCAGGCCCGATAATCGTTTGGATTTTGGCGGGCCGCTTCTTGAAGCAGTTGGCGAGCCTCTTCCTTGTTTCCAAGACGGATTGCCTGATGGCCTTGCTTGATAAGAAGATCGTTACTGCTGCTCATGGGGTTTTGTCCAGATAGCAAAAAATGCCGTTCGTAAGCCCTTCGACAACGTGGTCATCCGGGGCCGTGAGAATATCTCGATCCAGATAGAGGAAGCCAACTTCAATAATGATTGCCGGGGTTCCGGTGGCTATCTGGCGGAAAGCATGATAATTGGTCATATGGGGGGTGATGCTGTTGGGGTGGTACGATAAGCCAGTCGCTTCCTGGTATGCCTGCTCAACACAGATAGATAATTGGCTGGAATCAGTGTAAGGGGAACCGGAAATTTTGAAGCCGGTTGCCAGATCGTTGATGTAATCGCAGGAGTCAACGTGAATTGAAACGAGGGCGGTAGCTGTGTAGCCATCGAGTTGGGGATCGAACTCTTCAAGCAAATCAGTTGTAATGCCATAAGATTGCAGCCTTGCTGCCAACCGTTGGGCCAGGCTGGTCGTTACCTGGACTTCTTCCAGACCGTCCTCACAGACGGCCCCGCTGTCGTTGCCGCTGTGTCCGGCAATAATGCCGATTCGGAGCGGCCCGGCGCTTTGGGCCAGCCGTTGGGATACGGGAATCTTCTGCTGAGTCTTGAAAATGGGGGCCGTTAAAGCATCGGGAGCGATGACATTCTCATTGGGTTCAACCCCAATACTGGCGATAGCGGCTGCTTCTACTGCGCCTGGGTCAGGGTTAAAATACCAGTAAACGGCCGTCATGCCGCCGATAGATAAAATGAGAAAGCCAATAATTGCCAGGTTTTGGCGAAGGATACGGACCAAAGGGGACTGAGGTCGCGGACTATTGTGTAACATTGGCTGACGCATTATGTCTATATTCTACACTAAGATGTCAATACTGAAAAACGTTTTACGGTTCAAAGGCAGGCCATTCTTAACGAGAAATCAACAAAAATTTACATCCATTTATACAACCTTAATACGGTTGTCCGGCTCTTCTATTCATCGTACAATGAGGAGTGGATGAAATATATAAGGGATTTATGATAATCCAATAAATTTCTTACATTTCACCATGATAATAACTAGATTACACGGTGTTATGGTGCCAGGCACTTGCATAGTTGAAAGCTAGACTATTTATCTATGGTATAAAGTGCCTGGCACCTGTACAGTGACAGATATTAAACAATTTTGTTTCGTTGGGGTTTCTTTCCACCTTTCCGAAGATGACGACCCATTGGATGCGTGGAAACTGGAGCCTATTTAAGGAGAAAAGCGTTAACATGGATGAAAAACCCGAAAGTCCCCGCTCTCCATTTCCAATATGGGTATGGATAATCGCTATCCTGGCAATACTTATCGGCGTTAATTTTTGGTTGACCGGGGGGTTGAATAACACAGAGTCAATACCGCTCTCTCAAGTGGCAACCCATCTTCAAGGGGGGCAGGTTCAACGGATTGACGTAAGCGGCAGTAAAGTAACAATTGAACTAAATAATGGAACCATTCTGTCTTCTGTGAAGGATGAGGGTAACATTTTTCAGCAGTTTAGAGATATGGGTGTGCCGGAGGAAATCCTCAACAATGCCCCGATCTATATTAATGATGCCTCTGGCTGGAACACTGTCTTAAATGCAGCGTTTGCAATTGGCCCAGTTTTGCTCCTTATCTGGATTTTCTCACGATTTTTCCGCCAGATGCAGGGTGGCAGTGGTGGAAATAGTATCTTTGGTTTCGGCCGAAGCAAGGCGCGTTCTCTAACCGGGGCCGACAAGCCAACCGTTACCTTTGAAGACGTTGCCGGTGTGGATGAGGCCAAGGAGGAGGTGCAGGAGATTGTCCAATTCCTGCGCGAACCGGAGCGTTTTATCCAGGTTGGAGCCAGAATTCCAAAAGGGGTTTTGATGGTTGGCCCGCCGGGAACGGGTAAGACCCTGCTGGCACGGGCCATTGCCGGTGAAGCAGGCGTTCCATTCTTCCATATTTCTGGCTCTGAATTCGTCGAGATGTTTGTTGGCGTCGGGGCCAGCCGGGTCCGCGACCTCTTCAGCAAGGCCAAACAACACGCACCGGCTATCGTTTTTGTGGACGAAATTGATGCAGTCGGCCGTCAGCGTGGGGCCGGTCTTGGCGGTGGTCACGACGAACGGGAACAGACGTTAAACCAGATTTTGGTTGAAATGGATGGTTTCTCCAACGAAACCAATATCATTGTGATTGCTGCAACCAACCGGGCCGATGTCCTTGACCCCGCTTTGCTGCGTCCCGGCCGTTTTGACCGCAAGGTGATCGTGGATTTACCTGATGTCAAGGGTCGGGAAGCGATTCTCAAGATTCATATGCGCGGCAAACCGGTTTCCAGTCGGGTTGAACTGAAAGATTTGGCGCGACTAACAGCCGGTTTTTCTGGCGCTGACCTGGAGAATCTGATGAATGAGTCCGCTATTTTTGCGGCTCGCCGGGGCCGAATGGAAGTCCAGCCAATTGATTTCCAGGACGCTTTTGACCGCATTGTTATGGGGCCGGAACGGAAGAGCCGGGTGATGAGCGAGGAAGACAAAGAGGTGACAGCTTACCACGAAGCCGGTCACGCTGTTGTCAGTTTTAACCTGACTTATACCGATCCGGTTCAGAAGGTCACGATTATTCCACGTGGTCGGGCCGGTGGCTATGTGATGTCTTTGCCGGAAGACCGGGCAACGATGAGCCGCGAGCATTTTCAGGATAGTATTGCCTTTGCATTTGGCGGACGGGCGGCGGAGGATATTTTCTTCGGCCGTATTACCACCGGTGCTTCGGCCGATCTGCAGCAGGCTACCCGTATTGCCAGAGCGATGGTGATGCAATATGGCATGAGCGAAAACTTAGGGCTGCGGACTTTTGGCGAACAACAGGGCAGTATCTTCCTGGGTCGGGATATGACTTACGGCCGTGATTACAGCGAAGATGCGGCCAAGTCTATTGATGAGGAAGTCACCCGCATTCTCGACGAAAATTACGTCCGCGCCAAGCAAATTGTGGAAGATAATAAGGACAAGCTGGTTGAACTGGCCGAAACTTTGATGAAGGTCGAGACGCTGGATCGTGAAGAGTTTGAAAGCCTGATGAATCGCCTCAGCGGTTCGTCTCAGGAAGTCGCCCCTCCGATCATCGGCTGGGAAAACAAGACCCAGCCACAGGCTTCGAGTGATTGAACTTCACAATGATGGCCCTGTGGCGACGGTGACGTTGAACCGGCCGGAGAGCCATAATGCACTCACTCCTGAGATGATTAAGGAGTTAACGGCCGTTTTTCAGTCAATGGGCAGCCGCCAGGATGTCCGCGTCGTTGTCCTGACTGGAAACGGCCGTTCCTTTTGTGCCGGAGCCGACCTTGGGGCCATGCGGGCAACGGCCGATTATACCTTCGAAGAGAATCTAGCCGATGCCGAGGCGATTTTTGACTTGATGATGGTAGTAGATAGCTGTCCAAAAGTAGTTGTCGGCCGGATTAATGGCACGGCCATCGGGGGCGGGGCCGGACTGACAGCCTGTTGTGACATTGCTGTGGCTGTTGAACGGGCCAAATTTGCTTTCAGCGAGGTACGGTTGGGGATTCTCCCGGCCGTCATTTCCCCTTTTGTGATAGCTAAAATCGGAGCGGCGAACAGCCGCGAGCTTTTCCTCACCGGCGAACGATTTGCGGCCGAACGGGCTGCCCAGATTGGTCTGGTTCAACATGTGGTCGCTGAAGATGCGCTGGATGGGGCGATTGAGGAGCGTGTTGAGCAGCTTCTAATGGCTGCTCCTGGCGCACAGGCCGAAGCAAAGAAACTGGTTCGCCTTGTTACAAACGACAATAAAGCTGAAATGCGCCGTCCTACGGCCGAGTTAATTGCCCAACGCAGGGCTTCTGATGAAGGGCGAGAAGGGATGAGCGCCTTTTTGGAGAAAAGACGGCCGAAGTGGCAGCTTTAAACGTGTGATTTGTGATTAGTGACTGGTGATCGATAACTCAAGCGCTTACGCCTAAACCGTCCGCACGATACCGCAGCGCATGAATGCGCCCTTATTTGCGGACGGTCACGAATCACAAATTACCAATCACAATTCATCGGGAGAGACGATTGTTTAATAAAATTCTCGTTGCAAACCGGGGGGAGATCGCTCGCCGCATCTTTCGTGCTTGCCGGGAGTTGGGGGTGCGGTCGGTTGCCATTTACTCAGAAGTTGACAGCGGTGCGCCCTGGGCCAGATCGGCCGATGAGAGCTACCAGCTTGATGGGGTGACGGCCCGTGATACCTATCTCAACCAGGACCTTGTTTTTGAAATTGCCCATTTGTGTGAGGCGGATGCCATTCACCCCGGCTATGGCTTTTTAAGCGAAAATGCTGATTTTGCCGAAGCTTGTGGGAAGCACTATATTCATTTTATTGGCCCAACGCCAGATGCGATGCGGGCCTTAGGCAGCAAGGCAGGAGCCAGAGAGGTGGCCCAAAATGCCAATGTGCCGGTTGTTCCCGGCGTTGATGGGCAGGGGCTGAGTGACGTGCAGATGATGAAAGCGGCCGAAAAAATCGGTTTTCCCGTTCTTATTAAAGCCAGCGCGGGCGGCGGCGGCAAAGGAATGCGGGTTGTCTGGACGGCCGATGAGTTTATGGACGCTCTGAAAGCTGCCCGCAGCGAGTCGCTCTCCTCCTTTGGCAGCGACCATATTCTGGTCGAGAAGTATTTTACCGAGATTCGTCACGTTGAGATTCAGGTTTTGGGCGACCGCCATGGCAATATAGTCCATCTCTTTGAGCGGGAATGTTCCATTCAGCGCCGCCACCAGAAGATAATCGAAGAAAGCCCCTCGCCAATTGTAACCCCTGATTTGCGGCAGGAAATGTGTCAGGCGGCGCTGGCTCTGGCGCGGGCCGTTGGCTACATCAGTGCCGGAACCTTGGAGTTTGTGGTGACGCCGGAGAGAAAGTTCTATTTTCTGGAGATGAATACCCGGCTCCAGGTGGAGCATCCGGTGACGGAACTGGTCAGCGGCATTGATCTGGCAAGCTGGCAGATTCGGCTGGCGGCGGGCGAACCGCTGGCTTTTAACCAGGAGGATTTAACTCAAAGGGGCCATGCGTTGGAGTGTCGCATTTATGCCGAAGACCCTGCCCGTCATTTCTTGCCCTCTATCGGCCGTGTTGAATTCTATCGCGCTCCGTCGGGGCCTGGGGTGCGAGTAGATGATGGCATTGAGTCCGGCACAGAGGTCAGCCCCTACTATGACCCAATGCTGGCGAAGGTAATTACCTGGGGAGATGATCGACCGGAAGCCATTCGCAAAATGATTCGCGCCTTGCAGGACACAGTGGTGTTGGGCGTGACCACCAACATTCCCTATCTGCTCGATATTCTCCGCCACCCCGATTTTACAGCCGGGAAAATCAGCACCACCTTTCTGGATAAAGCAATGCCCGACTGGCAGCCCGAACCCGATACCAGTAACAGCACCTGGCTGGCGCTGGCAGCTTTTGAGGTTCTAAAGGGGGAAAACGGCCGTCGCGTAACGGCACAGGCAAATAATGGGGGAGAAGCGCAGCCCGATCCCTGGGCGATGTTGGCCGGATGGCGAAACGTTTAATCTGTTTTTTAAGGAATAATTGGTCTGTGAAGGGCGCTTTTGGTGCGTGTGAATTGTTGGGTTAATAGGAATATAGCATGCAGGTGGTTTGCTCTTTGAGGAGTTCAACCGAGGGCGGCAGGGTCAAGGTCATTGGGTAAAGACAAAATTCTTCCAGGTTGGTGAAATTTCCGATTTCGGATGGGAGGGAACTCAGCATATTATGGGCCAGAATAAGGCTCTTGAGATTGACCAGACGGCCGATTTCGGTCGGCACTTCCGTCAGTAAGTTGTGGCCTAAATCGAGCCACTCAAGGTTGATGAGATTGCCGATTTCCGGGGGGATGCTGGTCAACTTGTTATTGTCGAGGAAGAGACCGGTCAGGTTCGTTAGATTACCGATTTCTGGGGGAATGCTGCTTAAACTGGCCCGTACCTGGAGTGTGTTCAGATTGGTAAGACGGCCGATTTCGGGAGGCAGGGTGTCTAAGGATGTAGCACCGACTAAGAGGATTCTCAAGTTGGTCAAATTGCTGATTTCCAGGGGCAACGCTTCCAAACCAACCGTCCATAAATCTAATTCCTCCAGGTTGGCAAGCTGTCCAATTTCGGGAGGCAGAGTAGTGAGGGATTCGTTGTAGGTTAAAGCAAGCCGCTTTAGGCTGATAAGCTGTCCAATTTCGGGAGGCAGGTCAGTCAGGTTGTTTTCAAACAACCTCAGTGTCTCCAGTGCAGCCAGTTCTCCAATTTCGGGCGGCAAAGTCGTTAGATTATTTTCGGCTAGGTTGAGTTGTTGCAAGTTTATCAGGCTGCCAATTTCCGGAGGCAGGCGGTCAAGTTGGTATGCGGACAAATCGAGGGAGACAAGACGGCCGTCAGGATCGCAGCCAATCCTTTGCCAACCGCAGCCTTCATTCACCAGGGCTTGTTCGAAATTGGCATCTATTTGACGTATAAGTTGAACCAGCGCGGCGCAGTCGTCGGGTAGGATACCGGAAATGGTGGCGCAGATTTCTGCCGCCGGGAGTTCGATGGGGATGAGGGTTGGCGTTACCGGCTGGGGGGTGGGCGTCTCCCGGATGGTTGAGGTTGGAATAGGGGTGTTTACTTGATTTGGGGAAGCAGGATCAACGACTGTTGCTCCTGGTTCTTCCGAGATAGGAGTATTCACCATCAAGGTTGATACGGCCGTAATCTGGTTAGGCCGGGTGATCAGGATGGGTTCGGCAGCCGGTTCTGGTGCAGAACAGGCGGTAGTAATGATTAGCATGAATAAGAAAAGAGTTATCGTTTTCACTATATTCCCAGTACCGGGTTGACGGTCGTCAAATGATATTGAGGATTATTTTACGATGGTGGGGGGCGGGATAATCAATGGGTGTTGTACAGGTTGGCTCCGGTTGCCCGTTGATTGGGGACCGGTACGGCTGCATTGCATCATTTTTCGTTATCTTTGTTGATAAGCACCTGATATACGGCCGTCCACTCCGCCAATCCCAGGGTCTCCGCCCGGCGGGTTCCATCTATCCCGGCCGATTGCAGCATCTGACGAACTTTGGCTTTGTTGCCTTCCAATGCCCTTAGATTTTTCTGAAGCTGCTTTCTCTTTTGGCTGAAACCGATTTTGACGAGATGGAAAAATGCGTCTTCCTCTTCTATGCTGACCGGCCTGTCTTTGTAGAGTGAAATTCGGATAACGGCCGAATCCACGTCGGGGCGAGGCCAGAAAGCGCCAGCTTTAATCTTCTCCACAATTTCAACACGGCCGTAAAACTGGACACTCACAGCC
>JBAPRX010000052.1:0-7180 GCA_049281335.1 Promineifilaceae bacterium (SeqCode)
ATTTCAATACCTCCATGAACTGCAATGTGTGACTAATCGTTATTCAATGGAGGTAGGATAAAACACGGCCGTTTCCAGGGCGTCGCCAAAGCGTTTCCAACAATCAAAAATGGTTACGGATTGGCGTTTCTTTAGATGATGAAATGCAATTGGTGGATTACTTATTGAGGAGGTTTAAGGATGATGCCCATCATACCCACAGCCAGACGATGATGCCGATGAGGGCTGTAATGCCGAGGCCGTAGAGAGTGACCTTTTTTAAGACTTCACCGTCGCTGGCTCCGGGGACGGTGCTGCAACCGACCACCACTTTAGCGGGGGCGAACATGCTGCCGATGGCCCCTCCGGCGGTTTGGGCGGCCAGAATGACAGGTATGGTGAGGTTGAGGACGGATGCTGTTTGCTGCTGCAAGCTGCCGAAGACGACGTTGCTGTTGGTGTTGCTGCCGGTCATAAAGGCTCCCAGAGCGCCGATGAAGCTGCTGAGAAAGGGGAAAATGGGGCCGGTCCCGACGCTCAAGGCTTCCGCTAACCGCTGGGTCATTCCGGCGTGCTGCATGGTGACGGCCATTGCGACGAGGCTGATAATGCCGATGGTGGGTTTGATGGAGCCTTTTAGGGTCTTTTGGAGAATGACCTTTCCCTCATAAGGCGCATCAGATTGGGGCGTGCCGCGAAGGCGGAACCAGAGGAAACTGAGCAGGCTGGCGTAGAGCAGTAATGCTCCGGCATGGCCGAAGATGCTGATGGAACGGCCGCCCCCTGCGGCTGTTATCCAGCCGAAGCTGGTTTTTACTTCGGGGAAGGTGGGATTGAGCAGTACGGTGTCCAGCGGCGCCTGGAGGATTAGCTGGCCGGTGACGATGACGAGGATCAAGATGACGTAGGGGAAAACGGCCGTTGCCAGCGTCCCCCGATCTGTGGTCATTGCTGCTTTTCCACGCCCGGCGGAGAGGCGCAGCCAGAGCAGTATTACGATTAGCCCGGCCAATCCGGCCCCGAAGGCGGCCAGGCTCCATAATCCGGCCAGCGCCAAAATGGCCTGAACGGCCGACATCACGCCGCTAATTACCAGCAGGAGCAGCCAGTCGCGGCGTATTGCGTTCCATCCTCCCGCTTCCCAGGCCACGCCGGTTCCGCAGGCCAGACAGCAGAAGGCGAGCAGCAGCGCGGCAGGCCCGGCCAGCGCCTCACCCGGCTGGCCCGTTGCGGCGATGAGGGAGAAGAAGGAGGAGCCGAGTGAGCCGAAGGTGACGGCCCAGGCATGGCCTAGCAAGGCGATAACCACTGCCTGATTGGCGGCAAAGCCGAGGCCGACCAGCAGGGGGGCGACAACGGCTGCCGGAACGCCAAAGCCAGACGCCCCCTGGAGAAAGGAGCCAAAGACCCAGCCTAACAAAAGGGCCTGGGTTGTCTGGCTGCGGGCCAGGGCGGGCAGTTCCCGGCCGATCAGGGCGATTGCCCCTGCTTCATTGACGGTATGGTAGAGGAGGAGGGCCATCCAGATGATGTAGAGGACGTACAGGGCCAGGAGGAGGGCACGGCCGAAAGCGACAACGAGCAGCAGCCCATTGGCTCCGTAAATGATGAGGGCAATGAGAACGGCCGACAGCCATCCGGCTGGCCCGGCTTTGGTTGCCCCCCAATGACGGCCGATCATAAGATAGAGGACGAGGGACAGCGGCAGAAATGCCGCTACAAGGGTCAGGAGATTAGAGGGAGGCAGGGTCAACGGTGGTTTACTAGCATTAGAAAATTCTGAGATAATGGATGATGTCCCTGCATTATAACCGAAATGCGAAAATTCGGCCGTGAGGAGGTCAAAATCCTTTTCAGGTCATTCTGGAGATAATTTGGGGTAATCGGGGAGCCGGATTTTCCTATTCGAGAGAAAATCGAGGGTTATATATCTTGATAATCTGTAATATAATATCGGCCGACTCATTTGACCAAATATGCTTATTAAGGGTAAAATTTAATCTCCTACTTAAACACTTACCCATTGTAAATTTATCTTTCATCTTCATGACTGTTTTGCAATGGCAACAAGTGTGCTGGAGTTTAGCAAGGAGGAAGTAACCTATATGGTAAAGAGCCAGAAAATAGCTACCCATACCCATAATTTAGAGACTCATTGTTATTACAACTCACTGGAGAAAAGTAAATGAGTTTTGGTTGAAGCGTGTTTTTGCAATTGGTTTGTTGACTGGGGCGATCTTGACCATTGCCCTGGTTTTCGCCCAATCTGCAAACGCAAGAAAAGGTACTGATTTCACGCCCGGCTAATAGCGTTTCGAGCCTAAGCCGACCGGGCGAGTTCTTAACAGGCCAAATGCTGGGGAACCAATGGAGGTTTTTTTATCAGTCGAGTGTCCGATTTTTTTTGATGCTTGCCCAAGTATCAGGCACTTCATTCACGACTACAAACACTCGGTTAAGTTAGTTTATCCGACACAGGGCCTGATTGGGGTGAGTTAGAATATAGGAGAGTTTAATATGAAGCCGAGATATGTATCGCGCCGGGGAGGAGTTGGAGCCTTTTTGTTTCTGAGTTTTCTAATGGTGTTTTTGGTAGTAGCAAGTCTGAGTTGGGCGAAAGATGCCGGGGCTGTGTCAACAACGGCCGACAGTGGTATCCTGGAGGCAAAGGGATGGCCTACTACTCAATCGTCTCAATCGTCACTTCACCCGGTTGTCATTCAAGCCGAAAATTCCGATGTGTCCCCGCCGCTCAGTTCAATCCCCTACACAATTGAACCGCCAGGGGATGAGATTCGGGTCAAGCCAGACCTGGAAGCGCCATTTGCGGATGTATTTGCTCCGTCCTATTCGGTTGACCGGATAGTTCAAGACTTTTTTGGGCCTGGCTTGATTCCGACCCCATCGGTAACCTTTGAGGGTATTGATAACCTGTGTGGCTGCTTGCCTCCGGATCCAAATGGTGCTGTTGGCCCAAACCATTACGTGGAGATGGTCAACGAACATTATGCCATTTATGATAAGACTGGAAGCGTGGTGCAAGGGCCGGCTCCGATAAATACTATCTGGTCCGGGTTTGGCGGCCCGTGTGAAAATGATAATGACGGTGACCCGGTTGCTATCTATGATCACCTGGCCGACCGGTGGGTACTGTCACAATTCGCTGTTACTACGGGTGCTCACGAATGTATTGCTGTGTCAACGTCCCCTGATCCGACAGGGACCTATAACCGCTACGCCTTCAACATCGGCGGCTTTCCCGATTATCCCAAGTTAGGTCTCTGGAGTGATTCTTACCTGGCGACATACCGGAATTTCGGAGCGGTGTTTGATATGCAAGCGGCGGCTTACAATCGGGCCAAGATGTTGACAGGTGACCCGTCGGCCGAGGCGGTTCTCTTCTCAATGTCGGCCGCTTTTGATCCTTTAGGCATTGATGGTTACTTACCGGCCAGCCTGGATGGACCGGCTCCCCCGGCCGGGACGGATGCGCCGTTTATGGGCCTTTTGCCGGACGAAAATGGCTTTCCGAACGATGCCCTGGGCCTCTTTGAGCTAGACATTGATTGGAACAATCCAGGTGCGGCAACGCTCAACGGCCCAGCTATTCTCCCTGTTGAGCCTTTCGCCCATAATATGTGTGCCGGAGATCGCAACTGCATTCCGCAGCCGGGAACGGCTCAGGGACTGGATGCCATTGCCGATAGAATTCTGCATCGCCTGGCCTATCGGGACTTTGGCTTCTACCAGACTATGGTTGCCGTCCACACGGTTAACGCTGGAACCCAGGCGAATGAAAAAGCCGGTGAACGCTGGTATGAACTGCGAAATTCCGGCAGCGGCTGGGGTGTTTTCCAGCAGGGTACTTATGCGCCGGACGATAACCACCGCTGGATGGGCAGTATTGCTATGGACGGGGCCGGCAACATTGGCCTGGGCTTTAGCATCTCTAGTGATACGATCTATCCCTCCATTCGTTACACGGGGCGGCTGGTAACAGACCCGTTGGGTACGATGGGACAAGGTGAGGAAGAAATCATTGCCGGGACGGGTGTCCAACAGCATACGGCCGCACGCTGGGGTGATTACAGCGCCATGAGTGTTGACCCGGTTGACGATTGCACCTTCTGGTACGTCAATGAGTACATTCAGACGACCGGCAGCGCCCCCTGGCAAACGCACGTTGGCGCGTTTACCTTCCCGAATTGCCCTAATCCGGCTTTTGATGACTTTTCGGTGTGGGGCCAGCCGCCAGTACAAGACATTTGTGCCCCGGCCGATGCCATCTACGATGTGACGGCGTTCCAGGTTGGTGGTTACAACCAAAACGTGTCTCTATCGGCGGCGAACGTTCCGACCGGTTACAGTGCCTCGTTTGGCAGCAATTCCGTTGTGCCACCGGCGACGACGGTGATGACCCTGACCAATACCGGAGGTTCCACAATCGGCCAATACGACATTGACGTTGTCGGAACCGGGCCAACCCAGACTCACACTTCTACGGTGTCGCTGAATCTGTTTACGACCGTACCCGTTGTGCCGACGCCAACCGCCCCGGCTGACGGCGCTATCAACCAGCCGGTCCGGCCGGTGTTGACCTGGGATATGCAGGCAGACGCTACTTCTTACTTCGTCGAAGTTGCCAGTGATGCAGGTTTCAGCAATATCGTGGACTCGGCAACGGTTCTGGAGAACTCGTACCAGGTTTCGGTTAACCTGGACCTGGATACCACCTACTACTGGCGAGTTTCTTCTATTAACGCCTGTGGTACGGGTATGGTTTCGGCCTCGTTTAGCTTCACAACGGTTGGCGACGGCACAGCTTGCCCGGCAGGGCTGGTTATTGATTACGCCTATCTGGAAGATTTCGATTCCGGCGCGGCGGGCTGGACCCATTCGGCTCCAACCGGCTCCGATACCTGGGCCTTGCAAAATTCCAATCCAAGCCCCGGTTCAGGCGACTTCAATTACCACGCTGACGATGTTGGTTCTCCTACTGACCAAAAGCTCGTCTCACCAGCGATTCCGCTGCCATCGGGCGCGACCCAATTGACGATGCAATTCCTGAATGACCAGGCGTTCGAGAATCCGGCCGGTTCCGGCGGCTGCTGGGACGGCGGCACTCTGGAAATCTCCACCGATGGCGGTTCTAACTGGACCCAACTGGATCCTGAGTTATTGAGCGACCCGTACGACGGCATTGGCGACAATGGCCCGCCAGCCGGAGTGAAGATGTGGTGCGGGGAGACCAACGGTGTCCAGCCCTGGCTCAACTCCATTGTGGATATGTCGGCTTACGACGGCCAGACGGTGAACTTCCGCTTCAGCGTATTGACTGACGCTGCTTCGGGCGCACCAGGCTGGAACGTTGATGATGTTCGTATCGCTTCCTGCGTTGCACCGAATCCTCCTCAGTTGTTCTTACCGGCCGTGTTTAAACCGGATGCTGCTGCGGCAAATGGAACGGCCGCGCTCCCCTTTGGCGGATTAATTCTGCTGCCTGCAATGGTTGGGGTTGGTTTCTTCTCCTTCTGGCGAAAGAACCGTTCTTAATAGTCTCAAAAGGAGCAGCAAAGAAACGACTTTAGTCTAAAATCGTTTCTTAATTCATAAAAAAAACCGGAGTTTTACCAAAAGCTCCGGTTTTTTCTTCCCATAGTTGTTTTGGGGGCAGTTTGGGGTAATCAGGGAGTCGTGTATTAATATTTGAGAGAAATTTGAGGGTCATTTTCTTACTATATTGTAATAACTCGGCCGACTCATTTGACCAAATATACTTAATAAGGGTAAAATTTAATCTCCTACTAAACGCACACCCATCGTGGATTAATCTTTCATCTTCAGGAGCGTATTGTATAGGCAGTAAGTATGCCCAAGATTTGCAAGGAGGAAGTAATTTGTATGGTAAAGAGCCAGAAAAAGCCATTCCAACAAAGGATATTAAGACTCATTTTTATACAGCCCATAGGAGGAAAATAGATGAGTAGGTTGAAGCGAATTTTCGCAATTAGTTTGCTGACTGGAGCAATCTTGACCATCTCCCTAGTCTTTGCCCAATCTGCAAAGGCAAGAATAGGTGCTGATGGGTCTTTGCGCCCGACAAATGCCGTATCGAGTTTGAGCCGACCAGGGGAGTTCTTAACAGGGCCAAACGCAGGGGAACCACTAGACATCGTTCAGAATTTTATCAATGAAAATACTGACGCCCTTGGCCTGACGACAAATGATGTCAATAATTTTGTTGTGTCGGATCAATACAAGACCCAACATAATGGTGTTACTCACGTTTATCTGCAACAGCAGTTTAATGGGATTCCAGTTTTCAACGCGATTCTCAATTCTAATGTGACCAGTGACGGCAGGATTATAAATGTCGGTAACCGTTTCGTTGCCGATTTGGAAAACAAGGTTGTGGACAGCAACCCAGGTCTTTCCCCACAAGCGGCCGTTGCTGCGGCAGCTTCTAGCGTTGGTCTGTCGGTTTCTCAACCACTGCTGGTTGAAGAAGTTATTGGTGGTCCCACTCAAGCAGTGGTGTTGAGCAATGGCGGCATTTCACTGGAATCAATTCCTGTCAAACTTGCTTACCAACCGACCGATAATGGTCAGGTTAAGCTGGCCTGGGATGTGACCATTTATGAACTCAGTACAGTGCATTGGTGGAGTCTTCGAGTAGATGCCGTTACTGGCGATTTGCTCTCTAAGGTTGACTGGGTCGTTAATGAGAACCTGCATGAGGAAGGTGGCGCTGCCACTTCTAATGTACTCGTTGGGTCGGCGCAAGCGCCATCCAATCTGGTTTGGAACCAGTCTGTGCCTACGAACCCTGATGAATATCTGGTCTTTGCCTATCCCAAGGAAGACCCGGATGATGGGCCAGCGACATTGGAAATGGATCCGGCCGATCCGACCTCGAATCCCTTTGGATGGCATGATACCGACGGCTCTGCCGGAGCGGAATACACCATCACCAGAGGCAACAATGTCTATGCCGACTCTGACCTGGATGCCAACAATACCCCTGATGGCAATGCCCCGGACGGCGGCGCAGGTCTATCCTTCAACTTCCCCTTCAATCTGGATGCGGACCCCAGCACGTATCTGACATCAACGATTGTCAATTTGTTCTACTGGAACAACCTCATGCACGACATCAGCTACCGCTATGGCTTTGATGAGGTGTCCGGTAATTTCCAGGAGA
>JBAPRX010000053.1:0-3804 GCA_049281335.1 Promineifilaceae bacterium (SeqCode)
GTCGGTGGTGATGGCGAGGTCGCCAGGGCCGTCCAGTTGTTCGTCGGCCAGACCGGGCCATTGGCTTACGACCTGCCCCCCATTGATGCCGCCACCCATAACCATCATCATATTACCATGCCCATGATCGGTCCCCAGACCACCGTTCTCCTGCAGGCGACGGCCGAATTCAGACATCACAACAACGGTAACATTATCAATCTGGTCGGTTATATCTTCGTAAAAAGCAGCCAATCCTTCGGCCAGGGTGGACATCAGGTTCGCCATCTGGCCGCTGGTGCTGCCCTGGGCGACATGCGTATCCCAACCACCCAAATCCACACAGGCCACCTCCACGCCGACCTCAGAGCGAATCAATTGGGCCACTGTTTTCATAGACTGCCCAAAGCCTTCTTCGGGATACGGCCGTCCCTTGGGCTGATAACTGGCAAGGTCAATGGTGCTGAGTAGTTCAATGGCGGAGAAAGTCTGATCGGCCGTCATAGCCAGCATATCGTCCTGGTGGCTGTACAAGGTTTGGAGCAAGTTGTGCATCTCGCCAACGCGGTCTTCACGGCCGTTCAAGTGGTAGTCGGCAATAGATTGTAGGGCGGTCGCGCTGACAGAGCCGGTCAGGGAGGCGGGGAGAAGGTCGCCCACACCAATGGCGCGTAAGGCGGAGTTATTGCCGGTGTCCAGTGTCGCCAGGTGGCGGGCCAGCCAGCCGGTGTAATCATTAAGAGCCGCCCCGCGCTCCATAAGGGCCATCGCCTCAAAGTGAGAACGAGACTCATCGGGGGAGCCGGTGGCGTGAACCAGGGCCAGATCGCCGCCTTGATAAACGGCCGCCAGCGGTTCCAGGGATGGATGGAAGCCAAAGAAGCCGTCCAGGTCAATAGCACGGGCATCGGCGCTGTTGTCATCAGGGCGGGGGACGCCAATTGTCGGCCGGTGGGCATAATATTGGTCGTCGCCGTGCGGCACAACGATGTTCATACCATCCGCGCCGCCCCGTAAAAAGACGCAGACCAGGGTATCACCACGCGGCCCAACATGAGGGTCGGCCAGGGTAACGCGGGGCATCCATTGAGGCAGGGCAACGATACTGTTGGCGAAAAGCAGAGCAGCGGCCGATTGCAAGCTGCCGGCCAAAAAATCCCGGCGGTTGAGGCGGTTTACCTGTTCATATTCAGCGCAGTGTCCGCAGGAAAGAACGTGGTTGTCGGTTGTCATGGTTTAACTCCTTATTGTGCATCAAAATTCGTTGTTTGTAATTTGTAATTGGGTAATTATCTGGGACTGAACCAATTACCAATCACCAATTACCAGTTACCCCATCACATCCATTGAAAAGGCGGGCTGGCAAGCATAAGGGCTATGGCGTCGCGCAGGCGAAGGGTGGTTTCTCTATTTCGGAGGGGGTCGGAACCCACATAGTCGGTGAACAGGGCGCGATCGGCCGTTCCCAGAGGCGCCCCATAAATCAGCCCGGCAAAAAGGTCCAGGGCATCGGCCGTATCGCTGACCTGTCCGGCCCCAATGAGCCTTTCCAGCGGGACCCTTGCGCCGGGAGTGTCTGTGCTTAGAAATGTCAGGGCGAAGTTCCAGCGGGGCAGCAGGTTAGCAATCCAGGCCGCCGACACATCGGGGTAGCCGTTGGGAGCAGCCCAATTGAAGGGAAGCTGGCCCATAGATTCCAGCCAATAGATAAACCCACGATAATTGCTGATGTCGGCGTTCAAGGCTCTCATGGCTGAGATGAGGTAACTGTACGGCCGTTTCAGCTTTGGCGGGGCCGTTGCGAATTCCTCACTGAGAAAGATGACCCGCAGCATACTCTTGATGTCGCCATCCGTATCCAAAAAGGTCTGAGCAACCTGTTCGACCAGGGTGTCCGGCGGCTCATCAGCCACAAAATGACGAACCAGCTTGTAAGAAATGAAGCGGGCCGTTGACGGGTGGGTCGCCAGCATTTCGAGCGCCTGGTAAACGTCTTCCTCCCCCTGTCCGGCGGGCAGGGTCAGGTCCAAAATCTGTTTACTGCCGTTGTCGTGCTGGTCAGCATGAAAGACAAATCCCCCTTGCTGTCTGCCACGTATGGCGCTGCCCCAGCCGGTTAAGGCGCGGGCCAGTTCCTGAACATCTTGCTGCGTATACCCGGCATCCACACTCAAGGTATGAAGCTCCATAATCTCGCGGGCATAATTTTCGTTGGGGTCGCTTTTCACATTGCGAACATTATCCAGGTAAACGAGCATGGCCGGACTTTTGGCAGAAGCAAAGAGCAAGTCCCGAAACTTTCCCAGAGCATTCGGCCGAATCACATCCCGATCATCCACTAACTTCAACGGCAGCATAATCGCATTCTTGCGAATATAGATGTTGAAATGGTCAGACCAGAATTCAACCATCGCTTCATAAAGCTGCCTTTTGGAGTAAACGGCCCGGCCAACGGTGGCTGTCGTCAACTCTACCATGAAGTCTCTGTTGTCGTCCCGCCCAATCAACTGGTCAATGTCCATGTGATAGTAGTTGAGGTCGCGCACAATGAGATCGGCGGCCGTGTCTTCGATGCTGTCGGGGTCGAGCTGTTCTTCAAGATAGGCCTCAAAGCCCATATCGGCCGCACGTTCCAGGTCGCCCGGTCGTGGGCCATACCCGGCCCGGTTTAACAGCCGTTGGATGGCATTTACGGTGACGGTCGGAAAGCCATCCACAGGCGCAGTCGAGGGGGCGCTGCCGGTGGGGACGGCCGTTGGAACCGCCAGGGTATCAGGAAGCTCCTCCTGGGCAGCATAGCGAGAAACAACGCTGCAAGATGTCACCGAAGCAGCAGCGGCCGTCAAACCGCCCAGTCTGAGGAAATCACGTCTTGATAAAGGCATCATGAACTCCAGGTTTTAACACAGAGACGTAGAGAGTAGAGCGTAATTGGGTAATTAAGCGAACAGTCTTCAGTTACCCAATTACCTGATTACCCACTTACCCAATTACGCTACGAATTCGTCGCCAGTGGTTGGTGGGTTTGGATGTCAGGAGGTGGAGTTTGTTCCATTTGCTGAATCTGGGGACGGGGAACCCAACCCAGAAGCCCGAAGACGGCCGCACCCATCACCATCACACCGGCGAACGGGATAAAGAGAAACCAGCCAACAATTGGGAAGAGGCAGGCCAATTCATAAACCAAAGCGCCACGTACCAGGCCGGTTAACGTGGAAGAGGGAGCGGAAAGCGGCTTGAGCCGTTCGCCCAATACGCGGGCCATTCCGGCTGCCCCTATCGTTCCAAGACCCATCCCGGCGATTCCAGCCAGGAATGCGGTGGCGCGGATGGGACCGAAGGCGATATTGCTGGTGATGGCGATCCAGAGGAGAAAAGCGGCCGCAACGGGAACGCCCATGACAAATGAACGGCCTGGGGTCTTTGCCAGTCGAACGGCCGTGTTTTTGGTTACAGTGGGCAGCAGCAAATTGAGGGCTACCAGCAAGGCCGGTAAGCTGATTAGAATACCTGCCAGGGTAAATACCACGATATAAACGTCTGTCATTGTTCTCATCTCCTGATCCTTTATGGCAGAAGGCCATCCAAAGGGTCGTGCAAAGCTGCTTACGAAGGCATCTCCGTAACCAGTAGACCATTACTATCTGATAATACAGGTCAGGTATAGAAAAGTTGCAATCCGAATGTAAAGAGTTTGTAAAAAGGAGGGTAGAAACCGGCTTTTTGAAAGAATCTTGAGTAAATAACACGAAAATCGGGTAGGGGCAGGACGGCGCGGTAAGGCGTTGGATTTCCCTGAAACCTTTTCTCCACGCCGTCTTGCCC
>JBAPRX010000054.1:0-12884 GCA_049281335.1 Promineifilaceae bacterium (SeqCode)
TTTCGCAGCCGTGTTCGAGAAGCAGACAGCTTGCCACCATCGGATGGGTGGCGTAGCCCAGAATGGTGTCAACGAACTCCACCTGGGTAGACGCCCCACAGCCCTCGGTGTGGGGCAGGGCGACGAAGCTGGATACCCGATCCTTCTCAAATCCCTGTTCGTTAAGGCGGTGGGCGCACATCCGGGCAATTTGCCCGGCGCACAGGCTGGTCGGCAGGATCAGCCCGACAGGGTTGGCGGTTGTTCCGTAGCGGGTCTGAACGGCCGTCCACTGCACCGATGGAATGTTATCAATTGGCTCAATGGAATAGGGTCGGCCGTTTATATCTTCCTGACTGATAGGGGTGAGAGGCATGGATTCGGCCGTTTCGGTCAGGTGCCAGTCGCGCCAAATTTGAACCTGGGCGTGCCTGGCCCGTTCGCCCGCCGCTGCCTTGCCAGAGATAACCGCCGTCATGTACTCAAAACTTTGCTGGCCTAATGTTTCCAGCGGCGTGCCATCGAGATATTGTCCGGCGTTAATGTCCATATCCTCTGATAAGAGGGCATACCGTTCGCTGGTCGTCACAATTTTGATGGTTGGTACGAAGGGAAAGTTGGTGATGGAACCGTTGCCGGTGACAAAGAGGATGAGGTTGCAGCCCGAAGCGACCTGACCGGCGATGCTCTCTAAATCGTTGCCGGGGCTGTCCATGAAGTGAAAGCCGCTTTCCATCATCGGGGCCGCATAATCAATGACATGCGCCAGGGGAACATCGGGATTGCGTTTGGTTGCCGCCCCAATGGACTTCAAATAGATGTTATACAGGCCGCGATAGAGATTGCCGCCGGATGGATTGCCAGCGGCCGAGTGGCCGTGCCGGGCAGCCCACCCCTGGAAGCGATCAATGGTTTGCAGGAACCGTTCGGCCGTTTCTCTGTCGCCCACCTTCGCCATCATATACCGTTCCGCGCCGACCAGTTCATCCGTTTCGGCCAGATTGGCGCTGCCACCGTTGTGAAGCGCCTCTTTCGCCAGCCAGGAGGCCAGGGGATTGCCGGAAATGCCGGAGAAGGCGTCGGAGCCGCCACATTGGAGGGCTATCTTCAACTGCGAGAGGGGAACGGCCGTTCGCTCAACCGCGTTCACCTGTTTTAACCAATTCTCCACGATGGCCGCAGCCGATTCCAGATCGGCCGAGAAAGAGGCGTCGCGGGAAAGAAAGTGGTGGGGGATGCTGTCTAATGGATAGCCGTTTTTGAGCATGAACGCCTGGAGCATGGCATTGGTCACAGCCTCGTCGCCGTTATCAACTGCCAGGACAGCGCCGACGTTGGGGTGGGTCATAAATCCAGCCAGGGTTCGCAGGAGCAGGTCGCGGTTGTTGGCGATCCGCCCGCCCCCTTCGGTGTGAGCGACGGCCACAATGTCGTCAATATTATCGTATTCGGCGGCCAGAGGACGGAGCTTTTCTTCGAGTTGGCGCACAAAAGCGGCCGTCAGCGAGGATGTTCCCAGCAGCACAATCATATTCCGCGTCCCGGCGCCGTTCCGGCCCGGTCGGGGATAGCCCATAAAGGTTCTTTGCTCTGAATATTGAGGGACGGGTGGAGCAGGTTGGAACCGGCTGGCGTCGAAGGTGTAGGTCGCAGCCTGATCGGTGAAATTGGGGCTGGCAGGCAGAGGAAAGTCCAGAGAACGGCCGTTTAACTCGTCCAAAACGGCCTGATTGCAAATATACTCGCCGGGCGCGATCTCTGTCAATGCCGCTCCAAAGGGAAAGCCCCAGGACAGCAGTTCTTCTCCGATGTGGATCGGCCGAATCGCAAAACGGTGGCCTTCCAGGATGGTGTGAGAGAGGGTGAAGGTTGTGCTGGCGTCCTGAACGGCCGTTCCGGCAGGCAGCGTTCGGATGGCGATAGCGCAGTTGTCTCCCGCAGCGGGAAGACGGCCGATTTCAATTAGTTTTATCATTTTTACCTGACCACATCTCTTCCCGATTCGGCCGATAATGTTTCCAACTCCGAACGGGTTGTTACCACCGCGTCGCCATGTTGGCTCAGGGCCAATGCTGCCATCGTCACCCCATAGGCCAGCCCGGCGGCGAAGTCCCCGGCCAGCCAGCCGTGCAGCACCCCGGCGGCGAGGGCGTCCCCGGCCCCGATACGGTCTACGATTTGCACCGTTCGGGCAGGCTGCCGGATATATTGGGAACCGTCCCAACCGATGGCCCCTTCCCCGGCCAGGGTAAGAACGACCCGGTTGGCGGCCGTTTGTGAGGCCAACTGCTCAATAATCTCCTCCGGCGTTCCGGTGCAGCCGAACAGGGTTTTGGCGTCTCGCTGGCTGCAAAATAAGAGGGCTGTCTGTTGAAGCATTGGCAGCAGCGTCTTGGCCGCCTGTTCGGCCGTCCACAGCTTGCTGCGATAATTTACGTCAAAGCTGACCGGTATGCCTCTTTCGGCTGCCCGACGGACGGCTTCGGCCGTTATCGCTTCGCAGCCGGGGGAAAGCGGCGGTGTGATGCCGGTTAGATGCAGCAGACGGGTGTCCAGCAGGTAATCCCAATTCACCTGTTCCGGCTCCATCGAGGCGATACAGGTGTCGGCCCGGTCGTATATGACCTGAATGGGGCGGGGCGGGACGGACAACTCCACAAAGTAGGTTCCCATCCGGCCCGTTGTTTGCCAGAGAACGGCCGATATATCAACTCCCGCTTCTCGCAGGTGATTCGACACAACACGGCCGAGGGCGTTGTCCGGCAGGCCGCTCACCCACGCCGTTGGATGGCCGAGCCGGGACAGAGCAGCCGCGAGATTGGCCTCCGCGCCTGCCGGATGGACGTCCAGTTGGTCGGCCGTTTCCATCCGAATCCCGGCCGGAACCGAAAGGCGCAGCATCGCCTCCCCAAATGTGGTCACGTCGAACTGGGTCATGCCGCCGCTTCCCAGGCGTCACGTAAGGCACGGGCGCGATTCCCCAGTTCGCTCATAGACTGTCCCGGTTTCGATACCAGGGCGCTGCCAATGCCACAGGCAAAGGCTCCGGCGCGGCGGTAGTCGCCAATATTCTCGACTGAAATGCCGCCGGTCGGTATAAACCGAATATCGTCCAGTGGGGCGCGAAGGGCTTTCAGATAAGACGGGCCAAACATGGCTGATGGGAATAACTTGAGCAGGCTGCATCCCACCTGAACGGCCGTTTCGGCTTCAGTAGCGGTGAAAATGCCTGGCACATGAAGAAAGCCCTGGCTCACTGCCAGGGCCACTGTCTTGGGGTCAAAGTTGGGGGCGACGGTGAAACGAGAACTGGCAGCCATCGCTTCTTGAAGCTGCGCGGCCGTTCTCACCGTGCCTGCCCCAACCAAAAGGGCATTGCCAAATCGAGAACGTAGTTGTTCAATGGCAGTCAGGGCGTTGCTGGTATTCAAAGTGATTTCCAGAATCGTTACTCCCGCCTCGGCCAATGTCTCTCCAATTGCCATCATTTGTTCTAATGTGTACTTCCCCCGCACAATCGCAATCACGCCCGCTTCCCCAATCTGGTTCAATTCCGCTTCCATTTTTCCTTGTTCCTTGTGACTTGTAAGTTGCAGGAGGCAGGTAGTCATTTGCCCCTTGAATAGGCTCCTAATATTAACTCAATTGTGGCGTTGGGTCATCAACGGCCGAAAAGGAAAATGTCCGTCCTCCCCCTATTCAAATCGGAAACCAGGCCGCCAGCATCCAGAAGATGGCAGCGTACAGCAGCAAGACGGCCGCTGCTGAAAATGATTTGTGAACCGCTTTTAGTCTACCGGATTTTCTCTATTTCGTCGGGATGTTCTGATTCACTAAAGACTGGAACCCGGTTGCGGGCCAGCTTTGGGTCGCGCATTTGCATTAGGGGAATACCGATGCCATAGGTAATGAAATCCTTGACCGGGGTCACTTCTATCAGACACGATTCGGCCATCAAGGTTTTGTTTTCGGCCATATCACGGAAAATGGCCCGGACTATTTCGGTTGGTGTTTCTTCCGGTTCCAATATCTGAGCAGTGCCGGAAAAGGTAATGGTCGCCGCCGGTATCTTGAACCAGGGCATGAAAGGAATACTTTTGTGTACGGGAATGGTCAGCGAAACATGTGGATTCTGGGCAATATGTTTCACCTTCCAGGCGTTCTTGTTGGATGAGATATATAAACGGCCGTTTCGTACGATATAAACCACTCCGGCGGTGCGCGATTCATTGTGGGGTGTTACCATGCCGATTACGGCAAATAGTTCTTTATCAATTTCTTCCCAGACACGTTCGCTGGTTAATCTTTTAGTCATGTTTTGCCTCCAATTGGTCATTTAATGGTCAAACGCCTCACAGGGGGAATGAGGTTTGACTCAGTATGGGCAGTTTTTCCTGTCGGGGGAAGCAATATTGCAATAACCCCCTGAGATTGGGCCTATTGACCCAATCTCATTATTGCATAGGCATGACAACGGCCGTAGTGACAAAAGACATTGTCCCTACTGCTAAAAGTCATAATGGGGGTAAATTTTTCGGGTAGACTAGAGGCTGTATTTCACGGACAGAGCCATCTCAAAGATGCTCAATATACGTTTGGCAATACCGGTCCAACCAAAGCTGCGCCGGGCAAAGCGGGAGCCTTCCACCGACAACTCCTCGGCCAGCCGGGGATACAATATCGGCATCGCCAGCATGGTTCCATATTCAATTGGTCTGTTAGGATCGGCATAGAGGGCGTGTTTACCAAATTCGATGACCTCAAACAGTCCGCCATGAACCGTGATAATGGCCGGAGTCCCGCAGGCCATCGCTTCGATAACGGTCATCCCGAACGGCTCATAGCGGGAGGAGAGGGCAAATACGGCCGCAGCCCGATACCAATCTGGCAGCTCCTCATCCGGGACGTATTTCCGCCAGGCAATTTTCTTTTCGACTCCTAACTCCTTTGCCAGTTTCCTTAACTCTTTTGAACCGGCGTTGTCCTGGCTTGAATCTTCCCCCCCAACGGCCGTAACCAGCCTCGCCTCTGGAACCAACTCGAACAAAGTCGGCAGTGATTGGATTAGCAAATCATAGCCCTTGTTGGCCGCCATACGGCCGACAACCAGCACATCCTTGTCTTGAAAGGAAAATTTTTGCCGAATAGCCTTAAGCTCCTCCTTCCGCACCGGTGAAAAACGGTTCTCGTCCATTCCTGGTGGGATGACCGTTATGTGTCGTTCCAGTACATCGTACTGCTCTTGGAGCAGTTCCGTCTGGGGTTGGGTCGTGGCAATAATATGATCACAGGAACGGTAAACGAGAAATTCGGTGCGGATGCGTTCCTTAAAGCGGTACTTTTCTTCCATCTCTTCCGTTGATAAATCCTCGCCCATATTGTGTTCCTTCCACCAGCCAAGTGAGTGGGGAGTGTGAACGTGGGGGATGGCAAGCTCTTCTGCAATCTTTTGTCCCGCCCAGCCTGCATCCCAATAATGGGAGTAGACAATATCATATTGGCGGCCTCTGCTGCGAATCAATGACAGACAGTTGGTAACGAAGTCGCCCAGGTAGTCGTGCATGTCCTCTTTGCGGATAAACTCTTTCCCCCCAAAGGGAATACGCCACACCCGGCAGTTGTTATTTATCTCATCGATTTCCGGCTGATCTTCGAAGCGGCGCGTTACCAGATCAACCCGATACCCCAGGCGGCTGAACCGTTTCGCCAGTTCCAGCACATAAACCACCTGACCGCCGGTGTCTGGTTTGCCCAGTTCCGGTTCGGCCGCAACATAACCGTGAGTTGAAAGCATCAAAATATTCGAGGGATTGGTAGAAATTATTTGATCATTCATCGTTTTTCATCCTTGTTGGGAAATTTGAGAGACTTATCTCGTTATCCCTTATCTTTCCCGGACCCGGTTCCTGACTTTCAGGTCAAGACTCCCCAATAATGAAGCCCTTCCAGCAGTCCCCCCGCATGGAATTGAGTCGCCTTGTAGATATGAGAACCACTCAACCGCATCAAATCCTTATCTGCATTACCGACAATAATACCCCGAAATGGGGACACAAACATTTCAACATCATTCCCAGAGTCTCCGGCCACAACAACCTGCTCCGGGGGAACACCCACCTGCTTTTGTAGAAAGCGAATTGCCTCTCCCTTTCCCCCGTTGGCAGCGATTAGATCGAGAAATCTTCCGGCTGAGAAGATGGCTTTTGCAGCCAGACCGGAGTCGGCCAGACGCTGCTGTACCTCCCTGTAGGTGTCACTATCGGGAATATCGAAGCTGACCTTAAAAGGCGTCTGGAACTTCTCCAGATGTGGAACAGCATCCAATCCCGCAACCAGGTCGGCCGTTTTTTCTCGGTTCCATCCTTTATTGAGGTGTCGCTCGTAGCTTGAAAGCCGTTCCCCTGTTCGGCCGATTTCAATTTCGGTGCCCATGCCGCCGATCAGATAGTCGGGCGGTGGTAGGTGTGGAACGGCCGATAAGGACTCACGGAGACTGGCGCAGGGCCGGCTGGAATTGAAGACCACCGTTACCCGGTCGGCCGCTTTTTTCAATTCGGCCGATAAACGGCCCAACGCCTCATCGTCCCCCAATAAGGTGCCGTCTACGTCAGATACAAAAAGCCACAACTTCTTACCCAACCAATCCGGCGCTTGCTATTTGCTCCGGGTGTATCAACTGCAGCACTTCCTCCCCTGTAATCTCTTCTTTGGAAAGAAGCGCATCGGCCACAGCGTCCAGCTCCTTACGATACTGGCGCAGCACTTCAGTGGCCCGTTTATAAGCGGCTCCCAGGATTCGCCTAATTTCCTCATCTACCTCGCGGGCAGTTGTTTCGCTGTAGTTGCGGCGGTGAGCAATCTCTTCTCCTAAAAACACCTGGTCTCGTTCGCCGCCCAGCGCAACGTGGCCCAACTTCTCGCTCATGCCCCAATCGAGCACCATCTTCCGGGCAAGTTGGGTTGCCTGTTTCAGATCGTTTTCGGCTCCGCTGGTGTAGGTGTCAAAGATGATGTCTTCGGCCGCCCGACCGCCCATCATCACCGCCATGCGGTCCATCAGATATTCGCGGGGGTAGATATATTTTTCTTTTTCAGGAAGCTGTTGGGTCACGCCCATTGCTCGACCTCTGGGGACAATTGTCACCTTATGGATCGGGTCTGCATTTGGCAAAACGGCCGCAACCACTGCATGGCCGCCCTCATGATAAGCAATGATGTGAATCTCTTCGTCGGTCAGGGCCAACCCTTCCCGGATCAGCCCCATCAAGACCTTATCCCGTGCCTCTTCTATATCTTCCCACTCAATTTTGGACTTGTTTTGGCGGGCAGCCAACAGCGCCGACTCGTTGAGAATATTTTCCAGATCGGCCCCGCTAAAGCCGGGTGTCCCTTGTGCAAGACGGCCGAGATCAACACCCTCCGCCATCGGCTTATTTTGGGCATGGATTCTAAGAATCTGTTTGCGAGCGTCCAATGTTGGAAGATCCACTGTAATACGCCGGTCAAAACGACCGGGGCGCAGCAGCGCCGGGTCCAGAATATCTGGCCGGTTTGTGGCGGCCATCACGACAATATTTTCGCTTGGCTCGAAGCCGTCCATCTCTGACAAAAGCTGGTTCAGCGTCTGCTCCCGTTCATCATGTCCACCGCCTAACCCGGCCCCACGACGACGACCGATTGAGTCCAACTCATCAATAAAGATGATACAGGGCGCAGCTCGGCGGGCATCTTTGAACAGCCCGCGTACCCGCGACGCCCCGACCCCCACAAACATCTCCATAAAGTCAGAGCCGGTGATATTAAAGAACGGCACATTTGCTTCACCTGCCACAGCCCTGGCCAGCAGCGTTTTGCCCGTTCCCGGCGGCCCAACCAGCAAGACCCCTTTCGGGGCTGTGCCACCCAGCCGCATCACCTTCTCCGGGTTCTTCAAATAGAGGACAATCTCTTCTAGCTCTCGTTTCGCCCCTTTTAGTCCGGCAACCTGATCAAAGGTCGTCCGTTCTTGCGTCTGGTCATAGAGTCTGGCGCGATTGTTGCCCATCGAGAAGATGCTTTGGCCCTGGCTTTGTGCTCGTCTCATAAAGAGATACACAATGCCAATCAGGAAAATGAACGGCAGGAAGTTCACCAGAATAGCCAGAAATGAAAAGTCGGAAGCCGGTTCCGTTTCAAGGGTAACGTTTTGCGCTTCTAGCAGGGGCAGCAGTCCATCGTCGCCAAAGGAAGGGAGATAGGTGGTAAAAGTGGAAAATTCGGCAACCTTGTCATCCTCACCGGTTGGAAACTTAACGGCATTTCTGAGATTGCCCTTAATTTCTTCCCCGGAAACGATAACCTCAGTCACATTTCCGGCCTGGAGCTGTTCTCGGAAATCGCTGTAACTGATGGCGGCACTCTCGGCGCCGCCCATTAGTTGTTCCCAAAACCAGGTTGCCAGCAGACCGATCAGAATAAGCCAGATGATGGTAGGCAGGATACGAAGTGCAAGCGGCCGAAGTTTCTTATTTTCCTGAGGGTGCTCAGGGTTACGTTGGGGACCATTCAAAGACAAAAGTTTCTACCGTTCAAGACGATTCGGCCGCCTCTATCTCTTCCACTTCCTGGCTGACCGGGTCGTTTCCCGGTTTTTCCCAAAGATTCTTTAAGCGCGATCTTTTTTTGCGAATTTGCCGTTCGACACCGTTCAAGGCGCCTTTTAGGGCCATGATGGGATTGTCCGCCTTTTCGGTGGCGGCGATATTAGACGGCCGAACATAAGTGACAACCGTTGCCTCAAAGATCGGTGTTCCCACATTGTGGGCTGGTTTTTTTAGCGTAACGGCCGCACCAACCAGATCGTGGTGTCCCTTTGCCAGCGAACGCAGTCTTCTGTCCGCTTCAGTAAATAAATTGTCTTCCAATTCATCAGGTAAATATTCGCTGTTTAATTCCAGCGTAAAATCAAGTTCATCTACCTCATCACTCATACTGCAATAACTTCCTCGGCTTCTGTTTCAGCTTCAACGTCAGCAACAGTCTCTACGTCAGCATCAGCCTCAACGTCAGCTTCAACTTTTGCTTCCGCCTCTCGCTTGTCAGACAGCCACTTAATCTCTTCAGCGGCAGAAACGCGGCGCAGACTGAGTCCAATTCGTTGCTCTTCCGGTTGAATGTTAATAATCCGAACCAGAACGCGCTCCCCAATTTGCAGCACTTCTGCGGGCGAAGCATCAACCGGCAAGTTGATTTCACTAACATGAATTAGCCCTTCGATTCCAGAAGGCAGTGTGACAAAGGCCCCAAAGTCAACAAGGCCGGTAATTTCTCCCTCAATCAAGTCGCCGATCTTGTATTTCTCGGAAAAGGCTTCCCAGGGGCTAGGCAGCAGGGCTTTACGACTCAGGGCAATCCGTTCCCGTTCTTCGTCAATTCGTTTAATCTGGACTTTAATTTCCTCGCCGACTGTAAGGAGATCGGATGGATCGCCAATCTGTTTCCAGGCGATTTCGGAAATATGTAGGAGTCCCGTCAGGTGGCCGAGGTCAACGAAGGCGCCATAATTGACTATGTTGTCTACTCTGCCGGTCACAATCTGGCCCACTTCAATAGCTCGAAGCTGTTCCAGTCTGGCTTCTTTTTCAGCCGCTTTGGCCGACATCACCAGTCGTTTCCGCTTCGGGTCAACTTCGAGAATTTTGGCTGAAATCGTTTCTCCAACCATCAGTGCCTTCTGTCGGGCAAGCTCCTGCTTGTCATACATGGTGTGTTGCAGTGAGGGGATATGCGAGTTTGGTACAAACGCTTCCAGATGACCGTAGGCTACCAGCAGGCCACCTTTATTATGGCCTACCACCTCTAATTCTAGGAGCTTGTCTTCAGCCGCATCCTCCTCGGCGCGAATCCAGTCATGGTGTTCAAGCCCTTTTTTGAGAGAAACGAGCAGTTCTTCGTCTCCCATCGGGGTTCGAGTCACATAAACCGGAATTTCATCTCCTCTTGAGATGTTGTCAATAATTTCTTGGCTGTCGAACTTGTCCAGGTCTCTATAAGGGACAATCGCGTCCCGTTTGGCTCCAACGTCAACGTAGAGGACATCATCTTCGATGCGTAGCACTTCCCCCTGCAAAAACTGTCCTCTATGTGGAACTAGTTGTTCATAATTGTCTAGTAAGTTTGCAAATGCTTCTGCTCCTACACTATTATTATTTGTCTTTGTCATAATTTCTAAATTCATAAATCTCCACAGTACAAAATTGCTGCCAAATGGTAGGCAGCTTACCGTCATTCTCTTGCTGTAGATGGAGTCTAACCATTCATCAAACAGCGGGGATGCGCTTTCTTATGCGCTTCCATTATTTTCCAAAAGCGCCTGCATGAGGTGGCGGGCTTCATCTTCTTCGACGCCTGCTGCAATCACCCATTCAGAAAGCAGCCTGTCAGTTAGGGTGCGAAGGGCGCTGTCTTCTGTCTTAGATAATGTTTTTCGCCGTTTCCGCCGCCCGGATAAGTCTCGGATTATTCTGGCAATGCCAACGATAGAGTTCTCAGACATCACTTTCTTAATCCGGGTTTTGCGAACATTGAAGTTTTGGGCCATTTTCTTTGGCGGCCTTGAAAGAACGTCTCTAACTTCCTCAAGGGTGTTTTTAGATGCCACAGGCCGAAACCATTCACTGTTCAGCTTATCTTCAGGGATGTAAATGGTGCTTTTGTTATCCATTTCGAGGCGGAAATAGGTACTCTCTTCTCCGCCAATGTTTTTCTTTTCCTTTCCCCTTAACTGGCCTACACCATAATATTGATGAACGAGCCAATCACCATTGGTATGGGCAGCCTGTTGTTCCATGTTATCTTTCTCCTTCATGTTATTTTCCTTCCAGATACAGTCAATTAGCGTGGGTTGAACTGTTCCTACTCGGTTACAAAATTTCGAAGATGGTGATCCAGCCTTTCTTCCCAGTCGTTGATGTAAAGGGGGATGAGGGAGTTGTCTACCTCACCGGTTGTATGATGAGTCAGGTGGAGACGGGTTCGGCCGTCTTCTTCTTCAAGTCGAATTCGGACGGTGCTGAGGGCGGCCTCTTCAATAGAGTCCATTGGCCCCAAAAGCCGAATCTCTTTGAACGGCCGTAAACAGGTTACAAAGCCTATGAGGACACCGGCTCCCTCGTCCTGTGTCGCTTCGTAAAAACGGCCGCCGACAAACGGTTCAAAGATCAGCGTCGAACCGTCTTCGGTTCGACCCGGCCACCAGGCGTTAATACCATCTAAAAAAGCCCGGTAAACACATTCGGCTGAGACTGGCAGGGTGATTTCATACGCCAAAGTCGTCACACCTGCTTCGATGTCCATCAGGTCACTCTTTTCATCTGGCTCCTGGCCCTGTGAACGCCATTTTTCCAAATACTCTGTCGGGACTTCCTGCAAACGTACAGGGTTCAGAACGTTCCAACGCAGCCGTCCCTCGCGCCGGACATGAATCAAGTCAGCTTGCTCCAATACCCTTAGGTGCTTCATGACCGCGTATCGTGTTACATCAAAAAAATTGGAAAGCTCCCCAGTTGTCCGTGATTTTTCTTGTAAGAGTCGAATGATCTGGCGTCTTGTTGGGTGAAACAAAGCCCGCCATACAGGTTGTTGTGGATTACCGGTAAATTCCATATGTGACTATATGGTAACATAATAGTCACATTTTGTAAAGTTTCGCCAACCGGCCGGAGGCGGGCAGCTAAGGTAGCAGCCCGCTCCGGCCATGTATGGGAAAGAGTTGGGAGACCTGGAAAGGTGTTACCGATTATCAACCGCTAACTCATTTGATACCGATACAACGCCTGGGTATTTGGCAGCGATCTGTTCGGCCGCTCGTTTGGTCGCAATATCTTCGACAGTCCCTCGCAGCGTAACGATGCCGCGTTCGTGAATCACTTCAATCACGGCATCATCAGTTCGAGGATCGTTCATCAAAGCGTCTGCAACCAAAGCGGCCAAAGCGGTCTCGTCGTTCATAATTGTGTCGTGCATTACGAATTCCTCCTTATCTATATAAGGGCGTAAATCATGAAGGTCTTTTTCGATTTTGGTGTCGGTTGGCATCTGATTCCAATGACGATCTTGTCTCTCATCATTTTCGATAAGATCGTCCAATTCGTCCCTGGTCATATTGACAAAGACGCCGGCCGTTGTGATACGGTTAACGACTGCTGTTGAGAGTAAGAAGGCGTCCACAAATATCGTTCCTTTGTGAACCAGGATGTGGGTGATTAACCCATTTTCCGGTGTGACAACCAGACCGTAAACCGTGCCGACGGTTTCCTCAAGCGTTTTGACCGGGGTGGTGGTGTCAATCAGGTCAAGATTGTCATCCACACCCTTAATTACCAACTCTTTAACCGTCGGTACAACCGGGGAACTGGTTGCCAGCCCATAGGGCGAACCCTGAACGATAGCCGGTTCGGCCGATGCTCCTTGGGGGATTTTTTCAATAACGGTCTCCTGGTATTCGGGATATTTGCTGAGATTATTCTCATCAACAGAAATACTTATCTCATCCTCTGTGGCCCATTCCACGACAGACAGCGGAAAGACCCGTGACCGTTTCAGCAAGAGGCCCTCTTCAATAACCAGGTCACTCACCTGCCAGTTCTTGGAATTGATAGCAGCCTTTGCCAGTTTGCCGCATTGTTCATCATAACAATGTACGGCCGTGCCAAAATTAAGGATATAGTCGTTCATTTGATTACCTCCAAACCTGTCATGTTTAGAGTCTGTGTCATGGATAGACACCCTAAACATGACCTCATTCCTCCCCCATGAATTTGGATAGAGTAAATTTGAATTGCCTTAACCAACATCAATTCTAGACGATCTAAACAGGTAATAATATCAGGTGTTTCCCTACCATCCCCCAAAATTCAACCCTATAT
>JBAPRX010000055.1:0-2887 GCA_049281335.1 Promineifilaceae bacterium (SeqCode)
CCCTATTCCCACCTTTTAACTGATACAAAATATCAATTCCCCCAACGACAACCTCCCAAACCGCCATCAACCCGCTTCCCACCTCTAATAAAATCAAGGTGAGCAGCACAAAACTCACAAAAACTTCCTCATCTTCCTCACCTTCCTCACCTTGCTCACCTTAAATTTTTTCCACCTATTCAATTACCCACATATAGGACAACAAAGACTTTTATTTTTTTTCGCATATCTATTCTGTGAACTTTCACCAACCGGCGGCGAATAACAAGAGCTAACTAAGAATCCCGCAAAAATTTTAGTGTTGAGCAGGTTTGTTTTATACTAAGGAAGAAATGTTTACTGGTTTCAGTCTGATTTCCCTCAAAAAATGGGAAGATGCCTGAGTAGATACGACTCAAAGAGGATTAAAAAATGAAGACGAGACGATTTGTTGTATTGGTATTGGTTGTTTTGCTGGTCTCAACGGCCGTTGTCGGGGTCCTGGCGGCAGCCGGTTTGCCATCAGGGGGCGTCCAGGGGCAAGAAGTAGACGCCTACCTGCAAACAGTGTCAGAGGAAACAGGGATGCAGGCCAGTTATACGGCCGACCGTAGTTCCTGCGCCTTTGACGGCAAGTATAGCGTTTACCTATGCCGCCCGGACGTTCCGGCCGTCCTGCCCAAACGCGACCCGGTCCAGGCCCAACGAGCGCTGGAACTGTTAGGCACGTCGGGCCTCATTCTCTCTCCCGATTCAACCAACGACCGCATCATGGCCTTCGACCCAACAACCGGCGACTTGGTAGACCCCAACTTTGTCCCCCCCGATCCCGACCATTTCGGCACCCCAAAGGATGCCATCCTGAGCGCATCAGGGAACAGCATCCTGATTGCGGACCAGATTAAGGATGTCGTCTACGAGTATGATCTTCTGGGCAACTATGTTGGTATCTTCGCTCCCGCTGGCGGCCCGGATACCGATATTCTGGACAATATCCGGGGCATTGCCTTACGAGAAAACGGCAACCTGTTAGTAACCGTTGGCTCCGGGGCCAATATAGACGCAGTAGCGGAGTTCGATACCAGCGGCAACTATCTAGGAACCTTTATTACGCCTGGATCAAGCACATTGGAATCCCCCTTTGACGTCTTCCGGCGATCAACAGACTGGATGGCAGTTGGGTCCGACAGCGACCTCGTTCAAACCTTTGACCTGACGACCGGTGCTTACATTACAGACCTGGCTCCTATAGACAATTTCCCCCAGCAGCTTGGTCAGGCGTCAAACAATAATATCCTGGTAGCAAACTTCACCGGTCTCCAGGCAGGTATCGTTGAATTAACCCCGTCTGGTGGATTGGTTGATATTTACGATCCGGCCAGCAACTATCGCGGCGTCTATGAGCTGCCAAATGATAATTTCCTGGTTTCGACCAATGCGGCCATTTATGAAATTAACCGGTCCGGGGCCATTGTTGACACCAAATTTACAGGGACAGGTGGACAGTTCCTTGAGTTTATCTCGCTTTCCTACCCATTAATAGATGGCACAAAGAGTGCGGCCGATACCCTCCTGATTGGCGACGATCTGGTCTATACGATTTCAGTTCATAACTGGGGCGCGAACGCCAGCGGCGTAGTGATGACCGATGTTATCCCGGCCGGAACAAGTTATGTTCCAGGCAGCCTCTCCTGCCAGGGCGGAACGGGAAGCTGTGCCTTTGACAGTCTCAATGACCAGATCATGTGGAACGGGGGCTTAGATAATGGTGAGCCATTAACAGTAACCTATGCGGTTGACACAAGTTCGGCCGAATGTGGGACCCCGATTTCAAACCAGGCTGTCTTCTCCAATCCGGCAACGCCCTTCAACACGGTGCTGGGGCATGAAGCTCTCGCCTGGTTGTCCATGACAACCTATGATTTTGAGGCGGATGATGGCGGTTTTGTTGCCAATACCCCACCCGGTTCGTGGGCCTGGGGAACACTCGAGCCCTCGGCTAATTCGCCAACGACGGCCGTTTCCGGCAGTAAGTTGTGGGCCACCAATCTTTCCGGCAACATCCCCAATGAACCGAGCGATCACTATCTGACCAGGACGTTGGAGTTGCCATCCGGTCCGTCCCAGGTAAGCTGGTGGGACTGGTTCCATAACGATGGCGGGGACGTCGGTTCTGTGTCGGTTGAGGGTACCGAACTCTATTCGATCACAATCAACCAGCTAGAATGGAATTTGCACCGGGTTGATCTGACGTCCTGGCAGGGTCAGACAGTGGATTTGAGCTTCTTCTATGACGCCAATGGGGTATCCGATGGCGGAGCCGGGTGGTACATAGATGATTTCACGGTGCTGAACTGCGAGCAGGGGATGTCACAGGTTTATCTGCCGGTGGTATTAAAGCCCTGAGATCAGTCGTTAGTAGCCAGCCGCCGAGAGCGGCTATAATAAGCCCCTCGGCCGCTCTCGGCCCTGGCTGCCAACAAACCCATTCCTGCGTTCAGTAGGGGGAAAATTTGAATATTGAACATCATCTTGTCAAAACAAACGACATCCGGCTCCATGTCGTCCAGGCCGGGCCAACGGATGGGGAGCTGGTTATCTTGCTGCACGGGTATCCTGAATTCTGGTACTGCTGGCAGGCCCAGATTGAATTTCTGGCGGAACAAGGCTACCGTGTCTGGGCGCCCGACCAGCGGGGCTACAATCTCAGCAACAAACCCAAAGGGGTCGCCGCTTATAACCTGGACGAACTGGTGGATGATCTCATCGGCTTAATAGACGCCTCCGGTCGTGAGCAAGTTTATCTGGTTGCCCATGATTGGGGGGCCGGGGTCGCCTGGTGGGCGGTGCGGCTGTTCCCAGAACGATTCAAAAAGCTGATTATCCTGAACGGCCCACATGGTTCTGC
>JBAPRX010000056.1:0-4737 GCA_049281335.1 Promineifilaceae bacterium (SeqCode)
GAGACCTGGACGGTGATACCGACATTGACGCCTTTACCGCCAGTTGGTTCCCCAACGGCAACAAAGTCTGGCTGAATGATGGCAGCGGTCAGTTTAGCACCAACGGGCAGACATTGGGTTCGGCCGCTTCGCTAGGCGTAGATTTGGCCGATGTGGACCATGATAACGATTTGGATGCTGTCATAGGAAACAACACCCCTGGTCCCAACCAATTATGGTTAAATAATGGCTCCGGCCAGTTCAGCGCCGGGCAGGGCATTGACAGCGGCACCACAACCTATGAAATTGCCCTGGAAGATTTTGACGGCGACCTCGACCCTGATTTATTCCTGGCAAATTTTGGCTCCAATCAGCTCTGGTCAAACGGCGTTCCCGGCACCCCGGATGCCTACTTCGCCGTTGAGCGAGAGACGAACACCGATGGGAATGATGTTTACTATTGGGGGCAGTCGGGTAATGCCCTGGTTCCGGTCATGTTGAGCCAGCCCGCTCCGCAAAACATGGATGTTCTGGTGCGGATTGAATCGCCGGGCAATACGGTAACGGAGACGATCCCCTTTTCGGCCGGCAGCAGCGTTCAGATGCTGAATCTGGTCAATCCTCAACCCGACCCTGACATTGACTACACCCTCTCTCTCTACGTTCCAACTCTGGCAAATCAGGGTGGAACCCCGCCAACTGACAGCCTGACCTTCGTCTTTGTGGACGGCGATCAGGGGCCGGTTGACTGCATTCTCTGTTACCTGGACTGGCTGCTGCGATTGTTGAACTTTGAACCGACTTTCTATCAACTCCACCACTTCGATTTACCGGCCCAGGAAACCTCGCCCCAATGGGATTATTACACCCGTCTTTTTGATGATTATTCGCCAACATTATCGGCTCTGGTCGCTCAAAATCCCTCCCTGGCCTGGTCGTCGCAGGAAACACTTCAGGAGTGGACACCGGCTGTCGAAAGCCTCTCGGATGGAACGGGAGACAGCTTCGTCGTTACGGCCGATATGGCAAACGACACCAATGATTTGTTTAATGGCCTCAAAGATGTCGCCGACCCCAATCTGGCCGCACTCATTCAGCACGAACAAGACCTTCTGGATGTAGAATCGCTTGCCGGGCTAACGATGGATGAAGCCTGGGACGAGTTTGTGGTGAGACGGCCGGTTGAAGAGTTGTATATTACAATCATCTTGAAGAAGGAATAGGGAACAACATCGCGGATGACTTGATCTGACACAAAAAACGCGATCATTTCTGCCGTGTTCCTGGCCTTTACTCAGTTTAAGACAACGGGTAAGAATATATCAAGGTCCGAGTAGAAGACCTCCATCACCCAAAGTTCCCGGCCATGAGCGCGGTCCATAGCCGAAAAATACAGCTTGCCATCCAGCACAACCATGTGGAAGGGAAAAGAACTGTCCGTTGGATGAATATCGGCAATAAGAGTAGGGGCTGCTTCGTTTGGATCGTACATCCACAGTTCAGAACCGTTGACACCATCATCGGCGCTAAAAAAGAGCTTGCCATTGAAGGCAGTCAGCGAATTGATGTTTGAATCATTGCTGCCGGGCCATATATCGGCCACAAGCTCTGTCTCCATTGTAACCGGATCATAGACCCAAAGCTCCTGCCCACTGCTGCCGTCGTTGGCCGCAAAGTAAACCCGGCCGTTCAAGCTGACAAAACCACTGGGATAGGAACTTCCGCTGCCGGGCCATATATCGGCCGCCAACATTGTCGTTCCCAGAACTGGATCATGCACCCAAAGCTCTCGGCCACTGCTCCCATTATCGGCCGCAAAATAAAGACGGCCGTCCAGCGCCGCCAATTCAAGTGGAACGGAACCATCTACCCCCGGCCAGATGTCAGCAACCAACATTACCGTCGGTACATTGGGGTCATACATCCAAAGTTCCCGGCCACTGCTCCCATTATTAGCCTCAAAATAAAGGCGACCATCCAGCGCCGTCAGGTTTTTCGGGTCTGAACTGGCATAGCCGGGTCGGATGTTTGCCACCAGCGTGTAAGTGAGAAAAGTTGGGTCATAGGCCCATAACTCATTCCCGTTAAGGCCGTCGTGGGCAGCAAAATAAAGCTGGCCGCCCAATGCTGTCAAATAAGATGGATAGGAAGTTAAACTGCCGGGTCGAACGTCGGCCAGCAGGGTCGTGGTAGGAACCGCCGGATCGTGCAGCCAAAGCTCCTGCCCGTTTATGTCATCATCTGCTACAAAATAGAGTTTGTCACCCAAGGCGGTCAGATAAGTCGGTTCTGAACCAGCGCCACCCGAAAGAATATCAGAAACCATTATTGCCGTTTGCCCAGCCGGATCATAGCGCCACAGTTCGGCGCCGTTCAAACCATCATTCGCCTGGAAGTAGAGACTACCATCCAAAGCAGCAACACTTTTCACCTCGGCTCCCAGGTTATTGTGGTTGATGTCGGCCGCCAGAGCGGTCTCCGATCCGTCCGGATCATGCAGCCAAAGCTCCTCACCGTCAATGTGATCATTGGCGCTAAAGAAAAGACGGCCGTCCAACACAGCCAAATTAGAAGGGAAAGAACCCCCGCTGCCGGGGACAATATCAGTCACCTGGGTAGTCGTCGGCACAGCCGGGTCATACATCCACAACTCACCACCCTGGAGAGTGCTTCGTGCTTCAAAGAAAAGTCGGCCGTTTAATGGCGTTAAATATGCCGGATAGGAGGAAAAGAATCCTGGGGTGATGTCGGCTACCAACGTCGTTGTCGGCACCGTTGGATCGTGCATCCATAACTCTGTGCCGTGAGTGCCGTCATCGGCTGCGAAATAAAGCCGGCCATCCATCGCCGTCAGGGAAGTGATAAATGAAGTGCCTGGTCCTTGCAAAATATCGGCTACCAGCGTAGTGGTTAACACGGTCGGATCATACATCCAGAGTTCTGCCCCGTATACATCATCATCGGCTTCAAAATATAGACGGCCGTCCAGCACCGTCAGCCAGTTCGGGTAGGAACCAAAACTCCCCGGCCCAATGTCAGCCGCCAGCGTGGCGGTCAGCACGGCCGGATCATACACCCAAAGTTCATGCCCGGTCATACCATCATTGGCTCGAAAGTAAAGACGGCCGTCCAGCGCCGTCAGTTTGGCCGGAGACGAACCGCCGCTGCCGGGAACAATGTCAGCCGCCAGGGTGGTAGTTGGAACGGTCGGGTCATGGACCCATAGTTCAGCGCCGTTGGCGCTGTCGAAAGCGGCAAAATAAAGACGGCCGTCCAAAACGGCCAAACGGCTTACGGCTGACCCCTCGCTGCCGGGGACAATGTCGGCGACGAGAGTTGTGGTGGGCACAGTCGGGTCGTGCATCCACAATTCTCTACCATGAACGCCATCATTGGTAGAAAAGTATAAACGGCCGTCCAATGCAACCATATCATCTATCGTTGACCCAACCGTGCCAGGCCGAATGTCGGCTACCAGGGTGGCGGTCGGTACGGCCGGGTCGTAAACCCAGAGTTCACCCCCATGCTCACCGTCATCGGCCTGGAGGTAAAGACGGCCGTCCAATTCCACCAGGTTATCGGGGGATGATCCAAAGCCAATCTGGTTAATATCGGCTACCTGTCGCACCTGATAGGTTTCTTCGGGGTTAACAGTTGGGGCAGCAGCGGCCGTTTCCTCCCCGACACGCATAAGCCAGATAAGCGGGACGACAGCCGTCAGGATGAGGAAAAGGATCAGACCATAACGACCCGGTTTTTGATAGCGCTTGTCTCTTACTATCATCTGTACCTCCTTTGCCAATCCACCGGTCCAAATTTCCAGCTTATAAACGATGCAGAAATATTGTATCATGAGAAGCAACCAGACAAGAAACCAAATTCCTATCCCAACAACCACCGGCTGCACCTACAATAAGGCTCTGGTTCTTGTCACTTGCACCAAAGGAAAAGGTAGGGTTCCAATATGATTCGCCGTATCGTCCTGATTTTGTTCGTCAGTGTTGTCTTATTCGGAACGGCCGATCCTGCCCAATCCGGTGGTATGGTTTACAATGGCAATCCGAGCAACTACCGCGATTTGCTGAATGTGCTGGTGGCGGGGGACACACTGCTGCTGGCAGCGGGAACGTATACGGAGGGGCTGCCGATTTATGATATGAACGGCACGGCCGTTTCGCCCATCACCATCGCCGGGCCGGAAAGCGGGCCGAGGGCGGTCTTCAAAGCCAATCCCTGCATCTGTTACAACACCGTCGAAATTCAGGATTCGAGCTACATCAACATTTACAATCTGGAGCTGGATGGGCAAAATCTGGCGAATGTGGATGCGGTCAAGGCCAGCGGCAATCAGAACAGCAATTGGGCGCACCATATCCGGCTGGAAAATCTGTACATTCACGGCCACGCCGCCAACCAGCAAACGGTTGGCATCTCAACCAAGATTCCGGCCTGGGATTGGATTATCCGGCGTAATATCATTGATACGGCCGGAACGGGGCTTTATTTAGGCAACTCGGATGGCAATGCGCCTTTTATTCGAGGTGTGGTGGAGGGCAATTTGGTGGTGGATACGGTTGGGTACAATATGCAGATCAAGCACCAAAACGGCCGACCCAACATCCCCGGCATCCCCACCGGCAATAATCAGACCGTCATCCGCCACAACGTTTTCAGCAAGGCCAACAACGCCTCGACCGGCGGGGACGCCCGGCCGAATTTGCTGGTCGGGCACTGGCCTCTCAGCGGCACGGGCAGCAA
>JBAPRX010000057.1:0-7725 GCA_049281335.1 Promineifilaceae bacterium (SeqCode)
CGGAGGAGATAGATATAGATAACTTTCACACCGTTAATGCCATAGTCAATTTTATCCGACGCAAACGCCAGGGAGGGTGAAAACGGCATCCTCTAGGAGCTTTGATTATAGGATTGCCTTTTAGAGAGATCCTCCCCGCCCACCGTTGCTTTTGCTTATTCGATGCAATAGACTAGCGCCATGCAACCAGTTGCGGCCGAAAAAAAGGGAAATATGGAGGGGGATTTTTGGGCCAGTCTAGCGGATAGTGTTAACCCTGCTTTGCTGCAGCCGCAGAAGTGCGTCGAGGCGGTTGTGGTGCGGCTGGAGGGGCGGACGGAGCCGTATTACATCCTTAAACACCCTGAACAGAAAACCTATCTGCGCCTTTCGGAGCAGGATTATGCCCTTTACTGGCAGATGGACGGCCGAAAAACGATCAAAGACCTGCTCTATTATAATTTCATGCGCTATGGCTCCCTGCCGTTCGGCCGTCTCACCACCCTGGTTGACAATCTGCGAGACGGCTACTTCCTGGCCGACAAACCAAACCACCTCTACCGCCAGGTTGAGCGCGAACTAACCCAACGCGCCCCCGCCAGTCGCGGGCGTCGTATTCTCAACAGCTTCCTCTACACCGAATGGGATCGGACCGGACTGGACCCCCTCTTCAACACCCTCTATGCCATTGCCAGGCCCCTCTTTTTACGGCCGATCCAATTCCTCCTCCTGGCATTAATCCTGATCGGGGGCTTCTTCTTCACCCGCCTGTTTCTCAACCACACCTACACCCTCATCGGCGGCAGCAGCGTTGGCCTGCGAGTCATCAGCTTCTTCCTGGCTAATCTAATCGCCATTGGCCTGCATGAACTATCGCACGGGCTGACGGTCAAACATTTCGGCCGAGAACTGGATCGGGGCGGATTCCTTCTTTATTGGGGCTTCCCCGCCTTCTTCGTGGACACCAAAGACATCTGGCTTTCGCCGCGTCGGGAACGAGTGCTGGTGTCCTGGGCCGGGCCGCACTCCGGCCTTATTATCGGCGCTCTTTGCGGTCTGCTCTTGACCCTTCTCTCAAACCTCCGTCCAGATTTAACCACCACCTTATGGGCCAGCTTCCTATACCAGATCGGTTTTATCGCCTTTCTAAGCGTCTCCGTCAATCTGAACCCCTTATTAGAGTTGGATGGTTATTTTATCTTGATGGACTGGCTGGAAATGCCCGGTCTACGCCAGCGGGCTTTTTCATTTCTCAAACAAGAACTATGGCCCAAAATCCGGGCCGCAAAAAATGTAGCCGATTTCATCCAATCGCTGAACCAGACGGAACGCATCTACACCCTCTTTGGATTAGCGGCCGTTTTCTACTCCATCTATGCCCTCGGATTTGCCCTCTACTTCTGGCAAACCCGCATCCGCCCGCCTATCACCGACCTGTGGCTCAATTACGGCTTTAGCGGCCGTCTTATTGTCCTGACCTTGATGGTATTAGTTGTTGTCCCCGCCCTCTACTTCATCGGCCTCTTCATCTGGAGCCGCTTTCGGGACTGGCTGGAATGGCTGGCGCGACGCAACTTACTGGCGCGTCCGGTCGTTCTGGCACTGCTGATCGGCCTTCCCCTGATTGCCGCCGTCCTCATCACGTATCTCATAGGCGGCATCGTTCTGGAACTGACCACCCTCTTCATTCATCTGGCAGCCATCTTTGCTCTGGCCGGGGCTGCCCGCCAGCTTCGCGGCTCTCGCTTCCAATGGACGCTCTGGGCAATGGCCGTCTCTCTCGCTGCCCTAACCGACCTTTATCTGACCGAAAACACCCTCCTAAAGATGATTCTCCTATATGTGACTGCTGTTGGCTTTCTGGCAGCAGGGCTTATCGCCTGGGTAGCCGTCTGGCCTGTTCGGATTAACCAGCTTCAGAGCGCAGACCAGTTATTAATGAGCCTTTTCCTGGTGTTAGGGGTGGCTAATCTTGCCCTGATCGGCCGTTTTACCACCGGCAGCTTCCTGAGAGTCGAGCGCTCCTCCTCGGCTCTGATCCTGCTGACAACGGCTGCCCTTTTGGCACTGACCCCCACGATCCTGAATTTCTGGCACTCCCGTTTTGCCCTCCCCTGGCTTCTGATTGCTCTGGCTGTTTTGATGCTGCCCTGGCTGGCCCAATTCCCGGCCCTACACCTGGCGCTAATCACATTGTGGCTCTATGCCGCCGCTCTCTACCTTTCGTCGGGGACACTGGCCCAATTCGGCCGACAGAGCATCGAACCCCAGAATGCCACCGGCGAACGCACCCGGCTGCTCAACGGCTTCAATCATTTCCTCAAGGTGCTGTTTGCCGCTTACGAAGTCGTTTTCGGCCGTCGCCGTTTAGCAGCCGTTGAGGAAGAGTTGAAGAAGTTCGGCACAAATGGGGCAACTGGTAAGGTGGAAAAGTTCAGCGCTGTAAATGGTTCCAACGCCAGCGTCCTTGAAATTGCCACCTACTGCCGTAAGGCCCTTCTGCTGGTCGTGGATCGGCTGGATGACCTGGCCGGGACGCCATTTACTGCCCAGGCAGGGCAAGCGGCCTATGACAGCCTACCCTGGCCGGAAGCTGAAACCCTGGCCCGGTACGTGTTCTCTCAAACAGAATGGAGCAGTCAATTGGCCGAGCAGTCAATCAACCACCATAATCGGCTGGCTGAATTGATTCGTCGGGCTGACATCTTTGCCGGATTTGACCAGGATGGACTGCAAGAAGTAATCAATATCGGCCGTCCCTGGCACGCCCGCGCCGGAACGATCATTGCCGAAGCCGGGGCCGAAGCAGAGCGGTTCTTTCTCATCGAGTCAGGGGAGGTCGGTGTTTTGGGCCGCGATGTCAAAATCGGCCGTTTGACAACCGGCGGCTACTTCGGCATGAATGCCCTGCTGGACAGCGGAACCTATTCGGCCACCTATCAGGCATTGAGCAATGTGACCGCCTTTGTCATTGACCGCCACCATTTCGACCCCTTGCTCCGGGCAGATACAACACTGGCTTCCCAGGTTTCGGCCGGAAAAGCGGAACGGGAACTGCTGAAACAGATGCCCATATTTGCCGGTCTTAGCCCCCAACAACTAACGACCATTGACGCTCATCTAGAACACCGGCTTGTGTCGGTTGGTGAAGTCATTGTCGAGAAAGGGCAGCCCCGTTCCCATCTGTTTATTGTATTTGAGGGCCAGGTCGAAGCCGACTACCGTAACGATGGTCAAAGCTATGAAATTATCGGCCGAGGTGAGCATTTTGGGGAGTATGCCCTGTTTGCCGATACGCCCTATCAGGCAACCTACCGGGCAGTCATAGACAGCCACTTGTTGTTGTTAGACGAGCCAACCTTTGATACCCTGGTCGTCCAATCGGCCGAGATGTCGCACTACGTCGAACAGATTGGAAGCGGCCGTCTCATCGAAACCCGTCGCCGTTTGCAATTAAGTAGTATGGTAGGATGAGGTTTTGTCGGGTAAAATCCATTTGAAGATCGCTTACCGCCAGTTGTAAGCTTAAACCTTTTGTTGAGAAACTTGCAGCGTGATTTGCCAAATTGCGCATCAAAACACCAGTTCGATTTACGAAGGAGAGAGAACGTGACGGATCAGGTTCACCCATTTGAACATAAGGCCGAAGAACACCGCAAAATGCTGGAAAAAATCATCAATGGGGGCATTGCCACCAAAGTTAGAATCCTGGTAAGCGATGATAGCTGCCCCGTTTGCAAGCGAATCGAAGGGGCTTACGACTTTGACGATGTTCCTGAACTGCCCATTGAAGGCTGTTCCCACCCGACGGGATGCCGCTGTTTTTATGCCCCGATTTTGGACCGTCGCGGCCCGTAGGGTTCGTAAGCGGTAAACAGTAAGCAGTTCTCAATCTTGTTACAACAAAGAATTCCCCCACAACTTACCAGATTTTTGCTCTTACTTCTTGGCCTGCTATTGATTAGCGGCCTTTTTTCTGCTTGCGACGGCGGCGGGGATGACAGCAATCAAGTGTCGACGCCATCCGATCCTGTTGCTGCCGAAGGGCAAAGAGTCTTCAATAAGAACTGTGCCACCTGCCACGCCGTCACCGGGAACACCATCATTGTTGGCCCTTCGCTTGCAGGAATCGCCACCCGTGCCTCGACCCGCGTTGAAGGACTCAGTGCGGCCGATTACATCCAATTTTCTATCCTTAAACCAGACGCTTACATCGTAGAGGGCTTTTCAAACCTGATGCCCACCACATTCGGCACCACCCTTAGCGGCGAACAACTAGACGCCCTCACAGCCTACTTAATGACCTTAGAATAATGGCAAACTGTTAACTGGTTACTGTTTACTAACAACTTATTTCGCAGGAGTGTCCTCATGTCTCGTGTTTTGAAGTGGATAGGTCGAATTGTTCTTGGTTTATTGGCCGTTCTTGCCTTGTTGGCCGTCATTGCGGCCGTTATCCCCATCCCGGCAGATGCAGCAGTGCCACCTGACCAGCAAGGCGCGGGGGCAAGCAGCATTGAACCCTCTTACTCCGGCCTGGAACGTGCCTTTCCGCCATTAAATACACCGGCAGACAATCCCGAAACGGCCGAAAAAGCCGAACTCGGCCGTCTCCTCTTCTTCGATCCCGTCCTTTCCGCCAACAATGACATTGCCTGCGCCACCTGCCACAATCCCGACCTGGGTTTTAGCAACGATCAGGCGCTAATGACCGGGCCGGACGGCGTGGAACTCGCCCGAAATGTGCCTACCCTGTGGAACATCGGTTATGCCCAAAGTTTTTTCTGGGACGGCCGAGAAGGGTCCCTGGAAAAACAGGTTCTCTTTCCCCTGACCCATCCCGACGAAATGGCGGTGAACGACACCGCTACCCTGGTCGCCGAGCTTCAGGCCATCCCGGAATATGCCAGCCTCTTTGAGAATGCTTTTGGGGGTGGGGAATCGGCCGTTTCCCTGGAACATATGCAGCAAGCGCTTGCCGCCTTTGAGCGCACCCTCACCACCAACGACAGCCCCTTCGACCATTACGCCGCCGGGGAGTTTGACGCCCTGACCCCGGCCCAGCGGCGCGGATTGAATCTATTCCGTTCGGCCGCCACCCGCTGCTTTGAGTGCCACGCCGCGCCAACCTTTGCCACCAACACCTTCCGGGTCGTGGGCGTGCCGGACGATGATCCGGGCCGGGGTGGTATTTCTGATGATGCGCCAATAGGCGCGTTCAAGGTGCCAACGCTCCGCAATATCGCACTAACGGCGCCCTATATGCACAATGGCTCTTTTGCGACCCTTGAAGAAGTCATTGATTTTTACTCACAGGGCGGTGGCCGGGCTTATGACGCCGAAAATGTAGACAGCTTCATCATCGGCTTTGATCTGACCAACCAGGAAAAGTCAGACCTGATTGCTTTTCTCTACGCCTTGAGTGATGAAAGCAATCTGCCGGAAATTCCGGCCGAAGTTCCCTCCGGTCTGCCCGTCATTCAACCCGTTGATAATCCGGTCAGAGAAACCATAACCGAAGTCAACGCCGGAACGGGAAACAGCCGTCCCCCCGCCCGCGACCCAATGACCATTACCGTCCAGCCGGGAGAGACAATTCAATCGGCCGTTGATCAGGCGCTTCCTGGCGACACCATCGAAGTTCCCCACGGCATTTATCACGAACGGGTGGTGGTGGATGCCAGCGACATTACCCTTGTAGGAATCCCCAATGAACAGGGCGAGTGGCCCATTCTGGACGGCGAAGGCAAGCTGTCCGAGGGGGTTATCTCCTCCGGCAACAACTTCACCATTGGTTTCTTCCATGTCCGCAACTACAACGACAACGGCGTTCTGGTTGAAGGCGCGACTGACGTTCATTTCCATGACATCTTCGCCGAAAATGTCGGAACCTACGGCGTTTATCCCGTTCAAAGCACCAACGTCCTGGTTGAAAACGTCGAAGTAACCGGCGTGGATGATGCCGGTATCTATGCCGGTCAGTGTGAAAACGTCATCGTCCGCGACAGCGTCTCCCATGGCAATGTCATCGGCATTGAATTAGAAAATACCGTTAATGGCGAAGTCTACAACAATGACACCTACAACAACACAACTGGCATTTTTGTTGTCATTTTGCCCAATCTGACCTCGAAAATCTCCACCAACACAAAGGTCTACGACAATCGCAGCGACGACAATAATCTGGAGAATTTTGCCCCTGAAGGCGCAACGGCCGGTTTCCTCCCGCCCGGACTTGGTATCCTCCTTTTGGGAACAGATCATGCCGAGGTCTACAACAACACCGTCACCAATAACAAAACGGTGGGCCTGGGCCTTTACAGCCTGGAAACAACCGGCGTCTTCGACAACCTGGACATCGGCCCTACCCCCGAAAACAACTACATCCACGACAATTCTTATGATAACAACGGCTATGACCCCGACAAATTCGTAGCCGACCTCGGCATCCCCACCGGCGACATCTTATGGGACGTTTCCGGCGGCGGCAACACCTTCAGCGAACCAGACGCCCAAGGCAACTTCCCACCCGTCTTACCCGGTAAGGGTTGGCCGATGCCGGTTCAAAAAGTCTACTGGCAAGCCCTTCATTTCCTGATCGGGTTGGTAGTATAAAAGTAATTCGCAACAATTTGTAAATTGGTGATTGCAAGCCACTCCGATCAATCACCAATTACAAATTACAAATTACCCTTCCATGTATGAATCGCCTACGAAAGAGCAAACTACTTAGAGAACTCCCCCCTCTCGCCTTGCTGTTAATGGGGACGCTGCTGGCCGCTTTCAGTTACAGTCTCTTCCAGGTTCCATACAAAATCGCTGCCGGGGGCGTTGGTGGTATTGCGATTATCATCAACAATTTCACCAACTGGCCGATTGGAACGATGATCCTGGTGATGAACCTGCCTCTCTGGGTATTGGGCTATTTCTATCTCGGCCGTTGGCGTTTTCTCGGCCGTACTATCGTCGCCGTCGTTGTTTTTTCGGCCGGAGTGGATTTCTTCAGCGCTTACCTCCCCAATATCCTTGACACCTTCCCTATCACCGATAACATCCTGTTGAGCGCCATTTACGGCGGCATTGTGGGCGGTATTGGCGGTGGTCTGGTCTATCGTGGCGGCGGTACGCTCGGTGGAACGAGCGTCACCGGCCGAATTATCCAGATGAAAACCGGTATTCCACTCAGCCAGGTCTACTTCTACACGGATGGCATCATCGTTATAACGGCCGGATTGGTTTTTGGCTGGGAAGTCGCTCTTTATGCTCTGTTGACGCTTTTCCTCAATGGGCTGGCCTCTGACTATACCCTCGAAGGGCCAAGTACCGTTCGTACCGTCACCATTATTACTGACCTTCCCATTGAGGTAACCCAGGTGCTGATGAACAGGCTTGGGCAAGGCGTAAGCCAATGGGAAATCATCGGCAGCTACACCGGCAGGCCGCACACCATGCTCATGTGTACCGTTCACCGGCCACAGGTGAATAACCTCAAACAACTGGTTGCCCAAACCGATCCCGACGCTTTCGTCATCATCGGTGACGCACACCAGGCATTAGGGGCGGGATTTTCGCCTTTGAAATAGGTTTATGGAGGAAAGAATATGAAACGTTCCACCCTGTATTTATTGTTAGCAACACCCCTCCTCAGTTTAATTCTGGGGCTGGTTTTCCGCACCTCGCCTGCACCCGCAGCCGATGATCCTATCCTTGATTATGACTTCGTTGTCGTTCGAGCCTATTTCGAAG
>JBAPRX010000058.1:0-5361 GCA_049281335.1 Promineifilaceae bacterium (SeqCode)
CATCAAACGTTGCTTGAGGACAGGCAACGGCCGATTCCAATAATCCTAAATCACGAAGGCCGTGTTCACCACCTGTGGTATCAATAAGACGGGCGTGAATGAACAGCACTTGCTGTACCGTCAGATAAACGGTCATTTAGCCAGGGCTTCGAGGGCAGGGCGATAGTTTTCTATGAACTCATTTAATTGATGAGCAAAATCAGCGTCAATGTCAACCAGAGGCGGCTTAGTCCGCTCGATAATGATGCGCCCTTCTTCCTGGTCAACGGCCACATTTACTTCGCTCCCTTCTTGCAGCCCAAGCTGTTGTAATGATTCTCTTGGTAGAGAAATGACAAAGCTGTTGCCAGTTTTGAATATTTTACGAACCATCTCGAACCTCTCAATGTACTTACAGCGTATAGACGCCCCTAGTATAAATGATTGTTAGATTAGGGGCAATTTATTTTAGGGATTTCGGCGGTCTTCCCCCCATCCATCTCCAACACCACCGGCGAAAAGAGAACATGGCCTATAATGAGGCCGTCTAATTCACCGACCAACGAAAGGGTAATGGCCTCTGCCTCTCGGAGATTGTTGACCAGATCGGCTTCATCAGGACGGCCGAAAGCCTGCTCATTAACCTCCCAAATCGCCTCCCTATCCTCCGCTCCCTCAACTCGAACAAGAAATGCCATTGAAATCACCCACGTACTTCACAAAACCAAGCCCCAAAATTCGTGAAATTCGTTGCGAACGCTTCCCTAAAACCCTGACGTTTCCGGCCGTTGGTAGGCGACGAATTTGTGGAGGGCGCGGAGTTCGATGGGGAAGTGGTAGAAGCGCAGATGGTAGCGCCAGGCACTGACGGCCCGCAGGACGCTGCGCCATCCGCCGGTCAGTTTTGAGTCGGTTGAAGTCGGGTAGTAGGCGTTGATCACACGCTCGAAGTCGTGAATCTGGTCTTGGAGGGTGCGTTTGATCCAGGGCATGGTGGTGCTGCGGCGTTGGGAAAAGCTCAACCATTCTGGACTGACCCACTCTTCAAGCGTTTCAGGGAAGGCGAAGCCGTCGGCTTTGGCCCGGTCATAGAGATCGCCAGAGAGGGGAACGGGCGTATAGAGGTACATGATGATCTCGGCGTCGGGGTTGATCTTTTTGACCTTGCGGATGAACTCCATTGTCTGGCGCATGTCGCCTTCGGGGTCGGGTGGGTTGCCCATGACGAAAGAGAATTCGGGGATAACGCCGTAGGATTTCATCAGCTTTGCCATTTCAAGGGTGCGCTCGGTACTCATTTTGCCGCCCTTATCCATTCGTTTGAGCGTTTCATCGGAGCCGGATTCGGCGCCCATGAAGACCATCCGCAGCCCGGCGTCGGCCATCAACTGCCAGGTCTTGTCGGAATACATCTGCATGGTGTCTATACGCCCTTCGCCCCACCAGGAAACGTCTAAATCCATGATACGCTCGGAAAATTCGGCGACTCTGGCCTGTTGGGTGAAGAAGTTGTTGTCGTAAAATTCGACGGCGTTGACGCCCCAGCGGTCTTTGTACATCCTGACCACGTCGGCGACACCTTGAGCGGATTCGGGGAACCAACGGCCGTTTACCATGTTGACGACGGCGCAGAAGTTGCAGAAGAAGGGGCAGCCGTAAGAAGAATGGTAGCCCAGGGTTCGGGAGCCGAGGAAAGTCGGCCGAACGTAGCGGGCTGTCTCGACTCGATCAAAGTTCCATTTGGGCAGCTTGCTAGGATGGGGAATGGGGGCCAGGGTGTTGGTAACAGGCTGGCCGTTTTCATCCCGATAAGCAAGGCCAGGGATTGTGGACAGGTCTGGTTGTGGTGTTTCAAGTTCGCCCAGGAGTTGGAGCAGGACATATTCGCTGTGGCCGCGAACGACAAAGTCAACGTAATCGGCCATAAGGCAGACATCCCAATGTTGGGTGGGAAAGTAACCGCCCCAAATGATGGTCAGGTCGGGGTGGCGTTCTTTGAGGGCGCGGCAGAGGGGAATGGCCTGCTCTAGCTGGGGGCCGGGCATGACGGTGACGCCGAGGATGGGGTTGGGGCCAGCTTCGCGGACGGCCGTGTCTAATACGGCGAGGGGATCGTCATCTAAATTGCCGTCAAAGATGCGGTAGTCGTATTTATCTTCAAGCACTGCGCCGACAGCCAGCAGGGACATCGGCAGGATAGGCTTGCGATTAGCGGAGGATTGGGGATTGTATAAGATGATCATTTTTATTCACACTAAAAAACATAGCAACGAATTACACAAATTTCACGAATTATTTTTCGGTTTTTGGGGTGTGTTGTTCTTGTTGTACGGCGTACATGGTTAGTTGTTCGTTGATTAGATTCTTCTCGGCTTTTATTGTGACAGCATATCCTTGATCTGCCAAGAGTGCCAGCAGTTCGTTGCCGTCGCCGTCGGAGGAGAGGATAAGGAGGGCCTGACCGTTGGGCGTCAGATGGTCGTGGAGTTCGGCCGTAAATCGCTCAAAAACATCTTCACCCCGCCAGGCGTGATCGAGGCTGCTGCTCGGCCGTCCCCGGTAAAAGGGTGGGTTGAAGAGAATGAGGTCAAAACGCTGGTCGGCCAGAGAGCTGAAGAGGTCGCTTTGAAGGGTCTGAATATGGTCATCAAGATGATTCAGGAGGGCGTTCATTTGGGCGCAGCGGACGGCTTCGGGGTTGATGTCAACGGCCGTTACTTCTGCGCCATGTCGGGCAGTAAAGACAGCGCCAACGCCAGAACCGGTTCCTAAGTCAAGGACTTTAGCCTGGGGCGGAATATTAATGGCGGCTAATGTTTGCGCCATGAATTCGCCGGTTCGCAGCAAAACGGGGTTAAAAACTTCGGGCAGGACGATGAGAGGAACGCCGTCTATTTCTTCGATGACAAGACGGCCGTAACGACGGCCGAAGATGCGGTAACGGAGCGCCAGCCAGCGTCGAACACTTGCCGCCAACACTCGCCGCCAAATAGATTGAGAAGGTCGAGCAGTAAGATAGAGACCAGACATAGGTACAGTGTTGCTTTGTTTATCCATTTGATAGCCTTTCAAGGCAGAGGATGTAATGGTCGCCCCAGCCGGATGTCAGGCGGGCGGTGGCAGATTCAAAGCGGTTAAGGCGGGCGAAAAGATTGGGCCAGCGGTTGACGAGGTGGTCGAGGTAGCTGGGCGGGAGCCAGAAGCCGAGGCTGCGCGTTTCCAGATGGCGGAACCAGGGAGCGAAGGCGGCTCGCAGCTGCCGGGCGGAAGGATACCAGATGGGGATAGTGGCGCTGCCTATTTTGGCCTGACTGACTTTTTTGAAACGGCGAAAGGCTTCGGAGAAACGGCCGTGCAGCAGATACCAGCCTGTTTCCCAGGGACAGACCGGCCCCATTGGCACCAGGACGGCTTTGCCGCCGGGTTTGACCAGTTGGGCCAGGGATTGAGCCAGGGGACGCCAGTCGCCGGTGGTGTTCAGGCCGCCAAAGTTGCTAAAAAGGCCATCGTAGAGCGGGGTCTGTGGTTGGAAGTCGGCCGTAAACTCCTGGAGGGAGCGTTGTTGGATGGTAATGAACTGTTCCAGTCCAGCTTGTTGGGCTTTGCGGCGGGTGGTCTGGACCATTTCGGCCGAACCATCGGTGGCGGTGACGTGGATGCCGTGTTGGGCCAGCCAGCGGGCGTCTTCGCCAGTTCCGCAAGCCAATTCTAAGAGATGTTGGCCGGGGGTGAAATAGCGTTCCAGGGTTTGCCAGACCCGGCGGCGGAGCATCTGGCCCAGCCTGGTTTGGGTGAAGTCGTTATCATAGGTAGGAGCGAAGGCATCGAATACGGCCGGATCAATGGTCATTTTTTCTAAAGCCCCCCATAAAATGTTCCAATGCGAGAAGTCATGATGTAATAAATATGGCCGATCAACGTTATGAATACAATCACATTAATGATACTCAATAATTGAGATGCCTGAGAGCCGAAATGACGTTTCGCCGAGCGAAAAATATAGAAGAGGACAAACATATAAGGCAAAAAATAGGCCAGTATAAACCGATTACCGGCAGCAATTGGCGTATACCAGGCGACGGCGAGTAGATGAAAAACAAAATAGGCAATGAGGAATGATATCAAGAGATAGTTATGTTTGAATTTTTCTACACATTGTCGCCAATTTAGGGAAGACAAGCTGATAAACAGCAAGGAGTATATGACAAAGTAGATGAAATAGCCGTAGGAGGGAAGCGTGTTGAAGAGAATACCTAACAGACCAACTTGAATCCTGTGCCATATTTGAGTTAGCGTATGTTCTCGGAAATACTTTATAGGGCTGGGAATTTCTTCCTCCGGTAAATCGGGCCAACCAGCTCGATCACCATGGGCAATTGTACCGGCTTTTGCTTCATCCCAGCTATCATACCATGGATAAAAAGTTGAATTAACGTTGTAAAAATATTGGCCGTAAACTCTCTTACTGTTGAGAATGTATACAGAAATTGATGCCAGAAAAGTTAGTAAGAGTAAGAAAATCGGCAAGGTTTTTTGTCTTAAGATTGTTTTGTAAGGCTGATGCCTGACGAAATCAACCAATATGCCGACTCCCAGGAAGAAGCATAAGAGAAGCAAGGCAGGTATGACGGAGGCTTTAGTCATATGGGCAATTCCCAAAATGATGCCTGTTACGATACCGGTATAAATTGTTGGTTTAACCAACATTTTCAACATTAGTAAGAAGGCAAGAAAACTGAGAAGGTAAAACAAGAGTTCTGACTGGAAAAAGGGAGCCTTGAACATGAAGAATGTGAAACTGGTAATAAGCATTAAATTCAAGGTCATTAGTGGGGGAAAAAACCTCTTGAACACCAAATATAGGATAATTAAGATAATGAGCGAAAGAAGGGTATTGAAATTTTTCCCTGCTGAGAAGAACGCTTCCTCTGACATACCGGGTGTGTAATTGAGAGATTGAAGCAGCGGATAAACAGGCATCCGGTTGCGTGGTACAAGGTAATGGTAATTAGTTTCGCGGAGTTTTTGGGCAGATTCACTGTAAGCACCCTGGTCGGTTTGATGAGGGATAGTGTTGACGAGATGATTTTGCAGATAGGCTCCGTGCAGGTATAAGGGGATGAGGGCCAATAATACCAGGAGGACCAATTGGTGTGGTGATTTCCAGAATTGACGGAACCGTTCTTTCACAAATTTCTCGGAAGAAGCGCAGCAGCTACCAGCCTTCGTTGGCCCGTTCGGCCGTTCCCCAGCCGCGTCCGCCGGTTTGCTGGTCGCCGCCTTCTTGTTCATGTTGGGTCAGGCGCATCCCAAGACGGCCGCGTTTGGCGTTGAGATACATTTTTGCCATTTGCAAGTAGTTGGTGGAGTTAGCTCGTCTGG
>JBAPRX010000059.1:0-1635 GCA_049281335.1 Promineifilaceae bacterium (SeqCode)
ATCAACGGCTATATCAGCGTCACAATCTTCATGGCGACATTTGCGGCGATTTTGTTCCAAGAATAGCAATGAGAAAATCCAAATTTTCGATTACGCACGAAGATGAAGCGATGTCAGCGCTTGTGGCCCAAACCGACCAAAAGACACTGGCTTTGTGGGCTATTGACTGCGCCGAGCGGGTGATGCCGTACTTTGAGGAAAAGTATCCAGAAGATAACCGCCCTCGACAGGCGATTGACACACTAAAGACATGGATAGAGACTGGCGTATTTTCGATGGCAGTTATTCGCAAGGCTTCGCTAGACGCTCATGCGGCTGCTCGTGAAGTTGGAGAAGATAGCCCCGCCCGCTCTGCTGCCCGTGCTGCCGGTCAGGCAGTGGCAACTGCCCATGTTCCCCGCCATGCCTATGGCCCTGCAATTTATGCCCAGCAGGCGATTCATAGAGCCACCAACCCCGCTGATGCTGATACGGCCGCAGCCAAAGAACGCGACTGGCAGTACCAACACCTGATTGAACTGAGAGAAAATTAAGAAACCAACCCTTATTCCTGCAAACTTTCGATTGTTTCTTGAACGGCCGTCTCCTCCACATCCCGGCTAATAAACACATCCCCCACATCCCGAATCAGGATAAAGCGGATCTTTCCGGCCGCTTTTTTCTTGTCGCTGCTCATGGCTTGAATAATGTCGCCGGCGGAGAGGTCGGCCGGAATACGAGTTGGGAGCTGTTGTTTGAGTAATAAGGTTTCGATGCGGCTTTCGAGGTCGGGGCCGCAGTGACCTAGAACGGCCGACAACCGCGCCGCCGCCACCAGCCCCATCGCCACCCCATACCCGTGACTGACCTGATAGCTGCTGACCTGCTCAATGGCATGGCCGAAGGTGTGGCCCAAATTGAGGACGGCGCGACGGCCGTTTTCAAAGGGGTCGGCCTGGACAACTTCCTGCTTAACCCGAATCGCGTCAACGACCATTGAGCGCAGTTGGGCGGCGGGGGAGTGGCTGTGAACGGCCTGTTTGTTCGATTCCAACTGCTCAAATAGGGCCGGATCGCCAATCAGACCGCCTTTGATGACTTCGGCCATTCCGGCGGCAAACTGTTCGGGGGGCAGGGTTTGGAGGGTGTCGAGGTCGGCGATAACGGCCGTTGGCTGTTTGAACGCGCCCACGAGATTCTTGCCTTGAGGCAAATCTACACCGGTCTTGCCACCGACACTGGCGTCTACCATTGCCAGCAGGGAGGTCGGGCATTGGACGAAGTGGATACCGCGCATGTAGGAGGCAGCAGCGAAGCCGGTCATGTCGCCAACGACCCCGCCGCCAAAAGCAACGGCCGTTCCCTGGCGGTCCAACCCGGCAGCGAGAAATTCGTCATACAGGAGGGCGACCGTTTCCAGCCGCTTGTAATACTCGCCTGCCGGAACGGTGATGATCGGGGTGTCTACCGTCTTGAGTTGGTCGGCGTAAAGACGGCCGACATGGGTATCGGTGACAATGACGAATGGGCCGTCAATTCCGGCCAGTTTTCGCAGGCGGGGCAGGAGCTTTCGGCCGACAATGACTTGATAACGGCCGTTGGGGTGTTCGATTGGAAGGGTGGTTTCGGAATTGGGCATATGTCACGCTCTGGTTG
>JBAPRX010000060.1:0-2504 GCA_049281335.1 Promineifilaceae bacterium (SeqCode)
GTTGGGAGAACGGCCGATTCTTTGCTTGAACAGGCTGCCAACAGGAAAGTCAGAATAACCAACAGGAGGAAAAGGTTCTTGTTTGGTGTCATTTTGCTGCCTTTTTGTGGTTGTTAAAAGGGATGGACGCAGAGATACGCTGAGGGGCAGAGGTTCGCAGAGGGAGTGTGTTGTGCAAGCTGGTATTGACCATCACAATTATTTTTATTGCCTTTTGGACTGAAACATGAATTATACCGATATTTTCGGGAGGAAGGCAGCGTTTAACTCGTTAAGCGGAGATCCTTATTAAAACTGTAATTATTTGTCAGGTCGGTGTTGTGGGTGATGAGGAGGATGGTGCGGCCTTTTCCGGTTCTTAATACCGATTCGAGGACGTTGACGGCCGTGATGGGGTCTAAATTGGCTGTGATTTCATCAAGGAGCCAGATGGGGGCGTCTTTTAACAGCATTCGGGCCAGGGCGACCCGTTGGCGTTCGCCGCCACTGAGCAGCGCCCCGCCTTCGCCGACATAGGTGTCGTAGCCGTTGGGCAGGGATTGGATGAAGTCGTGGATTTGGGCGGCCTGGGCTGCGGCGACAATTTCATCATCGGTGGCGGATTTACGGCCGATTCGGATGTTTTCGCCAATGGTGGTGTTGAAGAGGTGGGTGCGTTGGGTCATGACGGCCATGAGACGGCGGACATCTTCATGGGCCAGGGCGCGTAAATCAACGCCGCCGACTGTAATCTGCCCCGCTTCATAGTCGGCAAAGCGCAGCAGGATGTTGATCAGGGTGGATTTACCGGCCCCACTTTCCCCCGTTATCAGCACCTTTTGACCGTAGGGGACGTTGAGGGAGAAGTCGGAGAAAATCGGCCGTTCGTCGGGACTGTAGCGGAAGGTCAAGCTGCTTATCGTGAGATCGGGCAAGGTCGCGGGGGCGGGCTGCGGGTGGGTGGGTTCCGGGACGGCGGGCGTTCCATCCATGATTTCAAAGATTCGTTCGGCGGCGGCCAGTTCCTGGCCGAGATTTTGGGCTGCTGCCGCCAGGGGCGTCACGGCTTCAAAGGCGGCGATAGTTCCGAGGGTGAGGGTTGCCAGCAGGACGCCTTCGACACGGCCGATGGCGACCCATAAGACGGCTGCTGCTGCGCCGTTGACCAACAGCACTGAGAGACCGGCCTGCCAGCCGTCCAATTGTCCCAGGCGGCGTTCCCATTGGGAGAGACGGCCGTTCATGCTGTCCAGTCCGGTTTGGAGCCGTTCGGCGTAGCCAAAGGCGATGCTGTCGGCCAATCCTTGAATGGCGTCTACCATGAGGGTGTTCAGTCCGGTCTGGCTTTGGACGACCCGGACACCGGCCTGTTTGCCACTCCACCAGGTGAAGGCGGGTAGTAAGACGGCCGATGTCAGCATAAAGCCAACCATCACCAACGCCGCCGGAACGTCTATGAGGCTGACACCGAGACCCATTCCGGCGATGACCAGGGCGGCCACCAGGGGCGGGTTGACTATCTGGAGGTAGAGGTTTTGCAGGGTTTCGATGTCGGTGACGATGCGGGACATGAGATCGCCGCTGCGAAAAGATTGTAACTGCACCAGGGAGAGAGGTTCGATGCGGGTGTAAAACCAGACTCGCAGGCGGGCCAGGAGGCGGAAGGTGACATCGTGGCTGACCAACCGTTCCAGATAGCGGAAGACGGCCCGCGAGAGGCCAAAGAAGCGAACGGCCGTTGGGGCGACGCCCAGAGAGGTGATGCCCAATTGTAATGCGGCCGTGCTGATGAGCCAGGCGGAGGTCATCATGAGGCCGATGCTGCTGCCAATGGTCAGGACGCTCAGTAGGAGGGCTAACAGGACGCGCTGCCAGAATGGTTTTATCAGGCGCAGGACTCGGAGCAGGTTAGCCACTGATCTCTCCTTCGCCGAAGGCTTGGAGCAGTTGGAAGTAGGCTCCCTGGCGTTGGAGCAGTTCCAGGTGGGTGCCGGTTTCGACGATTCGGCCGCCGTCCAGCACGACGATTTTGTCAGCTTCGATAACGGTTTCCAGACGGTGGGCGATGGTGAGGACGGCTGCGCCGTTGGTGCAGCTTTTCAGATTGTGCTGGACGATCTGTTCGTTGGCGGTGTCCAGGTTGGCGGTGGCTTCGTCGAAGATGTAGACACGAGCCTGGCGTACAAAGGCCCGCGCCAGGGCGATGCGTTGGGCCTGACCGCCGGAGAGGCGGGTGGCGTTTTCTCCTAATTCGGTGTCGTAGCCCTGCGGCAACTGTTGGATGAAGTCGTGGGCGTTGGCGGCCTGGGCAGCGGCGGTTATCTGAGCTTCGGTGGCGTCGGGACGGCCGATGCGGATATTTTCGGCCGCGCTGAGATTGAAGAGGTAGCCGCGCTGGGGAACCCATCCCACCTGCGCCCGCCACTGGTTGGCGTCTACTGCATGGAGTGGGAGGGGCTGGTCTGAGTTGTCGGTTTGGAGGAGGATTCGGCCGTCATCTGGCTGGACAAAGCGGAGGAGGAGAT
>JBAPRX010000061.1:0-3265 GCA_049281335.1 Promineifilaceae bacterium (SeqCode)
GAACCACGTTACACTGTACCAGTGGACAGTGGGCAGCATCCGGCGGGTGGTTTATAGTTTAATACATTATGTCTTTGGTACATGAAAGAACCTTTCGGGTTCGTCATTATGAATGTGATGCGTATGGGCATGTGAATCATGCCCATTATTTGCGTTATATGCAGGAAACGGCGCTGGATGCTTCGGCAGCGGCCGGTTTTGACATGGCCTGGTATGAGGCTCACAAGCGACTGTGGCTCATTCGGCAGACGGATATTACTTATTTACGGCCGTTAAAGTATGGCGACTCGGTTATTGTGAAAAGCTGGGTTGAGGATTTCAGGCGGATTCGTTCCCGCCGGGCTTATGAACTGCGGCTGGCCGATTCGGGTGAAAAGGTGGCTGAAGCCTCGACCGATTGGGTTTACCTGAACAGTGAGACAAACCGGCCTGTGACTGTGCCGGATGAGATGATTGCCGGTTTCTTCCCTGATGGGCAGCCTGAGGAAATGCCGCGCCGAGAGCCGTTCCCTGAGGCGCCGCTCCCGCCACCGGGCGTATTTACGATTCTGCATCCGGTGGAATGGCGGGATGTTGATCCAGCAGGTCATTTGAATAATGCCAATTACATGGCTTATATCGAAAACTGTACCGTTCAGGCGGCCGAATCGTTTGGCTGGCCGATGACGCGGATGATGGAGGAAGAGGGGTTTGGCATTATTGCCCGCCGGTACCGGTTGGAATATATCGAACCGGCTGTGATGGGGGATATGCTGGAAGTCTCGACCTGGGTTTCGGGTGTGAAACGGGCCAGCGCTATTCGACACAACACCGTTCGCCGGGCGAGGGATGGCAAGCTGCTGGCGCGGGCGCATGTGCTTTGGGCCTGGGTGAATTTGGAAAGCGGCCGTTTGATTCGTATACCGGAACATTTTATTAAGGATTTCGCTCCGAATATTGTCGATTAAGTTGATGAAGACGTGTCATTTCGAGCGGGTTTTCCTACGGTTTCCCAGTTGAAAATCTACATCAGCCAGAAATCTTTCAGGTAGCAGTATCAGGTATAGACTCAACCAGTCAAAGCTGAAAGATTCCTCAAGTCGCTTGTTGTGAGTGAGACTGTTGGGTCAATGGATGACGCTCCTTTCGGAATGACACATGAACAGTTTCTCGCATTTATTACCTGTTTTAGAAGTTAAACTATAACAATCAACCCAATTAAACTAATCAACTAGCCAACCGCAGGTTGGTCATCAACGAACCAACCGTAGGTTGGTCATTAACCTAATTACTATGAAAAAGCCAAATATTGATCGCAAATTATTTACAATCTTGATGATTGTATTTGTGAATATTTTGGGAGCCTCGATGATTTTGCCGGTTCTGCCGCTTTATGCACAGCGACAGTTTGGGCTAACCCCTGAGACGATTACACTGCTGGTTTCATCTTTTTTTGCTGCTCAATTTTTGGCGGGACCAACTATCGGCCGTTTGTCTGACACTTACGGCCGTCTGCCAATTTTGATTATCAGCCAGATTGGAACGACGATTAGTTTTGTCATGTTGGCGCTGGCCCAGGGGCCGTTTGTTCTGTTTTCGGCCCGGATTCTGGACGGTATAACAGGTGGAAACATTATCGTGGCCCAGGCTTATGTGACGGATATTACGCCCCGCGAGAAACGAACGGAGGCTTTGGGGTATATCTTTGCCGCATTTGGATTAGGATTTATCTTCGGGCCGGCGTTGGGTGGGGTGCTTTCGGCCGCTTTTGGCCCTCGTTTTCCTTTTTGGGCGGCGGCTGGTGCTGCCTTGTTGACGGTGACGCTGACATGGGTGACGCTGGATGAAACGGTGACGCCGGAACAACGGGAAGCGAATCGTCATGTTAAACGGGGCGGGCTGCAACCGGCGGAAATAATTCAGAATTATCCATTACTGCTGATTTTGGTTGCCGGGTTTGTTGGGCAGTTTGCGCTTGGGCTGTTACAGTCCACTTTTTCTCTCTATGCGGATGCGGTTCTCTTTCAGGGGCATAGTGAGGAGGCAACGAATTTGGGTATTGGGCTGCTGCTGGCTGTCGTGGGCGTTTCTCAGTTTGCAACCCAAACGGCTTTTTTGCCGAGGTTGGTGCCACGATTGGGTGAGGCAAAGCTGGTTATTATCGGAACGTTGGTACGCAGCATGGGGCTGGTGATCTATGCTATTGTTTCAAGTCCCTGGTTGGGGGCGTTTGGTTCGTTGTTTTTTGCGGCCGGATTGGGGATGATGATGCCGTCCTTGCAGTCTTTGACCACTCGCACCGTTGCCGATGAGGTGCGCGGGGGCGTATTGGGCCTTTACCAGTCTACTGTCAGCCTTTCGACTATCTTTAGTACGGCCGTTGCAGGATTGTTGTATGCTGTCAGCCCGCGAACACCTTATTGGTCTGGCTTTTTTCTTAGTTTGCTTTCCCTCATTCCGGCCTACGTTATCTGGCAGCGAAGTCGGGAAGGCAGCCTTTCCCCTGAGCAAGTACCAGCGGGTTGATTCAGACTATTATGACGCGAAAAGAGAAACGATTTGAGGCTCTTGACCGGCAAATTGGGCGATTACAACGCCGTTTGGCCGAACTGGAGCAGGTGAGCGAACGGTATTCTTACCTGCGGTTATTTACCTTTTTGGGTGGTTTTGTTTTGAATGGCGCCGTCTTTCTGACGGTTGGGGCGGGGTGGCTCTGGTTGAGTTTTTTGGGCGCGGCCGTTTTGTTTTTGAGTGTTGTCTATATTCATAACCGGGTTGAGACTGTTATCACTCGCTATCGAATCTGGCTGGCGCAAACTGAGCGGCAGCAGGCGCGGATGGCGCTGGATTGGGAGCGGCTGCCACCATCACAGTTTCGGCCGGAGAGTGCGCTGGCGCTGGATTTGGACCTTGTTGGAACCCACTCTTTGCACCGGCTGGTGAATACGGCCGTCTCGCGCCAGGGAAGCCTGCGGTTAGAGGAATGGCTGACTTCGGCCGTTTCTAGTCCGGCGGTGACGCTGGAACGTCAGGAGCGGGTCAGGGAGTTGGTGGATCGGCCGCTTTTTCGGAAGCGGTTGACGTTGAATGGCGTTTTCGCATCTGGCAAGCGGGAATCGGCTTCGCCGGAAAGGTTGTTGCAGTGGCTCCAGGCACATGAGCCGGACCCGACATTGAGGAAATGGGTGTTGGGGTTGGGAGCATTGGCGGCGGTTGATGTGGCGCTTTTGATTGCGAACTTGCTTGGTTTGATACCGCCTTTGTGGGAGGGGACGCTGGTTGTTTA
>JBAPRX010000062.1:0-7073 GCA_049281335.1 Promineifilaceae bacterium (SeqCode)
GACAGGTTCCCATTGCAGCCACAAAACCGGCTGCTTCCTCCCCGCCGCCCAACGGCCGATTGTCTCCCTGAAAGATGCCCCCTTATCAGACAAATAAGCCGTCATAAACGTATTATAAATAACAACCGGACATTCATTACCCGGAACAGCATCCCGCAGAAACCCACCCAATTCATCCGGCAAATCCACCCGATAAAGCTGAACGGGAACATCACCAGCCTGCACCTCCCGAAAAGCATCAATCCCTTCCCGAAGCCGCTCCAACCGGGCCACCTGATCCCCCCAAACATACGACATCAGCGTCCGTTCCGCTTCCACAGAGTCCAACGAAAAAGGCAGCAAATCACAACCAAAACGGCCGACTATCTCAGGCAATTCCCCGTCCCGATACTGGGCCAGCGGCGCAAGATTCCCCCGGCATCTCGTCACAAACTGCACCGGTGACGCTTCCCCAACATCGAGCAGCGTTTCCCCACCCTCCTCCGTCACCAGCCGAAAAGCCCGTTTATTAGCGAGAAGATTCAACCCGGCGCTGGCCCCCAAATCAACCAGACAAACCTGCTTCCAGGGCATACTCATAAGTGGCAGCAGCCAACACAATCCCCGACCTGTTTCATTTGTCTGAACATTAGCCGTTTGGATAAAAGTGGTCAGGCTCTCCCTTCGGCCGTTTATAGCCTCCCTCAAAGCCATCTCAAAAGCCGCATCCGGCTCTCGGTTCCCGCCAATACTGGGAAAATACGCAGCCAACGCCTGCACTTCCGGCGCCCCAGCCAGTACATCCTTGTGCAGCCCCGCCGCCACCAGCAGCGTGACATCCAACACCTGCCGCCCTTGTCCCGCCTCCAACAACCACCTGACCAACGGGTCCAACTCGGCCGAATCAGCCGCCAACCAAGCTGCTAACTGACCAAAGACGGCCGTATACAGTGGAGAATATCCCTGAGAAAATGTCTCCTGCATACGAAACCGTTCTAATAATCGCTGATGGTAATTCACTAGATCAACATCAAAAGCCCACACCGGAAGGGCATTACCTTCTCCTCGGACAGCGACCAACGTACAGGTGTACCCCAAATCGCTCCACCATGTCGTAAACGACATATTGGAGAACATCCTACAATTCGTCCGAAATTGTCGGAAATTTAGCTCCTTCTTTCTATAGTTTCTCAGCCACAATTTTCAATTGCTGAATGATAGAGGCGACGTACCAACCCTCTAACTATAGCATCATCCAGTGAAAACCAAAGCTGGACTGTAGCTATAATTTTGCATAACCGTGGATTTTTGTCTATAATAGCGCATATTGGCGGGAGTTAGCCCCACATAAATAGATAGGTAAAGAGAAAACAAGGAGAAAAACATGGCAAGTGTATCTCATTTTTTTTCTAAGCAATATCCTTCGATTTGGTTATTGTTATTACTTGCGGTAATATTTTTTTCCGCATGTGGTAGCCCAAATGCCGAACCAGACATTGAACCTGATATAGATGTTAATGGGGTTGTTCCCCAGGTTCAAGAGCCATATCCTCCACCGGAAGAACAGGCGCAGGCTGCCTATCCAGGTCCTTCACTCGACGCTCCGGCTGTTCGCCCGACGCCCCTGCCAACACCTATACCGCCGCCTTTGTGTGACATAGAACCGCCCGTTGAAATTGCCATGTCATATGAAGAAGCGCTGTCTGATTCTCCTGTGTTTTCCGAACCAGCTATCGTGGCTACTAACGGGGCCGGTTTCTCTATTGCAGAATGGTTACCAGACAACCAACGTTTATTGGTTGCTCAAGGAGATGGGGCATTTGGCACAATTTCTACTTTAGATGTCACGACTGGTGAAGTGGTTGAATATGCCCAACGACGCGACATTTCTAATTTCCCGGTATGGTTAGAAGAAGCACAAGGCATTATGTTTGTAGAAGCAACAACAGAAGGTTGGGATCTACGCTTCAGCGACGGGCAAATAGAAACGATATTGACTAGTGAATTGGCTTCGACTTGGCTGGCAAAAGACCCTTTGAACGAACAGGTAACAGCGGTATTTTCATCGGAACCTGGCGCTTTGATGACCATTGATCCAACAGGGCATACCGAATTTGTGACCGCCAAGCAGCTGGATGAGGAAACAAAACGGGTTCCGTTAAGTTCCGGCGACGGCTATCATTTAGCCTGGTCGCCAAATGGGGCTTGGTTAGTGCAATACAAGGGTGAAGAATTATACCTAATTAATACCCAAACCCAGATGATATGTTCAGTAGATTTAGGCGATTACGGCGAAGCCGGAATCGGACGAATTGGGCGTGCTAAGTGGAGTTCTAATAGCCAGTATTTAGCAATGACTTTTTCTGGAGCAGCCCCTGCCAGTCAACTAGCCATTCTCGATATTGCATTAGGCGAAATAAGTACGATGCAACTTACCCCCGAGGAAAATATATGGCCTCCATCTTCCCCAACTGACTTCACATGGTCACCAGATGATAAATTTCTGATTGCCAAAGTTAGCATCGGAAAGCAGGACGGCATTTCACAATATGGGTTGTTTTTAGTTGATATTCACAATAATAATAGTTTCCGGCTATTTCCTGACTACACTTTTCTAGGTATTGGACAAAGCCTTACCTGGTCGCCAGACGGTTCTATGATTGCCTTTAGATGCCCTACCACTGAAGCAGGTCATGTATGCATCATTAATGTTTCACAATAAAAGGAGACAAATATGCAGATCCATGTCAGAAAAATATTATCGTGGTTATTATCAACGATAATTTTGCTGGTACTTATCCAACTTCCACAAGTTGAGAATGTACAAGCAACACCATCCTATGTTCCTCCTACGCATGTTACCGTCAAAATGTATCGTTTGGTTAGCCCTGATGAGGCTGACCCAAATCAAGGCATATTTGCTGGTGAAATTTATGTTCCTATCCACATTTGTACAGCTCAAAGCACTGTGTACGGTTGCACCGCGATCGAAAATAACAGCAATTATCCTTATCCATACGAGAACGATAATCCGGTTCTTGTGTCTATTGAGACAGATTACCTTTTAGATGTCGTCTCTCAGGAAATGGGGTCGGCTGAATTTCATTCAAATGCTCGATACGCCTAGGCCATCGTGGCTCGTTCTTATGCTTATCATAGGGAACATTTCGATGTTCATACGGGAACACCAGTCATGGATAACTCAACTGCTTCCCAGGTTTTTATCCCATATCGATTTGAAAAATGGGATAAAGTAACCAACTTTTCGCCCAATTATTACGACCCCTGTTTAACGCAAAGCAATAACTTGATACCCCAACAAAAGCGCATTTGTAATGCAGTAAATGCCTCAAAAAATTATGTGACGGGCATTAATAATATTTTCGATCTACCAGAAACGCCGCTGTTCGGAAATAATGCGCCAGCCTTCACAATGTACTTTGCTGATACCTTCAACCACTTTCCTACAGCCACACTTACTGAACCAAGCACTGTTCCTGGCACGAATCCCCCAAGACCTGTTTACCCTTACTTAGTAGGTGTAGTGGATTCCGTCAGCTCTGATCCAAACGTTCCTACAGAAGGTCATAGATATGGTTTGAGCCAAAAAGGTGCAAGTCGCTGGGCATATGGAAATATGGGCTGGCAGGGAAATTTGAATACCTGGAGTGTGCAATATCGTGACGCCGAACATATTCTCGTGCATTATTACACAGACATTCAAATTCGAGATCAAAAAGGTGTCACGATTATTCCTGGTGACAGATGGAATCCATTAAGCATTGATTGGGGTACGTCTAATAACCAGCCACCGGTTTTACAGCATGGCAATATGTACCCGATTATATTTGAATTACAAAACACGGGGACCGATGATTGGGATTGCAATTTTCCCGATGAGAATTATGTGCTGAAATATCGTTGGACGCGGAATGGGAATCAATCTACTGGAACAGACCAAGTATCTGTCTGTGGTATTGATAAAGGAGGGGCCTCACAACCCCTGAATTTGACTATTCAAGATATTCCCAATTGGGGGTCTGGTACGTATGGACTGCACTTTGATGTTGAGTCCATAAATGGGACAAATCAGTTGTGGTCAACTTATACAGTATTAGTGTGTATAGGTAATGAATCTTGTGGGAATTCATTTTTGCCCTTTGTAGCAAAATCTGATTGATCAGAATTGGTAGAGTTGTATGCTTCAAGTATAAATAACAATTTAATACGGTATAGACCAGACAATGTGTCCCGGTGCCTGTAAAGTCACGTTGGATTAGGGTTTTTGGAGAATGTGGGTAACAACAGTCGCGCCGCTGCCACCGATATTTTGAGTCATCGCCGTTCGAGCACCGTCAATTTGGGCGTCACCGGCTTCCTGTCGCAGTTGCAGCGCGGCCTCGGCCAACTGGTAAAGGCCGGTGGCCCCCACTGGATGGCCGCGTGCCTTCAACCCACCCATTGTACTGATGGGAATACGGCCGTTCGGCATGATGGCACTCTCTTGCCCCAGCCGCACCCCCTGTCCCCGTTCAGCAAAACCGCACGCCTCTAACGAGAGGGCAGCAATGATGCTAAAGGCATCGTGGGCTTCAAAGAGGTCTATATCCTGCGGGCCGACGCCGGCCTGTAGGTAAACTCTTTGGGCCGACAGTTCGGCCGCATCCAGCCACAACGGGTCCCGCCGATCATGGATTGCCACCGTGTCGGTTGCCGAAGCAGAGCCAATGACCCGAATCGCCTGGGGCGCTTTCTCTGCCGGAACAATCAGAATTGCGGCAGCACCGTCGCCAATGGGCGAAGCATCATACAGACTGATAGGGTCAGCCACAATCCGCCCCCTGTCATACTCCTTGCGGCTGATCGCCTTCTGGAAAAGAGCGTTGGGATTCTTGGCCCCATTGGCATGAGCATTCAGCGCAAAGGGGGCAAAATCCTCGTGCTGGTAGCCGTATTCGTGCATATACCGGCGCATGATCAGGGCGTTCAGGCCAACAAAGCTGACGCCATGAATGACCTCATACTCTGCATCGGCCGCTTCGGCCAGCGCGGCAGTTACTTCTCCTCCGCCCGTCTCCGTCATCTTTTCCACCCCAATTGCCAGCACCGCATCAAACACACCGCCAGCAACGGCCGCAACGCCCTGCCGAAAAGCGGAGCCAGCCGAACCACAGGCCGCTTCCATCTTCACTGCCTCGGCATCCCATTGACCCAGATGGTCGGCCACCAACGTTCCCAGTTGTCGCTGCCGGTTGAGGCTGCCGCCGGTCATATTGCCCACATAGATAGCATCCACATGTTTCACATCGGCATCTTCCAATGCAGCCCGTCCCGCCGCGACAGCCAAATCCCGCACCGCCAGACCCCAATGTTCTCGAATGGGCGTCTGGCCTATTCCTAATATTGCTACTTGACGCATAGTTATCTCCAAAATAAAAAAGTCGAGTTTCGACCGTCTAAGCAACTGAAACTCGACTCTTTATTTTATATACCATTACCACCAGAAACTATCAAACCGGCTCCAAAGACTGTCAAAAGGTATAGAAATGTAAAACGTAAAGCGCAAAACGTGACTTTTACGCTGCAAAACCCTTACGTTTTACGTTTCACCCCTTACGAATGATGTCCATTCGTTTCGATGGTATATGTCCAGTTAAAGCGATCCGGTTTTCGGCCGTATTGAATGTCTGTCAGTTCCTTAAAGAGATGGACGGCAACCGGGCCGCACTCAAAGTTGTTGATGATAATTTCTTCGTCTTTGTAGCCTAATTTGCCAACGGGGGCGATAACGGCCGCTGTCCCACAACCAAAGACCTCGGTAATCTTTCCCGACTCCAGATCATCAATCATCTCATAGACATCAATCATCGCTTCTTCAACTTCATAGCCCAGATCGCGCCCCAACGTGATGACTGAATCGCGGGTGACGCCGGGAAGAATGCTGCCGGTAAGCGGTGGGGTGACAATCCGCTTGTTATCATATACAAAGCAGATATTCATAGCCCCAACTTCTTCAACATATCGGCCCTCGACGGCATCCAGCCACAACACCTGGGAATACCCTTTTGCTTTAGCTTTTTGACCGACCAGCAAGCTGGCTGCATAGTTGCCGCCGGTTTTTGCGCTGCCGGTTCCACCTCGAACAGCCCGCCGGTATTCCGGCTCAATGTAAACCGAAACCGGGTTGAATCCCTCTGGGAAATAGGTATCGACAGGGGAGAGAATAACGTAATGTAGGTATGTTTTACTCGAATGGACGCCTAGAGCCGCGTCAATTCCCAGCATCACCGGCCGAATATAAAGGCTGGTTCCGGGAAGGTTGGGAACCCAATCGTTTTCCAGGGCGATCAACTGCACAATCGCCTGCATATGTTCTTCCTCATCCACAACCGGCATCGCCATCCGGCGGGCAGAGTCGTTGAAGCGCTTCATATTTTCCCAGGTACGGAAGAGGTTGATATAACCATCTGGTCGGCGATATGCCTTTGTTCCTTCAAAGATTTCTTGCCCGTAATGAAGAACGGCCGCTCTTGGATCAAAGGACAACTCCCGATAAGAGCCAATGGTCGCATCGTGCCAGCCCTCCTCAGGAGAGTAATATTGAGTAAACATCCGGTCCGTTGCTATACGGCCGAAACCGAAATTGTCGGTTGGTATCTCTTTTCGTTCCGAATCTTTTATCGGAATTTCTTGAATTTCCACGGCATCTCCTTAAAGTCCAAAAAGTCCAATTTTGCAAGGTTGACTTCCTTTTTCATTTTACACCTTCTTCGATCCTTCGACCATAGGTAAAAGGAATAGACCAACCAGTATGAAGCAGATACCCAGTACGGTTGCACCGGACAGCTCCTCTTTTAAGAGGAATATACCTAGCAATGCGGCCGTTAACGGTTCCGCCAGGGAAAGGGTAACGGCCGACGATACCGGAACGCCCTGCAACCCGCGTGTGAAAAGAATATAGGCCAGCGCCGTCGCGATCAGGCCAAGATGCAAAGCCACGAGTAAGCCATTACTGGTCAATACCCAACTCAAATCGCTCACCAGCAGGATAGGCAGCAGCAGAACAGCGCCCAGGAAAAAGAGGACGGCCGTTA
>JBAPRX010000063.1:0-5643 GCA_049281335.1 Promineifilaceae bacterium (SeqCode)
GGTCTGGACAAATCTGATTGACAACGCCATCTACGCGATGGATGGCAAGGGTGACATTACCATCAAGACCTACCAGGACGGCCGTTGGCTGGTTGTTGAAGTCACAGACAGCGGCACCGGGATTCCGGTTGAGATTCAATCCCAGTTATTTGATCCCTTCTTTACCACAAAGCCCCCCGGTTCCGGCGCCGGACTGGGACTCAACATCTCCCATAACATCATCACTCAGAAACATGGAGGCAGTATTAGCGTTGTCTCGCAACCCGGCCGAACCTGTTTCCAGATCAAGCTGCCGGTGAAATAAACGGAAGACCTCACGTAAAGACGCAAAGAACGATTTATCATCATTGACAAATTACGAATTACACACGATATTGGCTCAAATGAGTAGGAGTATTCGAGAGCGTGGCGAAACCAATCATCTTATCCGTTGACGACGAATCCCAGGTCTTGCAGGCAATTGCCCGCGACTTAAGGCAGCACTATGGCAAGGATTATCGCATTATGCAGGCCGGTTCCGGGGCTGAAGCCCTGGACACGGTTGAACAACTAAAAAAGCGAAATGCCCCTCTCGCCTTGCTGGTTGCCGATCAGCGAATGCCCACTATGACCGGTACAGAATTTTTGGGCGAGGCAATAAAATTTTATCCACAGGTGCGGCGGGTCTTGCTGACCGCATATGCCGATACGGAAGCGGCCATTGCCAGCATCAATAAGATTGGGCTGGACTACTACCTCCTAAAACCCTGGGATCCGCCAGAACAAAATCTGTACCCGGTGCTGGATGACTTATTAAGTGATTGGCTGGCAACGGTTCCGATTCCTTACGATGGTATACGGGTCGCCGGAACGTTGTGGTCTTCTACCAGCCATTCGGTGAAAGATTTTCTGGCCCGAAACCGGATTCCTTACCAATGGCTTGATATTGAGGTGGATGAGGAAGCTCGCAAACTCGTTGAAAGCACCCTGGTGGATGATGAGCGCAGGCTGCCGGTTATTTTCTTCCCTAATGGTGACGTATTGGTCCAACCGAGTAATACTGACCTGGCCGCTAAAATTGGGATGCGAACGCAGGCCAGCCAGCCTTTTTATGATCTGATTATTGTAGGAGGCGGTCCGGCAGGGTTGGGCGCGGCCGTTTACGGAGCGTCGGAAGGGCTGCATACCTTGATGGTGGAAAAGGCGGCCACCGGCGGGCAGGCTGGAACCAGCTCACGGATTGAAAATTATCTCGGTTTCCCCAAAGGGTTGAGCGGGGCCGATCTGGCCCGGCGGGCATCGGCCCAGGCGGAACGCTTTGGGGTGGAGATTCTAACCCCGCAGGAAGCGGTTGGCGTTCGGGTTGAGGATCCCTATCGTTATGTGACTTTAAGCGACGGCAGCGAACTTTCCTGCCGTGCGATGGTGATTGCAACCGGCGTTACAGTGCGTCGGTTGTCAGTTCCCGGCATTGAACCACTCAATGGTGCAGGGGTTTATTACGGTGCGGCCGTTACTGAAGCCGCCCACTACCGAGACAGGGATGTTTTTGTCGTTGGTGGTGCAAATTCGGCCGGGCAAGGGGCGATGTTCTTCTCTCGCTACGCCAGAAAGGTAACGATGCTGGTGAGAAGCAGTTCCCTGGAAAAAGGGATGTCGCAATATCTGGTGGATCAGATTCACGAGCAGGAAAATATTGAGGTGCTGTGCAGAACGGCCGTCACCGAAGTGCATGGCTCCGACCGCCTTGAGGCAATTACCATTAAAAACCAGGATTCTGGTCAGGAAGAGGTGATTCCGGCAGCGGCCGTTTTCATCTTCATCGGGGCCGTCCCTCACACCAACATGATATCAGGCATTGTCGAGTGTAACCACGCCGGATTTATTCTGACCGGCCAGGAGTTGAGCCAGGGCGGAAAGCCGCCTAAAGGGTGGACGCTGAAACGCGACCCCTTCCTGTTGGAGACGAGTGTTCCCGGCATCTTTGCCGCCGGGGATGTCCGCCAGGGGGCGGTGCGACGGGTCGCTTCGGCCGTTGGTGAAGGGGCGATTTGTGTGGGGTTGGTGCATCAGTATTTGAAGACGGTTTGATGCGTGGTAATTTGTGATTGGGTAATTGGTGATTTGGGTTGAGGCGAGGATGTACGAAGAATTTCTAAAGAAGATACCCATATTTGCAGAGCTGCCGGATGAGGATTTGGCACGGCTGTGTAAGATGATCACAACCGTTCATCTGAAAGCCGGGGAGGTATTATTCAAAGAGGGCAGCACCGGGGAACGTGTTTATGTCCTGAAAGAGGGCAGTCTGGAAGTCATTAAACAGTCCGGGAATCGGGAAGTATTGCTGGCGGTCAACGATCAACCGGGAATGGTTATTGGGGAAATGGCCCTGATTGAGCAGACGCCTCGGATGGCCTCTATCCGCGCCCGCTATGACAGTACATTAATCGGCATCCATAAGGACCAGCTTGATATTCTGTTGGACACGAGTCCATCAGCCGCACAGGCAATCTTACACACCGTCCTTGCCCGTTGGCGCACCACCGAAAGTATGCTGCGCCAGAGCGAGAAGATGGCCCAACTAGGTACACTCACGGCGGGGGTTGCCCATGAGCTAAACAATCCGGCAGCGGCCGTTCAGCGCAGCGCGGAGCAGTTGCAATCTAAACTCGGCCGTTTTGAGAAAATTCACATCCGCCTGGGCCAATACAATATCAGCGACGTGCAGCAAAGCAAGCTCCACGAACTGACACGGGACGCCCAGCTTCGCTCCACTCAGGTCATCACCCTGAACCCGCTCACTCGCAGCGACCAGGAATCTGAGATTGAAGAGTGGCTGGGTGAGCATGGCGTAGATGAGGGCTGGGAACTGGCCCCGACTCTGGTCAATCTCGGTTACGGAACGGCCGATTTGGAAGAAATCGCGGCCGTTTTTAGCGGGTCGCTGCTCAAAACGATTATCCAATGGCTTGGCGCTATTTCGACCGTATACAGTCTGGTCGTCGAAATCGGCCAGGGAGCAGGCCGCATCTCCGACATCGTGAAGGCGCTCAAGTCTTACTCTTATCTGGATCAGGCTCCCATTCAAGAGGTAGACATCCATCAAGGGCTGGACAACACCCTCATCATTCTCCGCAGCAAGACGAAGGAAGGGATTCATGTTGTGCGGGATTATGCGGCCGATTTGCCCCGCATCACAGCCTATGGCAGTGAACTGAATCAAGTCTGGACAAATTTAATTGACAACGCCATAGACGCAATGGATGGTAAAGGCCAGTTAACGATCCGCACCCGGCGCGGGGATAACGAAGTCATCGTGGAAATCGAGGACGAGGGATCAGGGATTCCAGAGGGGATTCAACCCCGGATTTTCGACCCCTTCTTCACCACCAAAGACCCCGGAAAAGGAACCGGCCTGGGCCTGAATATCACCTATAATATCATTGTTGAAAAGCACCGGGGATCGATCAACCTTGATTCAAAGCCGGGAAGAACCGTTTTCCAAATTCATTTACCAATTGGGTCGTAAGGGCCTGGCACGGGAAGGACTAGGCGGGCCAGGCCCCTACTGTTCCTTCCGCCTCCAATGAAGGGGAGATTTAAATTGCAGTGCCAACCGTCTATAAACTGACAGATAAAATCAAAGCCCAGGTTCGGGGAGGTTGCCGGGTCACACTTGATGAGGTAGCATTCATTACGCCGGACACGATTGCTGCCGACGCACCCGGCAAGATTGACCGGCGAAACTGGCATTGACCATCATCCAACAGCGTAACTAAGGATAATAAATGCTTCGTCATATTCGGAATTGGCGGCAGTTTGGGGCGGGAGCGGTATTATTTTTGTTTCTCATTTTGACGGCCATCGGCTCAGTTCATGCGAGCCAGAGCGGCGAAGACCCCGACCCATATATCATTACCGGTCAATTGGTTGATGAACAGGGACAGCCGGTTATCGGCGCGGAAATCATTGCCCGCGTTCCAGAGGAAGGGAAAGATACGGCCGAACCTCTGGCCCAAACAACGAGCCTGGAGAACGGCTCTTTCGCCTTACATCTATCCCAACTGCCTCCAGAAACGGCCGTCATCAGTATTGAGACACACCATTTTTCTAACCGCCAATTGACTCTGGCCGGATTCCCAAGAGAGAATCTGGAAAACCAGGGTTTCCACAACCTGAAAACCTTAACCCTAAAACGGCGCGTCACCGCCGGATTCTGGCTGGCTGGACTGATCTTCTTTGGTGTTTTACTCATTATTGCTCTGGAAAAGCTCCACAGTACAACAGCCGCCCTGGCGGGCATTTCGGCCGTTTTCCTTGTAACCTTTCTTGGTGATGCTGTCTGGTCTGATCTGTATATCTTCAGCCTGGATCGGGCATTGACCTACATCAATTGGGAAGTAATATTCCTGGTCATGGCGATGATGATTGTCATTGCCATCATTGAAGGGACAGGCGTCTTTCAGTGGACGGCTTTCCAGGCTTACCGCATCAGTCGCGGCCGAAGCTGGCTGCTCATGTTGATCCTGATGCTGATTACGGCCGTTGCCTCCGCTCTTCTAGACAATTTCACCACGATGCTGCTGATGACGCCCATCAGCCTCCAGATTGCATTGGCGCTGGGAATTAATCCTTTCGCCCTCATCATCCCCGAAGTCCTGGCCTCCAACGTTGGCGGCATCAGCACCCTCATCGGAACACCAACCAATATCCTCATCGGCGCTCATGCCGACATCGGTTTCAGCGGCTTTATCATTCACCAGACCCTCGGCGTTGTCGTTGCCCTGATTATTATGAGCCTTTATGTCCTTTGGCATTACCGGGCCGAATGGCACAAACAGTCCGGCGGTATCTCTCCCCGACTGTACCAACAGCTAGAAAAGAATGCCCAAATTGAAGACCCCGAAACGCTGCGGCGTTCCGGCATTGTTTTCGGAGTCATTCTAATTGGCTTCATCATTGGGGAAAGGTATCACATTGCTCCAGCCGTTCCAGCCCTGATTGGAGCAACATCTTTGTTAGTCTGGTTAAAGCCCGATGTCCAACGTCTCATCAAGGCCGTTGACTGGACAACGTTGGTCTTTTTTATGGCCTTATTCATGATCGTCGGGGCAATTCAGGAAGTAGGCTTAATCAGTGTCATCGCCGGCGGGATTGGTCATATCGTCGGAACAAATCTAATCCTCGCCATCATCGTCATGGCTTTTGGGGTCGGTTTGCTCTCTGTCTTTATCGCCAACATTCCACTGGCTGCCTCCATGCTGCCGGTGGCCGATTTCCTGACCGCCACTATCCCCGGCGCGAATAATAAAGTCCTCTATTATGCCCTTTCGATGGGGGCAGCAATGGGTGGCAACGGCTCTATTGTTGGCGGAGAGGCCAATCTAGTCACGGCCGGAATCACTGAACAGGCAGGACGGCCGATTGCCTTCATCGAATTTCTAAAAGTGGGTCTACCAGTCACCCTCATCACTTTGACCGTTGGCGTTCTCTGGCTCATCGTTCACTTTGCCATATAAACCACCAACCCCTCTGTACCCCCGCATCTTTGCGTGAGTTACTTTTGAAGAAGACAACATGAACAGAGTTTCAACACCATGAATGAAAATATCATTCACAACATTTTTTTCTCCGCTCCTTTGCGTCCTGACGCTAATTAATTTT
>JBAPRX010000064.1:0-19707 GCA_049281335.1 Promineifilaceae bacterium (SeqCode)
TGAGAGGTCCGTATCCATTGGAAATAATCATGCCATTTTGACGAAGATGCTTATTTAAGGCAGCGATGTCAATATCCAGATTGTTGTTGAAACAGGTAACGGTCGGAGAGCGATAGCCTTCGGCTGCGAAGGGTTGGAAACCATGTCCTTCGCCCCAATCAAGGGTTCGGTCGCGCATAGCCAGGTGTCGGGCAAAGCGATTTTCCATCCCCTCTGCCAGCATATCGTCTAGCTGCCGGTCAAGGGCATACATCAACGAAATGGCCGGGGTTGCCGGAGTCTGATTCCGCAGCAGATATTTTTCAAGGAGAAGAAAATCTGTGTAATATCCGCGATTCTCCACAGTTGCAGCTTTTTCCATAGCCCGGTCGGAAACGGCACAGAAGGAAAGGCCAGCAGGCAGGGCGAAGGCTTTCTGGCTGGAAGTCAGAACCACATCAAGATCCCAGGCATCTGTTTCAAGACGCGCTCCGGAAAGGCCGCTGACGGAATCGATGAGGATCATAATGTCCTGCCCGTTTGGCAGTTGGCGAATCGCCCTGGAAATCTCGTCAATTGGGCTGGTAACGCCGGTGCTGGTCTCGTTGTGGACGAGGGTAACGGCGTCAAAATCGCCGCTGGATAGACGCTCGACGACCTGCTCCGGTAGAATGGGTTGGCCCCATTCCACTTCGAGGACTTCGTTGGCCTTGCCGTTGGCTTCAGTGACTTGATGCCAGCGGTTGGCAAACGCACCATTGATGCAGTTTAGCACTTTTTTGTCGGTGCAGTTGCGAATGGCGGCTTCTTGTAAGGCGGTTCCAGAAGCGGCATTGATAAAGACCCGGCTGTCGGTCAGGAAAACCTGGCGGATTTTACCTTGAATACTTCCAAAGAGATCGGCACACTCCGGCATTCGGTGGCCGATCATCCATTGGGTTTGGGCGTCTAATATTTCCGGCCGAACTTCAGTCGGTCCCGGAATGAATAGTTTGATGTGCTGCGCTCCACGCCATGAGGAACTTGTCTCTGAGTTGTTCATTTTGGAAATTAATTACTCCGCTTGATATTAAGTGATTTGCTTTTTCTAAAACAGGTTGGTGGACTGTGTCGTGTAGATAAGGAGTAGCAATTGGCCCCGCTGCCAAAGCAAGAAGGGGAGCAAGGCTCTCGCTGTTAATAAAAGCTGGGGCTTCCTGGGCCACTCTCGGCCGTTTTACAACGCCACCAAAGCCGACAAAGAGGTCAACAACAGAACCAGCTTTCAAGTCGCTAACGCCATCTCCAACAAGGAGCGTGCGACCCGGTTGGTCGCCTAGAAGTTCTTTGACAATAAAGGCTTTACCATCGCTGACAGTCAGCCCGCCTTCGGTATGGCTCATATAACGTTCGGAAGCATTTGGATGTTCATCCAGGCGCTGCCACCAGTTGCCGCTTAGGGCATTATATTGGAGGCCAACGGCGCGAATATTTTCGCGGGGAACACCTAGATAAACACCAAATTCAATCACCGGCTCGGCCAGACCGCCGCTGATGATATAGACCTGATGCCCCAGGAATTGCAAGGCGGCGATGAGTTCGGCCGCATCTTGAACAATATGTTGTTTGTAAATTTGTTTTATCTTTGCAACTTGACCACGTGTGGGTTTTAGTGCCTTCAATCGTTTGGCGTAGATGTCTTCCAGGGCAAGGTCGCCATTCATTGCTGCTTCGGTGAGAATACTGACTCGCAACCCCTTTCCGGCGAGATCTGCTAATACATCTATGCCTTCTACTGTGGTTAGTGTTGAATCACAGTCGAAAAATATATGTTTATATGGAGGCCAACGCATATTAATCTTGGATTTTACTGGGCTAGAGTCAGTTTGACAATAAGTTCAGGAGTGACACGGCCGTTTCCAGCAAAGCAGCCATGATCTTCTAACCGCCAAGGGTGGTTCTTCAGATTGACCAACTCGCCACCGGCCTCACTAATGAGCAGTTTCCCGGCGGCAACGTCCCAGGGTTTGAGGTTGAGATTAAAGTAGCCATCAAGACGACCGGCGGCTATCCAGGCCAGCGCCAGCGCGGCTGAACCAACAGCCCGCAGTGTTTCGACATGGTGGGCAATGTTTTGAATCATATCCAGCGTTTGCTGTCGTTGATCCGGGGCATGGCTCCAATCTATGGCGATCACGGCATGTCCAAGATCGTCGGTGTCGCTGACCTGTATCTTAGTGTCGTTCAAGTACACGCCTTGTCCGACTGCTGCCCGAAACAGCTCGTCTAACATTGGATTATAGATGACGCCAACGAGAATTTTCGGCTCGCCAGAAGGGTCTTCGGGAGACGGCCGTTTCATCGCCGCGATAGAGATACAAAAGTTAGGTATCTGTCGGCTGTAATTGGTCGTTCCATCTACCGGGTCAATGACCCAGATGATCGGGCCGGAGGCGGCCAAACTGGAATCTTCCTCCTCAACCAAAAAGCCATGATCGGGAAAATGAGATTGAATAATTTCAACGATGAGTGTCTGAGAAGCAAAATCCGCGTCGGTGACCAGATCCCGAAATCCTTTTTCCGAGATTTGTCGGGGTTCGTGCCACTTTCGGCGCAGCAATGCTCCGGCTTCCAAAGCAGCCTGCACTGCCACAGACTGTAGTTCATTGAGGGCATTTTCTGAAATTTGATTCATAAAGTCATCAAAAAGAAAGCGGGTCAGGAAGAAAACCTGACCCGCTCATTAATCAGTCGTTAATCGGTTTCAAAGCGGTCACAATTACAACCGCTTGTTCGATTGAGATGCTGAAATTTATTGAATTTCAGACATCAATTCATCCTGAAGGTCATTAGCCGTTACGGTCAGATCAGCCAGGATGGCCTGAATGTCATCTGTTGACCAGCCATCGGAAAGCTGCATGATTTCGTTGAAAGAAGCCTGGGCAGCGTCACGGACGGACTGGTAAGAGATTAACTGTGGTTCGTAATAGCTGTACTGGAGCATATCTACTGCCTGACTCCACTGCGGATTTTCTGCTTTGTAGTCTGTCAGGAAGTCGGATGTACTCTGGCGGGTGGGGAAGTAACCACTAATCTGGTCCCACTGTGCCTGAATTTCAGGAGAGGTGAACCACTTGATGAAGATCCAGGCAGCTAACTGCTGTTCAGGGGTAGTGTTGGTGATCATGATGTCGCCACCGTAGATATTCTGAACTGGATCGTCAGTGGTGTGGGGGATTGCTGCAACGCCCCATTCATCAGCGGGGGTGCCGTTTTCTTCGGCAAAAGTAGCAACATCACCGGCGTAGAATGGAATACCGGAGCTGGAACCCTGGGCAAAGATGGCCCGGCGGGCGGCAAACTCTGGGTTGGGGAAACCTTCAGTGAAGAAGTAGGCGCAACCGTCATCATACATTTGCTTGAGGAAAGCCATCGCGTCAACCGTGGCCTGTCCATCGTAAACATATGAGGTTCCTGCTTCATCCAGAACATCGCCGCCAAAGGCGAAAGTCCAGGCAGCAACGGCCGAAGCATCGTCACGCAGAATGTAACCACCGGTCCCGTCGCCATTGGCCTCTGCTGCGGCACAAGACATTTCGCGGAATTCGTCAGGAGTGGTTGGCGGGCCGTCAAAGCCAAGTTCTTCCAGCCAGGTCTGGTTGTAGAACAGAACTTCCATGGAGCGGTTCGGCGGGAAACCAAGACGTTGGTTATCAAAGGCGGGGTGAATGCTTTGATTGAAGAAGCTGGGGTAGAAATCAGCACGTTCTTCGTCGGTCAGACCCCAATGGGCATCATCAACATAGGGATTCAGGTCGGTCAGGCTGTTGTTCAACTGATAAAAAGCCTGATCGTTCTGGTAACCAACAACAAGGGCGGCAGGTTGTTCACCGGCGGCAGCGCTGGCGTTTACCTTGTCACGAATGTCATTGTAGCTGCCCTGATTTTGGGCGTCTACGGTAATACCACAATCATTGCTTTCGTTGAACGAATCAATCAGAGGCAGCAGTTGTTCTTCACGGGTGTCGCTGTGATTGTGCCACCAAACAATGGTTTGACCACGAGGATCAACACCGGCCAATGGGCCATCGGTCGCCGGGGCGCAAGGCTCCATCATTTCTTCGGTTGGCTCTGCCATGGGTTCTTCGGTTGGCTCTGCCATGGGTTCCTCGGTGGGTTCTGCCATGGTTTCGTCAGTTGCTTCCGCCGCGGCTTCTTCATTTGGCTCACCTGCTTCTTCCATTGCCGCTTCCGCGGTTGAAGCAGCATCTCCAACCTGGTCGGAGACTTCAGTCGCGGCTGAATTTACAGTATCCGCGTTTTCTGTCGCCGCATCTTCCACGGTGCCGGAGCAAGCAACCAAAACCAGGGCTGCAATCAGGAAGGTAAGAAATAACAAGATTTTTTTGTTTGACATTTTCTTCTCCTCGAAAGAAATTTTGATAAATTAGATACTGCCAATAACTGTTAACCTTAAACGAGCAGTATCCACAAACCTATTATTTTCAAACAATTTGGCTCATTTAGCAAGTTTTTCCTTTAATCACCTCCTTAAGATGATGAAAGATTAACCTTTTAGGCCCGATGTTGCAATTCCCTCTGTGAACTGCTTCTGGGCAAAAAAGTAGAAAATTACAATTGGTAGAATGGTAATAACAGCCCCAGCCATTTGGAGATGGAACTGAGCACCGGCTTCGTCTAAGAAACTAAGCAAACCATAAGAAATTGGCCGCCACTCTTCAGTTGTTGTTACCAAAATAGGCCAGGCCAGAGCGTTCCAGGAACCAATGAAGCCAAAAAGCATCAGTGTGACCAATGGCGCTCTTGAAAGCGGCAGCACGACCTGCCATAGATAACGCATATGGCCGGCCCCATCAATTTGTGCCGAATCCCAGAGTTCAGGCGGAATCTGTTGGAAGAATTGCCGGAGCAGAAAGATGCCGAAAGCTCCGGCCATAAAAGGAACTGTCAGAGCGGGCCAGTTATTTATCCAGGGGATAGGCCCAACACGCCCCAGCCAGGAAACGGTGATGAAGTTTGGCACCCAGATGACTGCTTCCGGCAGCATCAAAGTGGATAGCAGCAAGAAGAACATGAAGTTCTTGCCTGGAAATTCCATCATCGCGAAGGCGTAAGCGGCCAGAACGCTGAAAATAACCTGACCTGTCAGGGTAATCAGAACAATTTTGACGCTGTTGAAAAAATAACGAGAGAAGCTGGCAACCTTCCAGGCTTGCGCGTAATTTTCCCAATGGAGTGTTTTGGGAAGAATTTGACCGCCTGTTGCTTCTGTCAGGTTCATTAAAGAGACACTGACAGTGTAGATGAAGGGGACGATAGCGATAATTGCCCCGATTATTAGAATGGCATAGATAAGAATTCGGCCGTAATCAAAGCGCTGTGATTTTGGGTGCAGGTTTACCTCAGTTGCAACTGGTGTGGTGATAGCTTCACTAGCCATAAAATACTCTCCTGCTGGCGATACGGTTATTAACTGCTGTCAGAACAAGAATGATAATCAAGAGTAAGATAGCGAGAGCCGAAGCATACCCATAGCGAGTATCGCGTTTGAAAGCCTGGAAAATAACCACGCTTGCAGTATCAGTTGTTCCAAGCGCCGCGCCCTCCCGTAACACATAGATATGATTAAATGCCTTGAAGGTGCCGATAGTCGTCCACAAGACCAGGAAATAAATGGTTGGCGATAGAAGCGGAAGGGTCACATGGCGGAACTGATCCCACCGTCCGGCGCCATCAATGGCGGCTGCTTCATATAATTCACTAGGGATGCTGCCCAACCCGGCCAAAAAGACGACGGTGTTGAAGCCAAAGAAGGTCCACGTCCCAAAAATCATAATAACGATCAACGCCAGACTGGGGCCGACAGCCCAATCCGGCAGGGTGGCATGGGTTCCTAGAATGAGTTTAAGTAATCCGGTTGGTTCGTTGAGCCATGCCAGGGGAGCGATATGAAATAATCCTAACAGGCTGTTAATTGGGGCGTTGGCTCGACCGGAAAAGAGGATTCGAAAAGCGGCCGCAGTTCCAACAAAAGGAGCAATATACGGCAAAAAGTAAATCATTCGGAAAAAGGTTTTGCCTTTGATGTTTTGGAACAATAAGGTGGCAAATAATAAACCGGCCATTAGCTGAACCGGAATAGTGCCGAGGGCATAGTAGGCGGTAACTTGCAGCCCGACCCACCAATCTTCGTCACCGGCGGCAATGGCGCGGGGCAGTTCGCCAATAAGAACCCAGGCTCCCACAATCAACATCGCTGCCGCCCCTAACCTCAAAACAGTGCTGATCATCGAATCACGATGGCTGGCACTTCGCCATAAGAACCAGGCCAGAAGCAAAAGCACGAATCCAGCGCTGATTATGGTGATTTGCGGCCAGATTTCGAGTATTTCTCCATCCTCTAGTGCGGCAGTGGTTGCCTGTTGGATTTGAGTCCAGGTTAGCCAGAATAGACCCAAAGTGCCGATGAGCATGATGGATACCTGAATAAAGGTCGAATAATAGGAACCAGAACGTGGGGTACGGGTTGTGAAGCGATAAACGAGCGTAATGGTGGCGATTGCGATAAGAAGCGCGATCACACCTGCCCAAAAAGCTGCCTGGACATTCTCTAACCGCCAGGCTTCTCCAACATATTGTCGGAAAAGTTCGCTGGTGTTTTCCTGTCCCCGCATTTTATCGGGGATGGCTAACATCTCTGGCAGGAGTGTAAAGACAAAACGGGCAATGAGGGCAACTGCTATTCCCATGAGGATACCGGGAATCGCAAGAATCCAGGGGCGGTCATTCTTTTCTTCGGCCGTTTTGTAAAGCTGAGTTAAGCTCCGTACACAAAGGTAAATCAGTACGATCCCCACCCAAAATCCAAGGACATAAGCCAGATTGTCTAAAGCTTTAACATAATTGCCCAGACCATCATACGTACCCAGGACCCTGTTCAATCCCCTTAACGTGCTTTCGTACGCTGAGAAAGCCAGGGGAAATATTCCGAAGGTGAAGACGATAATAAAGGCAGGTATCAGAAAAGCATACGCTAGAATAGCCTCCTTTAATCGTTTACCACGTCGGCCGCTAAATAGGCCAGATGCCGACCTTGCTAACGTACCATTTTCTGACTTCGCTCCGGTTATGGCTGTATCACTCATAAAATACCTCGCCAGGTTAGATAACTTATATGAGAGAGAAATAGTAGTTCTAAATGCTGTTTGGAAAATGCAAACTACCTGATCACGACATGCAGGCATAGTACCGAGAGCCTACACCTATGAAAACATTATAACATCTTGATTGCTAGTGGCAACAAGGCTGGAATGATCCGGGTTACTTTCTCCTTAACCTCATAGTAAGTTGCAGGAATGCCTGGTTTTATAAATTTGGCCTTCTGAATTTGTTGTTTATTTCCATGTCCTCAAGCCTTGCTTTGTGAAGCATATCACATTCTTATTAACAACTCTTTAATTAGATGTTACCGTTTTGCTAATTGGTGGACATTTGATAAATGAAGCTATAATGTATGGGTTCGTGTTTTCAGGAGGCAAGAATGTTAAAACAGTTAGGGTTTCTTGGTACCGGGGCTACTTTGGGGGCGGATCTGACATTAACTATTCAAATAATATTTTTTCTCACCCTATGTATAGGTATTTTGCTGCAACTTCGACATAAGTACCGTGGGCACGACCTCCTCCAGACACCCGTCGTCGTGCTGAATCTGTTTTTTATCATTTTCATCATGGTCGTCTCTTTCCGAGAGTCGCAAATTGCAAGTACGCTGCCTAGTAGACCGGGGGATCCTTTTTATTTGGCAGCAGGCGTTCATGCTATTCTGGGAATTGTAACCGAAGCGTTGGCTATCTACTGCCTATTGGCAGGTTTCAAAATCCTGCCAAGAAAGATCGGAGCCCTCAAATATTTTATGCGGACGACCTTTGTTTTGTGGACGATCACGCTCTTGTTCGGCCTGACTACGTACTACGTCTGGTACGTTCGGAAAGTCGAGGCGGTTACAATTACAGATATTGACAATTTCTCGGACTCTACCCAACCGCTCGAACCGGGTGCGCCGCCGCCCCCACGTCGAGTGAACTTACAAAATTTCGCCTTTACTCCCCAGGAGATAACGGTTGTTGCGGGGACAAAGATGATCTGGGTTAACCAGGACGCTGCCCCACATAATGTTGCTTTTGAGGACAATAGCGTTGCCAGCGACAATTTCACTCAGGGAGAAGCCTTTGAACATACTTTCCGGGCAACAGGAACATTTGTCATTTACTGCACGCTGCACGGTAATCCAGGGTCGGGAATGACTTCCGTAGTAACGGTGGTAGAGCCAACGGAAGAAAATGTGGCAGAGCTGGCCGCAGAACCGGTAGAGATGGATGCCCAGCCACCGCCACCAACACCCGCGCCACCGGTGCCACCCGCTCCGGTTACGTTGATAGAACCGCCAGAACCGGACGATGTGGTGTCAGGCATTATGGCTTTTCGGGATAATGTTGCCCCCAATGATTCGGTCTTACTGGCAATGAGCGGCGTTGAAGTCCCGCCGGATGGGATGGAGATGTATGCCTGGTTGACAACTAGCAGCAGCAACGAGGTATTGAATATCGGCCGAATTGGTCCCGACCCAGAAGGCAAAATATTTCATATTTATGCCGACCCGGCCCGACAAAATTTGATGGCGCTCTATGACGGCGTTCAGGTGACGCTGGAACCGATTGGGGACAGTGATCCAGCTCCAGGCGAGGTGATCTTTAGCGGCCGTCAGGCTCCCCACGCCAATGACATTATCCGCGAAATTACCGTCTCTGCTCCTGATACACCGAATAATGTCGGGTATGGCATCGGCGGGCGAATGATGGCCGAAGAAGTGATTCGACACGCCCTTTTCTTGAAGCTGGCCTTTGATTTGGGCAGCATTGCAGACGCCCAACGCCACGCCGAACATATTGTGAATCTCATCGAAGGGACACAGGGAGAATTTTACGGCGACCATGACGGAGCGCACGGCGTCCAAGACCCAGGCGATGGTTATGGCGTTATTCCTTATATTAATGGGATGGTGGCTGCGGCTCAACAGGCAGCAGCGGCTGACGACACCACCCTGTCTGTCTCGACCCATGCCGGGCATGTGAGCATCGCGGGCGATAGTGCCCTGTTTTCGGCCGAAACAATTCGGACCAATGCGCTCTTGATCACCGAAGCGAATAATGTGACCGATATTGGAGAGTATGTAGAGGCCATCAACACCTTCAGCCAGCGGCTGCTGCTTGGAGAGGATGAAGACGGCGACGGCAACATCTCACTGGCCGAAGGCGGCATCTTTATCGGCTACCAGCACTCTCAGTACATGGGAGCAGTTGGGATTATTGCCGGGGCGGATGCGGCCGTTGTTGATCCGACGGTCAATATCTCTGAGGCAGGGCAGACAACGGGGAATGAAGTCATCGTTAATATGATTGACTTTGAATACAGCCTGCCGTCGCTAACCGTTCCAGAAGGGACGACGGTTCGGTTCATTAATAAGGGAGAGTCGAAACATTCAGTAACGGCCGATGATGGCAGCTTTGATTCTGGCCTGCTGAACAAAGATGGCGAGTTTGACATCACCTTCGATCAAACCGGTTTTGTGCCTTATTTCTGCGTTTTGCACGGGACACAGGGCAACACCGGCATGTCCGGCAGTGTAACTGTCGTTGGAAAAGGAGAGGAAGTGCCGGAACCGGTGGAACCGGAACCGGCCGAAGTTGAACCTGCACCACCTGAAGCCCAGCAGTTTAGCATTGAGATGGTTGACTTCGACTATAGTGAACACGATTTTGTGGTCCCTGTAGGCAGTGAAGTAACCTGGTTTAACACCGGAGCGGCCCAACATTCAGCCACCTCTGCAGACAATATCTGGGATACAACCCTGTTGGCGAACGGGGAACAGGCAACTGTTACCTTTGATACGCCGGGAACGTACATTTACTATTGTCTGCTGCATGGAACGCCGGATGGTCAGGGAATGGCTGCCACAATAACGGTTGTTGATGGGGATGCCGCACAGCCACCACCAGAAGAGCCAACGGAAGAACCAACGGAGCAGCCCACCGAAGAAGTGCCAACTCCGGAACCGACGGAGTCCCCGCCGGAACCGGAGGAAGTCTCAGTGAGCATTGTTGATTTCACGTATGAACCGGTGGAATTAACAATTACACCAGGGACAACTGTGATCTGGAATAACGTGGGTGATTTTGACCATTCAGCAACGGCCGATGACGGCAGTTGGGACACAGAGGTATTTGGACCAGGTGGTTCGAAATCAATCACCTTCGATACGCCTGGCGTTTACCAATTTTACTGCCAGCTTCATGGGACACCGGATGGTAATGGCATGGTCGGAACAGTGATAGTCACTGAAGAATGAGTTAAGGCCCGTACGGCGGAAGTCGGACGGGCCTCCATTTATTCATTCTTATATTTTTCTATTATTGATCATATCTTCGTCTAACATTTCTCTCCTATTCTTAGGGTATATCATAAATCATTTAGAGGTCGGCCGTTAACAGAGATGATCTCCCGGCCTCCAGATTAAAATACTACTTTACGAATGGAGGAATCGAATATGTTATGGCGAAACTATTATGGAAACGGTAATCGCTACCGTACAATTTGGCCCGGCTCATCCCTTTGGCGAGATATGACCCGCCTACAGCGTGAAATGAGTCATTTATTGGGAGGAACCTCGGCTCCAATTGCCTCTTTTCCCGCAATGAATCTTTATACCGGCGATGAAGGCGTCATTCTGACGGCCGAACTGCCCGGTGTGGAACCGGATGATCTGGAGATCACCGTTTTGGGTGAAACGCTGACCTTGAGCGGTTCTCGAAATGTGGGAGATGCAGAAGAAGGCGCTAAATATCACAGGCGTGAGCGCAGCCAGGGACAGTTTACCCGTACCGTTGAACTGCCATTCCGGGTTGACAACGGAGGCGTTGATGCCAAGTTTACCAATGGCGTTTTGCACGTTGTACTTCCCCGTGCTGAGGAAGACAAACCCCGTAAGATTCAAGTGAATCCGACTGCGTAAAGCCGTCACCGATGTAAGATAAAGTGCCAGCTTTTGAAGAACAAGATAAATAATTGGAGGTAATCAGATGACCGAACAAACTTTAGAAATTGAAAAGCAAGAAACCGAAACCCCGGCCGAAGTTGAATCAACTCGTCCCGTTCATACCTTTGTCCCACGAGTAGATATTTATGAGACGGAAAACGACGTAGTCCTTTTGGCCGATATGCCAGGGGTAAATGAAAACTCCGTTGACATTACCCTTGAAAAGAATATTTTGACTATCAAAGGATATGCAGAACCGCAGGCGCCGGAAGGTTTAGAACCGGCCTACTCCGAATATCGTTTCGGTAACTACGAGCGAACCTTTGCATTATCCGACGAAGTAGATCGGGAAAAGATTGAAGCAACGGTTAAGAATGGCGTTTTGCGCCTGGTTATGCCCAAAGCTGAAATCGCCAAAACCCGCAAAATCACCGTGAAAGCGGAGAGTTAAAAGCTGAATTAAGTACCAATCTCAGAGTATGGAGGTGGAAACATGAACATTAGTGATTTAGTTCCTTGGAAAAGCAATCGTGATAGTCATGTGGCTGTACGGCGGGAAAATTCACCCACGACATTTTACAATGACTTTAACCGATTCTTTGATGAATTTTTTGACAACAATATGATCACTCCCTGGAGCGAGCAGTTTGAAGGCTTGAATGGCTTTAATCCCAGCGTGAATGTCACTGAACGGGACAAGGAATTTGAAGTAACGGCCGAACTGCCGGGTATGACAGAAAAAGACATTGACATCACCCTTTCTCGTGACTCCCTGACCATCAAGGGTGAGAAGAAACAAGAAACGGAAGACAAGGGTGATAACTACTACCGGATGGAACGGTCATACGGCAAATTTAGCCGGTTGATTCCGTTACCGACAGATGTCGTGAACAATGACAAAGTCGAAGCGTCGTTCAAGAATGGCGTCTTGACCATCACCTTGCCGAAAGTGGAAGAAGCCCAGCAGGTTAGCCGTCGGATCACCGTCAACGCCGGATAACATTCCCACATAAAGTTAGCAAAAAAATAATAAGTGCCGGATGCTTAACTATCAAGCATCCGGCATTTTAGTTTCAGAAGGCCTAATGCTCGTTCAGGATGATTGCCAACCACTCTCGTGTTTCAATCGGCCGTAAATACTGCCCTAAATAATGGTCGTCCAGCCATAGTTCAAAGTGAAGGTGGGCGTCTACAGTTGGCCCTTCAAGAGAAGCGGGAGAGCCGGTATTACCAACTTCGCCAATGGTCTGACCGGCCTCGACAGTGACCCCCTCACGAATGGCGGGGTCAATGGCGCTCAAATGGACATATCGGGAAATGAGGCCGTCCTCATGTTGAATCCAGACCTGTCTTCCCCGGTAAAAGTCTTCCGCTTCGGCTGTGGTATAACCCAAATTGTTAACAACAGCCCGCCAGGAATTGAAAATCGCCTCAGTTGGGTCCTGGTAATCAGTCATAGCCCGAATCACCGTTCCGGCGGCAACGGCTCTGACAGGCGTTCCGGCCGACCAGTAGAAATCGGCTCCTTCATGGATACCAAGCCGGTAGTGGCGCGGCGCACCAGGCATCTGCGTATCACGGACAGTAATCTGTGAGCCGCCTATAGGCATCAGCAGCGTTGGCAGATTTTCTAAAGCGAACGGGTTGTTCATTTGAGAGGAAATGTCCGAACCGGTTCCCTGGATAACGGCCTGATTTTCCGGCGCACCGAAGAAGGCAAGGCTGTCTTGCCCCGCGAATAGAATACGGCCGTCCGCTTCATCTACCAGAAACGCACTCCAGGCTTTGCCAGAGGCGGGCAGATAGATGCTGTCAAGGGTGCCGGTATCGGCATCAAGCGCCACCAGCCGCCGACCGCCACGATCCAGCACATAGATCAGCGACCCAACAGCCTGTACCTGACGCGGGCGCTGAAGTATTGTCTGGGGAGAAAAGCCGTCGTCTTTTGTTCCATCCAGATAATGAACGAGACCGGCCGTTTGTGAATCTGGAGGTTGGCTGAGAATAAAAACGTCCTCCTGGTTTACAGTTATGTCAACCAAATGATCCTCTGACAGCGGCCAGATAAAATCGGCCGTGTCCGGCTGTTGTCGCAGGGCAAAATGATAGCTTCCTTCTAGCAGGTAATGTTGTCCGGGCTGCCCTGGTTGGGCCGCAGCGGCCAGATAATAATGGGACGAGGTTTCGCCGGCGGGACGGTCGTAGCGACGGACAGACCAGCTTTCCGCCGCCGGATCATAAGCGTAAACGTCCCCAACCCGGTCCAGAACCAATAAAAGTTGGCCGTCTGATGCCAGGTCAAGCGGTTCAGCAACCTGAACACCGGCCACCTCATCGCCTGGCGCCAGAATAACCTGCGGCATAGCGGCCGTTTGTTGATCCAATCGCGCCACCCGACCGCTGTCCACAATGTAGAGATAACGGCCGATATGCTCAACTGCCAACGGATGAACGAAGGTTCCGGTAGGGAACTGCCTTTGGCCGGAACTGTCTGATGAAACCCATTGCATCGTGCCGTTTGAAGCAGACGCATCCGCTCCCGCGATCTGGTTTATATCGTCCATGACGACCTTCAAAACGGCCGGATTGAGACTGTTTGGATTGAGCGTAACTGCTGCCGTGCCTTCTACAGCCAGATAATCAACCAGACTGCCTTTGAAAGGCGTGACCCGTGAAACCGAATCCCCTGTATTCTCTGCTAAGAGCGCAGCAAGAGCATTACTCGGTTGGGACTGACCGCAACCGCCAGGTTGAATGGTAGCAATATCCGTTTTTAGGAAGAGGACCAGCCAGGCATCGGTCAAAAAGTTACGTAATGTCTGACTTTCCGGTTCGGAAAAGGGATAGGGGCCGTTTATTTCCGGTTTAATCTGCTGATCGGGACAGTCTACAAAGCGGGCGTCAGCGTTTTCATAGAGGCTAACGTCGTTGGCGTTGAAAACGCCGTCGTCAGCGTTGTCCGGGTTGGGGTCTGGTACGAGCCAAAGTGTCAGACCGGCTGGAATTGTCTCAGGATGGTTCTGATAAGGTTCGACCCACGCCTCAGCCTCCTCCCGCCCGCCAACAACCACAACCTTTCTCGCTCCTTCCCCTACCGGATAGGCGACAATCGGCCGATTTTGAACCGAGTAGCCGATGGTTATCTGACCCGTTTCCTGAATAGTCGCTGAAATGGTCGAGGTAGCGACCGGACTGGGCGTGATTGGGAGGGGCAAAGGGGTTGCGTTCTGGGTGGTTATTCCTGTGAAGATGGCTGTGTTGATAGGGGTGGGGCTGGCGGCAGCAATAGTCGGAACGGCCGTTGCTGTTGGCTGGGCTTCATGTTGGCGGCAGCCCTGAAGGAAAATGAGGATGAGCGCCGAAAGGAATATCGTCCACCCGGATCGAATGTACTTTTTCATGATGCAAGCAGTCGTCGTAGCCCTTGTTCCAGAGAAGTCTCTGCCTGCCAACCGATAAGCTGCCGGGTTTTAGCAGCGTCAGCAATTTGAACCCCCTCTTCCCCCGGTCGGCTGGGAAGGACACCAATCTGGGGACGACCGCTGCTTCCCGCCAGGCGGTAAATGCTCTGAACAACCTCGGCTACACTGGTGGTACAGCCGGTTCCCAGTTCAAAGGAAGTTCCCGGTGATAGTCGTTTGCCCAAAGCCGCTTTCAACCCGGTAACGATGTCATCCAGGTAAATCCAATCTCGTTTTTGGGTCCCGGTGGTCATTGGGAAATCTTGATTCGCCTGCGCGGCCCGGATAGCAGCCGGGACGAGGTTGGTTTCATTCTGGTCGGGGCCGTAAGCCTGGAAAATCATACCGCCATGAATGGGCCAGCCTGCGGTTCGGGCATACATCCGGCAAAATTGCCAGGCGGCCGCTTTTCCGGCAGCATAAACGTTCATCGCTGTCCTCTCTCCAGGGGTGCGGGCCACGATGATCTGCTCCGGGGTGGAACGGCCATTCTTGTTCTCGAAGCAGGCTCGTAACAAGTTTATCGTTGCGTTGAGGTTGTGTCGTAGCGTGGTTTCAACCGGGATAAAGGGGGCGGTGACACCGGCGGCGGCCAGATGAACGACATGGGTGGCCGCTGCTTCCTGTACGGCGCGGGCGGTGAGTCGGTAGTTTCGTAGGTCGGCGTATACGGCGTTGAACTGTGGCCGGAGACTGTTCAGCGGCTCCGGCAGCGGCTTTTCGCCGCTGTAAAGTTCTCGAACGAGAATGGTTACTTTGATCTGTTGTTGTAGGAGATGGTAAACGAAATGACGGCCGATAAAGCCAGTCGCGCCAGTAATGAGGATGTGCATATTGGGTTTAAGTGACTATTCAACAGTAATTCATCTCCATTATGGCTGATTTGACCATTTTTGTCATTTCCCGGTTTGAATAGCTCAACGTTCCACCAGGTTGCTAAAACATTGTTGGAGGTAAGCGGCTAGCGCAGTCCGTTCTATCGGGCTTAGATCGGCAAGCATTTTTTCTTCTATACCTCCAATAACCTGGTGGGCAGTGGCAAGTTTGGCTCGGCCGTTTTCTGTGAGTACGGTCTGAATAATGCGGCCGTGTTTGGGGTGCGATTGGCGGGAAACGAAACCGGCCGTTTCCAGATTCTTGATAATCTCTATCATCGTTTGCGGCGTGACAAAACAGGCGCGGGCCAGGGCGGCGTTCGACGATTTTGGGTTCTGCTCCAGGGCGTTAAGGGCAGCATATTGGGCCGTTGTCAGGTTCAGGTTCTGAAGTCCGCTGTCCATTTCTAGCCGGAGGGCTTGCTGCGCTCGTTTCAGTAAATAGCCCACTCGTTCATCCATTTTTCTTCTCCTAAACACTAGACAATTTATCAGTACCCTGATATAATATCAGTATCCTGATAATACATTGAAAAGGAGATACTGACAATGACAAAATATTGGATCGTAGTAGCTTCAAGGGATCATGTTCAAAGAGGCGTTGAAGCAGGTTTTTGCCAGGCCTGTCATGGCAAGTCGTCGCCGCTCAAACGGATGAACAAAGGGGACTGGGTGGTTTACTACTCATCAAAAATGGTGTTTGGCGAAAATGAACGGTGTCAGAAGTTCACGGCAATCGGCCGTATTGAGGACGATCTCGTTTATCAACACGATATGGGTAATGGTTTTGTCCCCTACCGGCGCAATGTTGAATTTCAAGCCTGTCAGGAGACAGAAATTGCACCACTTATTGATTCATTGTCGTTTATTCGGGATAAGAAACGGTGGGGCGGGCCATTTCGCTATGGGCTGCTACAAATACCAGAACAGGATTTTCAACTAATCGCAGAACAAATGCTCCCAGAAAGGTTGCCCGTCGCTGCCCAGCACTTATTAGAAAACAATCGGTAACTGCTTGACTGGCCGAAACAGTTTGCTCTAATTACCAATTACCAATTACTGGTAGTTTTTACCATACTTTCCAGGGCGCATTATCCTCCTGCCACATTTTTTCGAGCAGGATATTGTCCTTCATCGTGTTCATAGACTGCCAGAACCCGGTGTGGCGATAAATCATCAATTCCCCTTGCTCGGCCAGTTGGGGAAGGATTTCAGTCTCCAGATTTACGTCGTCATGGTCGGGAATGAGGTCCAAAACCGGCCGTTCAAAGAGCATAAAGCCGCCGTTAATCCAGTTGGGCAGAGACGGCCGTTCCACAAAACCCGACACCTGCCCTTTCTCGTCAGCTTCAACAATCCCATAAGGTAGAGTAATCTGCACCCCGGTAATGGTAGCTAACTTGCCATGCGCCTTGTGGAAAGCAACCAGCTTGCCCAGGTCTACATCGCTGACATCGTCGCCGTAGGCCACAAAGAACCGGTCGGCCTCAATATGACGGCCGACTCTGGCAATGCGGCTGGCCTTCTCTGTATACAGCCCTGTATCGGCCAGAACCAGCTCCCAGGTAGGATGATCAATCTCATTCAAGAGCCGGGGCGAGTTCGTCTCATTGGTATGGTTGCCCAGCGAAATCGCAAAATCCCTTGACATAACGTTGTAATCAAGGAAATATCGCTTAATCTGCTCCGCTTCATAACCCAAAGTCAAGACAAAGCGATTATGACCATAGGCGGAAAAGATGCGCATCACATGCCAGAGAATAGGCTGGCCGCCAATTCGTATCAGCTCTTTTTTAGTGCTGGTTTCCCCCCGCATCCGGGTTCCCTGCCCGCCGCAGAGGATAATGACTGGGATGGTTTCTAATGAGGTCATAAGTCGTAAATGGGTGATTGGGTCGATTAGGTAATTAGGTTGATTGGGTAATTGAGTAATTACAACTTGATTCCGGCCAATTACCCAATTACCCAATTACTCAATTACCCTCTTTACTTCTGTTCTGATTCAACCGCTTCCCGCAAGTTTTTAACAAACGGCGGGTAGACAATACCGGCTTCGGTGACGATGCCGGTAACATAGCGGTGGGGGGTGACGTCGAAGGCCGGATTACGGGCGGTGATGCCGGTCGGGGCCAGCGGGCGGTCAATGGCATTCAACACTTCCTCCTGCGGCCGTTCTTCGATAGGAATCAGGTCGCCGTTTTCCAGGTTGAGGTCAATCGTGCTGGTAGGGACAACGGGGTAAAAAGGAACGCCGTTTTCCTTCGCAACGACGGCCAGTTTGTAGGTTCCGATTTTGTTGGCAACGTCTCCATTAGCGGCCGTTCTGTCCGAACCAACCAACACAATGTCCACCTGACCGGTTCGCATAAAATGACCGGCAGCATTGTCGGCAATCAGGTCAAAGGGGATACCCCGCTGTTGCAGTTCCCAGGCAGTTAGCCGCGCACCTTGCAGCCGGGGGCGGGTTTCATCCACCAAAACATGTATCTTTTTACCCTGCTCATGGGCAGCAAAGACAACGCCCAAGGCCGTTCCCCAATCCACCGTTGCCAACGCTCCGGTGTTGCAGTGGTGGAGGATCGTGTCGCCGTCGGAGATAAGTTCCGCGCCGTTGAAGCCCATGCGCCGGTTCAGGGCAACATCATCATCAGCAATCTTTTGACCCGCCTTCAGAAGGGAGTCACGCACATCATCAACCCCTTCTAGCTCTTCGTTGGTGGCGACGCGAAGTTGTTTGGCAACGGCCCAGGAGAGATTAACGGCCGTTGGCCGGGCTGCGTTTAAAATTTTGGCCGCACGTTCCAGGTCGCGCAGTAACTGCATCCGGTCATTAGCGTCGCTTTGCAAGGCAGCCAGGGCCATCCCAAAAGCGGCTGTTGCCCCGATAGCGGGCGCTCCCCGCACATACATCTCCGTAATTGCCCTGGCGACCTCGTGATAGTCGTCAAACTCCGCCACCTCAAATTCAAAAGGCAGCTTGCGCTGGTCAATCATTTTGACTGTCTGGTTATCATAGTCCCAAAAAACAGTTCGCATCATTCCTCCGGTCATGGTAGTTGGTTGGAGATAATAGCACAGCCAAAATCTGCCGCCAATCTATAAAAGTGGCATTGCACCTGGGCAGTTGCTAGAATCGAAAACTTAATGAGTGAGTACAATTTCTTCAAGGAATTATGGAACGGCTGGCGTCGCTGGCTGCGGCTGGGAATTGGGATAAAACGCTGGCTGGTCATTCTTGGCGTTGGGGCGGTGATTGCCGGGGCCGGTGTCAGCGCCTTCATTCTGGCATTGGGTGACTGGAAGTTGCTGCCAGAGACAGTCTATATCCTGGTCACACTTCAATTCTTACCGGTTGGCCTGCGAATCATTTTGCCGTTGGCGGTGGGCGGGTGGATTATCTACACCGCCATCCGCCGGTTTGCCTATAATCTGGTTGCCCCATTCCGACGGCCGGATGAACGGATCAGCGATTCCCTGTATGCTTACACCCAGCGCAATCGTGGTCCCCGTATTGTAGCGATTGGCGGCGGAACGGGAATGCCGAGTTTGCTGCGGGGGCTTCGGGAATATACCAGCAATATCACCGCCGTTGTGACAGTGGCCGACGATGGCGGCAGCAGCGGCCGTTTACGGAAAGAGTTAGGCGTGCTGCCGCCCGGCGATTTTAGAAATAATATCGCCGCCCTTTCCAGAGATGAAGCATTAATGACCCAGTTGATGCAGTATCGCTTTGGTGGCGGCGTGGGTGATAACGGTCATCAAGGGGAACGGGGCGAATTGCAGGGACATGCTTTCGGCAACCTGCTCCTGGTCGCCTTAATGGGCATCACCGGCAGCTTTGACGAGGCATTAATCGCGGCCGGTCGAGTGCTGGCGATACGGGGCCAGGTGCTCCCTTCCACCCTGGAGAACGTAACCCTGACGGCCGAGATTGAGATAGAAGGCAGTAAAGAGATAAAGCGGGTCGTTGGGGAGTCGTTTATCCCCAAAGCGGGCGGCCGAATTAAGCAGGTTCAGTTAGAGCCGGCCCGAATCCCCGCCTACCCCCCGGTTGTCCAGGCGATCTTGCACGCAGACCTGGTTGTCATCGGCCCAGGCAGCCTTTATACCAGTATTTTGCCCAATCTGTTGGTGCAAGACATCGCCGAAGCCTTACAGCAGACAAAAGCCTATCGGGTTTATATCTGTAACCTTGCCACACAGCCCGGTGAGACGGATAATTACACCGTTGCAGATCATGTTGCTGCCATTAACAATCACGTCACTCTCGGCAAAGTGAATGATCGTGGCCTGTTTGATG
>JBAPRX010000065.1:0-1718 GCA_049281335.1 Promineifilaceae bacterium (SeqCode)
GTTTGCGAATGTGTAACAGGAATGGTGGGGCAACCAGGAGAGTGCCGATTGCCATGCGGTAGAAGGCGCTAATGGTTCCGGGGGCGTTGGCGGACCGGATGAAGATGGCTGAGAAGCCGATGGCAACGAGGCCGAGGAAGAGGATGAGGTAGGCTTTGGGGGTGGGCATGGGGGGGATTGGTAATTGGTAATTGGTGATTGGGTGATTGGGTGATTGGGTGATTGGTAATTGGTAATTGGGTGATTGGTGATTGGTGATTGGGTGCTGGATTGTTAATTGGTGGGAACGATAGCGGGGTTGGGGGGAAAAGACAACTTTTTTTGGGGTATAATGGGGTATGGCTAGTTCTAAACAGCGATTTCAGCGGAAAGCGGCCGATTTGTCAGCTTTGGCTCATAAATCCTTGACTGAAGATGATGTGGTTGAGATTCAGTCGGTTTTGTTGGGAAGTAATAATTATCTGGCGGCGCAGGCTGCGGGCGTTATTGGGAAACAAGGGCTGGATGATCTGCTGCCTGATTTGCTGGCGGCTTATGATTTCTTTATGGATGATCCGGTGCGGCGGGATAAGGGGTGTCTGGCGAAGACGGCCGTTGTGAAGGCCTTGGTGGCTTTGAATGGCTATGAGGAACGGTTGTATTTGGATGGGGTTCACTACCGGCAGATGGAGCCGGTTTATGGGGGGCGGGCGGATACGGCGGCCGATTTGCGAAGCCAGTGTGCGTTGGGGCTGCTCCAGATGGGGTACGGGGATGTTCTGTTTGAACTGGTGAATTTGTTGGAGGATGAGGAGCTGCAGTGCCGGATGACGGCCGTTGCGGCGCTGGTTTCAGTCGGGAGTGACACGGGCGAACTGCTGCTCCGTCACAAGTGTCTGGCGGGGGATGCGGACCCGAAGGTGTTGGATAACTGCTTTGCGGGGCTGCTGGAGATGAATCTGGACCGTTCGCTTCCGTTTGTGGGGCAGTTTGCAGCCGGGGCGGATGAGGTTTTGGCGGAGAGTGCGGCGTTGGCTTTGGGGGAGACGAGTGATTCGCGGGCTTATAAGCTGCTGTATGGCATTTGGGAGTCAACGGTTAATGAGAATAAGCGAACGATGTTGATGCTGCCGATTGCGTTGACCCGGCAGGAGGCGGCTTTTGCGTTTTTGTTTGAGATGATTCGGAGGGGGCCGGAAAGCTATGCCAGAGCGGCGTTAGATGCCTGCCGGATTTTTGAGTATGATGATAGTTTTCAGGAACGGGTACATGCGGCGAAGGGGGAACGGGGATTGTAGGCTCACCGGGAGATGGTCTAACAAAGTTAGAATATCTGCCCAGCTACATGAGTGCGCCCGGTGAACCGGGCTGGTGCGGTGGGACCGCAGAGAGTTTTTTGGTTAAGGTGAAATTGACGATTATAGCAACCGGGTTTTTGCGCAAAAACCTGGTTGCTAATTTTGCTCAGTAGCCAAGGATTGGAGCGAGCCAGCGTTCGGCCGTCTCTACGTTCATTTCCTTTCGGGCGGCGTAGTCTTCGACCTGATCGCGGTCAATTCGGCCGATGCCGAAGTAGTGGGACTCGGGGTGGGCGAAATAGTAGCCGGAAACGGCCGCAGCGGGCAGCATGGCGAAGCTGTCGGTCAGGTGAATGCCGGCGTTGGCTTCGGCATTGAGCAGGCAGAAGAGGGTCCCTTTTTCAGTGTGGTCGGGGCAGGCGGGATAGCCGGGGGCGGGAC
>JBAPRX010000066.1:0-2769 GCA_049281335.1 Promineifilaceae bacterium (SeqCode)
ATGGTCAGTACAGCGAATACCATTCCTACCAAGACACCGCTTACCACAAAGCCATTGGTGTCGGGGTGAACGGCCGAATAGATGCCCGACAAGATATATGCGAAGAGCAGGTGAAAGCCTGATGTCACGCTCACCCCCGAATCGAAGCTCCACATCCCCGATGACGCAAAATTTCTGGCAAGGGTCAGGTAGTAAAAGCCGTCGTCAGGAATATATTGAACGCGCAGCCCTTCGGCCGAATTGGCAATTAACAGGTTAAAGACAACGATGTTCAGCCCAAGCAGGATAATGACCGCTGTCCAGAAGGGAAGAAGATATTTTCTTAATCGCGCCATATCCCTCTTTTTATACCCTCTTCCTGTTCTGAACAGCAATCCACCTATTATCCTATTTGCTCTTTAGCCGCTGCATCTGGCACTTTATCTGTGGCCGAGAACCTCTCTCGGCTGGTACAGCCCTTCCAACACCGCCATTTCATCTTCCGACAGTTCAATTTGGGCTGCGGCGACGGCCTCTTCAAGCTGGTACATTTTGCTGCACCCGACAATTGGGGCAGTAATCCCCGGTTTATTCAGCAGCCAGGCCAGGGCAATTTGGGCCGGTTTTACGCCATGATCGGCCGCAACTTCCTTGACCCGATCCACAATATCAAAATCGGTGTCGGAATAGAAGAAATCCTGGGCCATGCTGTCCTGCTTGGCCCGCATTGTCACACCCCACCCTTCCCGGCTGCGGTTGCCTGCCAGAAATCCCCGCGCCAGGGGACTCCAGGGAATGATGCCGACGCCGGAGTCTATGCAGAAGGGAACCATTTCGCGCTCTTCTTCGCGGTAGAGGAGGTTGAGGTGGTTTTGCATGGAGACAAACCTGGTCCAGCCGTTCATTTCGGCCGTATACTGGGCTTTGGCAAACTGCCAGGTAAACATGCTTGACGCTCCGATGTAGCGGGCTTTGCCGGCCTTGACGACATCGTTCAAGGCTTCCATTGTTTCTTCGATGGGAACGGTGTAGTCCCAGCGGTGAATCTGGTACAAATCTACGTAATCGGTCCCCAACCGCCGCAGGGAGTTGTCAATTGCTTCCATGATGTGCTTGCGGGAGAGTCCGCCGCCGTTCGGCCCCTCGCCAATCTTAAAGTAGACTTTGGTTGCCAGGACGACTTCTTCCCGGTTGGCGAAATCTTTCAAAGCCCGCCCGGTCACTTCTTCGCTGACGCCGAGGGAATACATATCGGCCGTGTCGAAGAAGTTGACCCCTAACTCTATCGCCCGTTGAATAATCGGCCGACTGTCTTCTTCATCCAGGGTATAGTCGCGCCACTCTGATGTCCCAAAGGACATCATCCCCAAACAGATACGGGAAACCTTTAAGCCAGATTTCCCAAGATTTACGTACTCCATTAGAAAACTCCTTTGTTAGGTGCAAGGTGCAAGGTGCAAGTTGCAAATGGCAAATGGCAAATGGCAAATGGCAAGGGCTGACCTTTGGTCGGCTTGCAAGTTGCAAATGGCAATTTTATTGATGTGGGTATTTGCTGTTATTGGTCTCTTTCTTCCCACTGTTAACTTTTCACTTCTTCCTGCCTAATGTTCAACCTTTTTATTGTACCCCAAAATCTCGTGACTCCGTTGTCTATTGCCATTTGCCTCTATTCTCTGTCTCTTGCCCCCTTGCCCCTTGCTTCCTATAATCCCGCACACATGGAAACCGGATCACAACCTTCTACAATTCGACAGCCTCAATTCTGGCTCGGCATTGTTATCAGCCTGCTTTGCCTGGCTGCTATTTTCATTTTCATCAAACCGGCCGATATAGCTGCCGCCCTCCGCTCCGCCCGATATGACTATCTGGCGCTGGCACTGCTTGCTTTTCCGGCTTTTGCCTTCCTGCGGGCCATTCGCTGGCAGTTTATGCTCAACAGCGGCCGAACTAAAACAGAAGGCGTTCCCTACAACAAGGTTTTCCATATTCAGAACATCGGCTATATGCTGAACAACTTCCTGCCGCTGCGTCTGGGCGATGTGACCCGCGCCGTCCTCATTGGCAACGTTCCGCCCCTCTCCATCTCTCAAGGCATCTCAACGCTGGTCGTTGAACGGGTTTTCGACCTGCTTTTCATGGTCATCCTGTTTCCCTTTACGCTGGCTGCCGCAGCCGACCTGCCGCCGGAGATTAAGACGGCCGTTCAAATCACCGGCACTCTCGCCGTTGTCGCTACTGTTGTCCTCATCATCGCAGCCAACCAACCAAAGCTGGCTGCTCGAATCTCTGCTGTTATTTTAGACCGCATCCCCTTTCTTGACACCGAGGCATGGCTCAAACGGCTCGACGACCTCCTACTCGGTCTCAGCAGCCTCACCCGCCTCAAAGACGGCTTGATTCTCATTGCCCTCAGTATCATCATCTGGCTGCCGATTATCGCCGGGTATTACCTGGCAATGCGGGCCGCCAACCTGGAAACAACTTTGATTCAAGCGGCCTTTGTCGTTTGCGCCGCCGCCTTTAGCGTCGCCGCCCCATCTTCCCCCGGACAGGTTGGCGTCTTTGAGGCAGGTGTCACTCTGGCCCTGGTTACTATTTTGGGCCAGCCGGAGGCGGAATCGGCCAGTTTCGCCTTTCTTTATCACGCATCCAATTATATTATTCTTGGCTTGTTAGGTGTCATTGGTATCAATCGTACAAGTTCCACTTTTAGCAGCGTCATTGCCTCGGCTCGTTCTTTTACAAGGCAGAAGGGTTGAGAAAGAGGAGCGATTTACCAAATCGCTC
>JBAPRX010000067.1:0-11334 GCA_049281335.1 Promineifilaceae bacterium (SeqCode)
TGGTTTTTACAAGGCAAAAATTACGTTTGACATTTCTATTATGGAACGTTTGATAAAGAGTATCATCCTTTTGGGGTTTGGCGTCTTTTTGTTTAGCCGGTTGGTGAATGGGAGTATTTACTTTTACATCAACCAGCGTTTTGTGATTCTGACGCTGCTGGCTGCCTCTGGCTTCGTTCTGGTTGGGGCAAGCTATTTTTTGAGACGGCCGAGTCACAGTCACGCTGACAATGATGACCATGACCATGCGGAACATAATCATGCAGAGCATGACCATCACGACCATGATCACGAGGAAGTCCACTATGACCATCACGACCATGACCACAGCCATTTGAGCTGGTTTGGGGTGGTGGTTATATTGCTGCCGCTGATCTTAGGGTGGCTGGTTCCGCCGAAGCCGTTGGGAGCCAGCGCGTTCAGCAACCGGGAGATTAATGTAGGCAGCCTGCAATCCGTTGCGCCGCCGGGTAGTAATGACCGGATGGGGCTGATTAGCGGAGAGAAGAATATTTTGGATTGGCTGGTGGATATTCAGAACAGCGCCTCCCCCGAAGCGTTGAACAGTCAGGAGGCGCATGTTATCGGCTTTGTGTATCGGGATGAACGGTTTGATGCGTCGCAGTTTTTGATCGGCCGTTTCGTTGTTAGCTGCTGTGTGGCAGACGCCTCTCCGGTTGGGTTGGTTGTTGAGGGTGAGAATGCGGCCGATTTTACTGACGATCAGTGGGTGGAAATTCACGGCCACTTTGAAACCAAGTTGTTTGAAGGGGAGGAGACGCCGATCCTGATGATTGATGATATTGTGGCAATCGATCCGCCATCCGAACCGTATCTCTATGGTTAAAAGCAGACTCAATTCACTAAATTTGGGGGTTGAGGGCCATTTTGACCGGGTTGTCTGGCTGACAATTGCCGGGCTGCTGCTGCTAACCGGGCTGTTTATCTGGCGGGGAGATTCAGTTGGCGTTCCTGTTAGAAGCATCGTCCCGGCCCGGAATGCCGGGGATGTTTCGGGCAAAACACCGATTCAAATCACTTTTGGGCAGCCGATGAATACGGCCGAGACGCCGGAAATCACCCTTGATCCACCGGTTAATGGAACGACAAAATGGCAGGGGGCAACGACGCTTGTTTTTCGGCCGGAGCAGCCGCTGTCAGCGGAAACGGAATACACCGTTCATTTGTCGGCCGGGCCGGTAAGCAAACAAGGCCGATTGGTATTGAAGCCGGTTAGCTGGCGGTTTGAAACACGGCCGTTACAGATTCTTTACATGAGCTGGAATGAGGATAACTATTACCAGCTTTTTGCCGTTTCGCCGGATGGGGGCACGCCAACGGCGCTGACATTTCCGCCGGATGATGTGCTGGATTTTGCCGTTTCCCCAAACGGAGCGTCTATTGCTTACAGTTCCTACCGGCAAGATGGGGGCAGTGATCTGTATCTGATTGACAGCGACGGAAAGAACCGGCAGCAGTTGTTGGACTGCGCTCAAGGGGCATGCAGCAATCCTTCCTGGGACCCGAACGGCCGTCGTCTCATTTATGAACGGCGCACCATTCGGACCGAGGGAAGTGCGCCTGGCCCGCCCCGGCTCTGGTGGCTGGATTTGACCACCAATCAGACAGTGGCGGTTTTTGAGGATACACAGTGGTTGGGGTCTTTTGCCCGTTTCTCGCCAGATGGACAATGGATTGCTTATATTTCGCCCAGCAACCAGGAGATTCTGGCCTATGAATTGGCAAGCGGCCGTTCGGTGCATATTCCAAGCAGTTCTGGGGAACCGGCCAATTGGAGCATCACCAGTGACAGCGTTTTAATGACTGAGATTGATTTTTCGGGGGAACAATATTCGATCTATATTTACCAGGTAGCGCTGGAAACGGCCGAAGTGACCCGGATGAGCGGCGACGATCTGGTCATAGATGGCTGGCCGACGTGGTCGCCGGATGGACAGTGGATTGCCTTTAACCGCAAGCCACCCCTGGCGCCAACGGGCAAGCAGTTATGGGTTATGCCTGCGGACGGCAGCGAACGGATTCAGCTGACGAATGATCCTGGCCTGCATCATGGCCCGCCTGCCTGGTCGCCGGATGGGGAGTGGCTCGTTTACCAGCAGTTTGCCCAGGCGGAGCCAAATGCCGAGCCGGAAATCTGGATGTTGAATGTGAAAACGCACGAGACGAGGAAGGTGGCATCGCCGGGGAATCAGCCGGTGTGGCTGCCGTAAATCAGTAAGCAATTGACGAATATTCGTCAATTGCTTACTGATTTTACAGTCGTTTGCACATGAGGATGTCGGGACGGCCGAAACCGTTGGCGTCGGAAAAGTGAGAAAAGGCAGCAACGGTGATTTCGACCGCTGCCTGAATCCCATCTACGCCGTCGGGCGACAAATCAGTGCCTTCAATCATTATTGATTATGAATCGCAGGAAGGTAGATGTAGTAATCGGTCTGGTTAACCGTCAGATCCAATTGGACAACTGCCTCCTGATTCAATGGGTCGTTGCTGGAAACGCAGAGTTCACCCGTGTAACTGCCACCGGGCAGACCGGTCGCATCAAAGACCACTGTGACATCGTCGCTGCTGCCCATAGCTGTTGTGCCGCTGGTTGGGCTGACGGATACCCAGGGCAAGTCACCGGGTGTGCCGCAACTGCCTTCAGTTATCAGGCTGCCTTCACCAATCGTCCAATCCAGATCGGAAAGTCCGGTGTTGGAGATGGTCAAGGTCTGGGTCAGCATCTCGTTCTGGTTGATCGTACCGCCTAACTGTGTCACTGAAAGGTTGATTTCAGGAGCGTTTTGGCAGAAGGCGGGGGTATCGAACGCCTCGGAGTTGTCATTATTGCTGCCGCTGCTGCCCTGGCTAGCACTGAAGCCAAGCCCACGTTTGGCGAATGCTTCCCAAAGCAGACATTGGTTTGCGCCGCCGGTAAGGTTCTGGTCGGCTAAGAGGATAGCATCTCGGCCGTCTACAAAACCAGGCGAACAGGGCTGCAACTTCATCCCTTCTATCATCAACTGCAATGCCAGATTATTGCCGCCAGTTGTGTAATCATTATAGAAATTGGGGTTGAAACCATGGGCGTCTGTCAAAGCCCAGACTGCTTCCCAAACGATAGAGGCCCATACCTCACCAACATCATGGGAATTGCCAGCCCCGATGATGTCGTTGTAGGTGTGGGGGTTGATGTTCAAGTCGGTTGTGTAGGGGTAATTGCGGACCCCAGGGCCACCCGGACCTTCTCCTAAGAGCCAGGTGCCAATTCCGCGAGAGTCTGAACCAGCATCGCCAACTTCCATTGTCAGGATCAGGCCGGTCAGATCGCTCCAACCCTCGCCCATCTGCTCACTGTTGTTCAGACAGTTGACGTTACTGGGACCACCGGTCAGCCGGTTGGAAATGCCGTGTGTGTACTCATGGGCCATGACGCCGCTGTCGAGCGAGCCATCCCGGCTGGGAGAGGCGATGGGACAGATATACATATCCATAATCCCTGATGAACCATCGGAAGGTGTGGTGAAAAAGGCATTACAGACAACACCAAGTTGGGAATTGGCATAGACCCGGTCGTTACCCACTCCGCCCATTCCGAAGTTGTCATTTTGAAAGTTACCGGCGGCTTCGTCAAAGCCGTACTCGTAGGTGACATCGTGGACGATGTTGTTCCAGTAAAAGAGGTTGACGATTGCAGAATCGCGGTTGTCGTTGGTGGCCGGGTTCATCGTCAGGTCCAGGGGTGGGTCGCATTCGAGGGATGCGCCGCAATCGTAGTGAAATGACCCTTTGTGAGCGTCTACATTATTGCCCTGAGTGTCAGTCCAGCTTGTTGATGAGGTGGCGTGCCAGCCCATTGGGGAGGCTGTTGGGGCATCAAGCCAGGGTGTCACCTCTGTGGTACGGGCGTCGGCGGGGGGCGCCGGTGTGGCGTAGTTGGGGCTTTCGATTGGCATTCCGTAGGCCAGGTAGCTAGAAGGAACGGCCGATGCTAAGAGAGGGAAATTGAGGGCGTCGTTGTGACTGGCATCACTCTGGTTGGTGTCGCCCCATTCGTCTTTAATGGCAAAGTTGCTTCTATCGAGTTCTTCGCCGGTAACGGCGTCAACCCGGATATTCCACCAATCGTGGCCAGTTTGCTCGCGGATAGTCAAATTCCAGGCTAACCGAACTGTGCCATCGGCCATTGGCTGGTAGATGAGATAGGCGGGAATCGGCTCCAGGGAGATGCCGCTGTCGCTCAGGACTACGGCCTGGGCTGCACCGCCAACAATCTGTTCGACAACCGGTGTCTGTGCCAGTTCCAGGGAGAGATATTCGGCCGCTTTTTCAACGGCTGTTTCGGCCGTTATCTGTGGTTCTGTTCCTTGAACTGCGGTTGTCAGGTTGGGAATGATGCGGTTGCCAACGTTCATAACACTGCCATCCTGGGCAATGTTCATGTTCAACATGGCATTATAAACCTCGATTCCGTTGTGGTTCTGGAGGAAGTAGATATGAGTCGTACCCGATTTCTGGCTAAGATACTCGTCTTTAACAACCAAATCGGAGATTTCGGCCGCACTCATCTGTAAGGCCGCTTTGTTAGCTTGAATGAAGTCCAGAGCGATTCCAAGCGGCTCTCCCACGTTGGGACCAGTCAAATAGGTTCCTGGCAAGTCGGGGACCAGTCCGCTGCCAGATAGGTTTATGACGGCCGTTTCTCCGGTCTTTGCACTTGCGGAATTAGCAAGGGCGAACACCATCGCTATCAGGAATACAGCCAATAACCCGGCCACGATCAAACTACGATTTCTTTTCATTTAATTTGTTTCTCCGATTTAGGAATATATGAGTGGATACGCAAAGGTATCCAGTGGATTAAAAGCCTGGCTCTCTGAAAAGAGCCAGGCTTTTTATTGTGCTCAGGTTTGTTACGTCCAGGGCAGCCCTAAAGGCATACCCCGTTCATTACGATTGGCTGTTATCTCGAAAGATGGACAGCCAACTGCGCTTTTTGTAACCAAATCCGACGATACCGGTTAGACCCACGAGTGGTACGAACCAGGGCAGCGAAGCGGTCGGGGCGGATGCTGCCCCACTGCTGCTCATCACCGCCGGCAAGTACACGTCATATTGCGGGTTTTCGGTAACATGGAATATCAGGTCTACCGGAGCAGGCGAGTTGTCATAGTCACCACTGAAGGTCAGGGTTGTACTATAGGTTCCTACACCGGCGGTTGCGTTACTATCAAAGACCACTGACAAGGCCATTGTGGCACCGGGGTCTAGTGTTCCGCCGGATGGACTGACGTCTGCCCAGCCAGCACCAGCAGAAGCCGTGAAGTCAAAGGCAGCATTGCCGGTGTTGCTGACTATCAGGGTATTGGTCACACTACCACCTACAATGACGGAATCTTCGATAAGGTCTTGATCCCGTTCCAGTGTTCTGACTTCTGGAGACAGGGCAAAGTCCTGGGTTGTGACGGTGTTGGTGACAACTGCGACATTGTTGGCCGACCCATCAAGATACCCACTGGCCGTTACGGTGACGTCATACGATCCCGGTGGAACTGTCAGCGTGTAGGCACCACTGCTGTTGGTTGTCGTAGATTGGATGCCGTTTCCAGCATCTGCCATCACTGAAGCCCCATCAATGGGCTGGCTATTGCTATCATCCGTAACCACCCCTGCCATGGTTCCTGTTACCAGTGTCAGGGCAAAGTCTTCAGTTGTGACGGTATCGGTGATAATCACGACGCCGCTGGCCGTATCACTGTAGTAACCGGTGGCCGTTACCGAAATATCATACGTTCCCGGTGGAAGTGGCATGCTGTAATCGCCGCTGCCATTGGTCGTTGCGTTCCGGACTTCTATGCCATCATCGGCCGAAATCATCGCCCCGACAATAGGTTGGCTGTCGCCATCGTCTGTGACTGAACCAGACATGGTGCCTCGTGGGCCGAGAACACCACACCAATCCAACACAGTCTCCATTACCTCTTCGCGGTCTGGGGCGGTGCTAATAACTTCCCAGGGGAAGCCAAAGAAGGCTGTTCTGTAGACGCCGCTGTCCTTATTTACGGCCGCATCGTTGCCGTTATTGCCGTCAAAGGCGAGTTCGGCCGTGCCATCGGGCGAAATGATGTCGGAGAAATCTGTGAAGTTATAGGAGAGCGCATAGGAGCCAAGGCTACCAAAGACGGAACCAGAACCAGTGACGCTGGTGTAATCCCCGTTGTCATTTGAACTGGTGCTAACGCCCAGGTAGTCAGACATGAACGCTGTCTGGCCTCTGTCATAACGGTAATCCTGACTGCTGATGAACAGGCAGCTCCCTCCATCAAGATAGCTGCTGAGAGCAGCCTCAGTCGCGCCACCTGGCCCGGCGAAGCCACCAAATTCATGGCCCGTAAACCAGATAACGGCATCATAAGCCGAAAGGAATCCATAGTCTGGTTCGTTATCGGAGTTATTGGTGTCCCAAATATCGTATTCCAGGCCGAGGGAGTCCAAAGCAGCTATGTAAACGCCCCGGACATCCGGCGCATTGTCATCGTCATCCACCAACAGGATCGGTGGAATCTCCTCCGTTGTGAAGCTGAACACGCCGGAAGTTGACCCGGTGCCGCAGGTATTCGTCGCTGTTACCCGCCAGTAGTAGGTTGTAACAGAACTGAGTGAAACAGCAGCCATATGGGTTGTACCAGCTACTGTCGTCGTGTAAACAGGACTGCTGAAATCAGAATTATCATCAACTTCGAGTAGATAGGTTTCACCTTGTGCTGCGGCTGTCCATTCAAAGGTTGGCTGCCGGGGGACGCCGGTCGCTGTGTCGGCTGGTGATTGCAAGGTAGGACTGCCGGGAACACTGGTGTAAACATCCAGTCCAACCGTCGTGGTGTGGGTGCTGGTTGGGGCAATACCAACAATATCCAGGCTGTAACTGCCGAATGCGGCCGAACCGGTATTGGAAATGGTCAGGGTGCTGGTAAAAGGGGCAGCCTGGTTATTCGGATTAAATGCGGCCGTTGTACCTGCGGGATTCCCTGAGACACTGAGGTCCACCTGATCCATATAATCCTGGCGGGACCCAATGTCTATATCGAAAATAGCGTCATTAGGGGAACAAATTGCTTGAGATGCTGGCATGGCAGCAATTGTGAAGTCAGGGAACCCACATTGATCGAACCTAAAGGCGCCAATTCGCAACTGCCAACCACTGGAGCTGGTTGTTGGTAGATATTCGTTGACATACCAGAAAGTACAATCATCAACCGGGTCAACATTCATAGAGGAATAGTCGCCCCAACGCTGAGTGCCTGTCTGGGAACCGGTACCATCTATAATGCTGCCTTCGCCTTGTGGCATTTGGCCTAAGGGATCGGTCGCTAAACGGCCTGTGTACCAGACACTTGGGAAAGTGCTGCTTGCGTCGGAGGCACTATAACCCAGAGCCATGTTACCGCTCTGATCCATGGCTATACTACCCATCCAACGATGAATACCGTCTGAGACACCTGGGGCATAAGTACCCTCCTGGTAAATAAACGGGGAATTGTCCGGGTCCCGAATTTCATACCACCGGATACCTGCCAGGTTGGTGTCTGCTTCAACAGCTTGGTTGGTAACCATCGTTTCATAGCTGCCAAAGTTTCGATAAGCCACGCGCCACATCGGCCGTTGGCGGTAAGACAATATATCAAGCTTGTTTGACGTATTCGGTTGGGGAATACAATCACGAGAACCGGGCGAACAGGGGAATTGGGAGTCGAACGGAGACACTGGGACAACATGTTCCAGCGTGAAGGTAGAATTACCCGGTGTAATAAAATCAGCATGAAATTCCCAGATGTTGAGTGCATCTTGAGGAGCACCATACTGCCCGCCATCATCCATTGAACCAACGAAATAGTTAGGCGCACCGGCGGGAGGCAATGTGAAACCTTCTAAATCAGTGGGCAGCAATCCGTCTCCAACATTGTAAGGCGTTCCACCAGGTGGAACCAGGAAAGAGATAACCTGGGGATTTGGGTTACCGGCTATCAACTCACTGCGATTGACAGCATATGCGCCAACGCCGACGAAGGGACCAGAGAGTCCATCAAATTCGCGTGTACTCATATAGAAGGCATCATCCCATATTCCGTATTTAGGATAGTCAGGAAAGTTGGTGCCTATGCTAAAAGCGTACTGGAAGTAGCTGCCGGTAGGGTCTGGCGTCTGTGAAACGGCTACACAGATCAAGAAAGGAGCACTTGCGGCCGTAAACTGGGCGGCAATCCAGCGGTCGTCAAGCTGGTCATACATAACAACCGGATCGCCATCATTTTCGGTTTCACAATCCCCGCCAAAACCGGCCCAAAAGGTATTATTGGGAAATGGTGCGACAAGTTCATTGCCTGATTTGTCGTAAATGGCGGAAAACAAATTACTCATCGCCACATAATGATTAGGACCAACATCACCAACCGGATCAGGTGGAGCAACGCCGGCAAGATTTGATGGGCCATCAAAGCTAACGGTTGGGGTGGGAATAAGGTTAGCACCAACTGCGGCCTGGACAATAGGGTCAACATCCTGAGGCCCCAAAGGCCCCTCTAACCCAGTATCCCGTTCGGGAATCTCAGTAGCAACGACCGGTTGACTAGCAGCTTGGGCTGCCAGCTCTGATAAAGGGGCTGAGACATCGAATTTCATGGCCGTACTCACGCCCCGATAAATTCCGGATGTTACTTCTTCTCCAGACTGGCTACTTCCAGAGAGTTCCCTGTCTGAGACGGCTTCAGCCTTATTAAGGGCTGACCCACTGCTAACTATTATCAAAACAAAAAGGGTGATAAGAATAAAAGAAGTAAGTAAAAGTAATGACTTAACTTTTTTCATGGAAAACCTCCTAATCTCCAATTAATGTCGGTCACATTATACTTTGCTGGCACCTAAAAGATTCGTTTGGCTTGCACCATAGCATTCCAGTAGGACTCCTCAATGATTTTGCCAGGTACAATTTATACAGTTTAACCAATTTTCAATCTTAGACAACAACTTTTTCCAATTTTGGAAAGCTTCGGTAGAATAGACGTGAGCAATTAATGATGAGACATGGATAATTCTCTATCAAGCCACAATCCCTATATAGTTGACGCAGCAATCACCGATCCGGCTATGTTCTTTGGTCACACCAGGGTATTCACCTGGATCGAGGAAACGCTGCGCGAAGAATCGGTAAAAGAACCGTTGATTCTTTATGGGCCGCCAGGGGTTGGGAAAAGCTCCATTTTAAGACAGCTCGAAAACGGCTACCTGGGGGAATGGCCGACCGTTATTTATCTAAAAATGAACGAACTGCCGCTTGGAACACTAACGGACTTCTTATGGAAGCTGGCGATTCATATTCGAGAGAGCATTATCTCCGCCGGTAAAAATATTCGGGTTCCTGTCGTTGATAGGAGCCGGTTTAAGGCGGAGCCAGATTCGGCGTTCGATGGGTATTTGAATAGGGTCATTGCCCGGCTCTCAGGTGAGGGACAGCTTGTTCTGGCTTTTGATGATTTGGATATTCTGGTGGGAAAGTCTCAGGAAGGTTATCCAGAGTATACTATTCTGACTTATTTACATGACCTGCTTCAGCGGGAAGACAAACTGGTTTATATATTCACATTGAGCAGGGAGATTGACACCCTCCCCTCTTATGCTCTGGCTCCTTTTCAACTCTCGGAACGGCATCCTGTCTCCAACTTTGATCTTGAGACGACGCTGGCTTTCCTGAGACAATCAGCGTTGTTTAATACTTCGGCCGTTATTGGAGAATATATCTACCACCTGACCGGGGGACATCCGGGGGACATTCAACGATACTGCCACGAATTGTACGAGCGACAACAAAATAACCGGCTTTTGCATATCAGTCTGGCGGACGTGGTTGCTGTCACCCGGCAGTCGAGAGAGAGTGGCAGCTTTCAGACGCCTGTTAACCAAAGATTGGCCGAAGAGTCGGTCACTGTTGTGCCAGGCGAAACCGAAATTGTGACGGCCCCGGTCATGAGTAATTTTGGATGGAAAAGACGGCCGAGGCGGCTGCCCGGTAAGGGCATTCTCATTGTAATTTTCCTGGTGGTTTTTCTTGGTGGTGGGGGCCTGGCGCTGGCTTCGGCGTTAAGACGACCAGAACCACCACCTGCGGCTGCGGTTGTGGTGGCCTCTAGCACTCCTGTGCCAGAAACGAGCGAACCGGCTACGACGGCATCCAAAGCGCCAACGGCCGTTGCAGCGGTGGCAACGATACGGCCGACAGAGACTCGCCTCCAACCAACTGAGACACCTGTCACGCCTACGAGAACGGCAACGGCCGAACCCTCACCGACGAAGACGGCAATACCGGCCTCTTCAACCCCTACCCAACTGCCAGCTAAACCAGAACCGACTCCCCCAGCCGCTTTGGCGGGCGCAGCGGCCGTTATCGTCCGCGAGAAGGATGATATGCCGATGCTGGTTGTTCCGGGCGACACGTTTATGATGGGTGCGCCAGAGAGCGATGAGGAAGCCAATTTTGACGAATTACCCGCTCACGAAGTGACCCTTAATACCTTTTACATGGATAAATTTGAGGTCACTGTTTCCCAATATGCGGCCTTTTTGAACACGCTTGGCAGGTATGAAAGCGCCTGTCATGGGTTTGATTGTGCCTGGCCGCGTGGACGGATCGGCTATACAAGTTATCTGCTGGAGGTTGAGGAAGAAGATGGGACAACTTATGAAGCAATGGCAGGCTTTGAGGATTATCCTATCAATCATGTAAGCTGGTATGGGGCTGATGCGTACTGCCGGGCGATGGGAGCGCGGCTGCCAACCGAGGCGGAGTGGGAATATGCAGCCAGAGGGACAGACGGCCGAATATATCCCTGGGGCGACGAAGCGCCGGATGAAACAAGAGCGGTCTTTTTCAGTACGGCGTATAGTGATCTAAGGCCCGTTGACGCGCTGCCTAATGGGGCCAGTCCTTTCGGCATCTTTGGGATGGCCGGGAGTATGTGGGAATGGGTTTCGGACTGGTATAGTCCAACCTATTACAGTGAGAGTCCAGTTGATAATCCGCAGGGGCCGGAAGATGGGGATAGTAAGGTGGCTCGTGGCGGCGGTTGGCCGAACAATGATCAGGCGGCCCGAATTCGATCTGTTAATCGCAACTGGCACGAGATTGTCTACTACAGTGCGGATTTGGGTTTCCGATGTGTATCTGATTTGAATGGGTAAGGGGTAGGGTCTGGTCATTGGGAGGATTAGGTTAATTGGGTTGATTGGGTCGTTTTTATTGTTTCCAGCGCCGGTTATTTATTTGCCGGTCAATGGGAT
>JBAPRX010000068.1:0-8963 GCA_049281335.1 Promineifilaceae bacterium (SeqCode)
TATCAAAATAGCCAGCCTGGGTCAAGTTGGCATTGGCAACATCCGAGATATTCAAAATCCGCATACCCGACGAGTAATTCGCCTCATAGGCAAACCCATCTTTCAGGTAAAGATTGTGGTCCGTTGAGGGAACCGGCGCATCATAATAGCCAATTAAAACCGGAGTCGCGTCTAAATCAGAAACATCAAAAACACGGGTGCGGGTGTTAATCCCGTGATTAATCTCATCCAATTCATCATCAAGCACAAAATAGCGTTGGTCATCTGTCAACCAACCTTGATGGGTATAACTTTGTAGAGAATAGGAGGTGGAAGAAAGGTGAACTGGCGCTCCCTTGTTGGTAACATCAGCGATGAAAAAGCCAGAATAACCATTGCTATTAAAGCAAATTTCATCCCCTTGATGGTCAGCATCCGGCCCATTATAAATGACACACTGGGCATCATGGGTATAGCCATCCGTGCTGTAACAACCGGCAAAAGTCGGGGTATGGGGGTCTGAGAGATCGATCATATGCAGCCCACCACTGCAAGTCGTTGTCCCAGATGAAACACCAACAGCATAAGCGTAACCACTCTCCTCATTAATCACAATATTATGGGCGCTCCCAAAGTTACTATAATGGTACGTTTCACTGAACGTAACTGGAGGAGTTATCACACCACGTAAGACAGTCAGGTCAAAAACCTGCAACCCATGATTCCCATTCCCATCACTCACGATATAAACGGTATCGCTGTAAACCTTCGCATCCCGCCAGGTACTCGTTCCCGTCTCCGAAGGTAAATTCCCAAGATAAATCGGGTTGGTCGGGTCACTAATATCAACAAAAGCCGTCCCATCCGTGCGGGTGGCGATGGCATACTCCTTCCCCGTCAGAGAGTCAGTCCAGCCCCAAGCATCCGTAGCCCCACCGCCACCAATGGTGTTGGTTGGCATAAAGGCCAATAAATCCACATTTTCACAAGGATATGATCCGGCCATTCCATTTACACAGGTTGTCGCGCTCATCGCAGACAACTCTTGAATTTCTGGAGGATTATCCAACATAGCCTGCATAACAGGACTCAGGGGCAGTTCCTTTTCCGACGGCTGCTGTGGTTGAGCAGACAATTTAGATTGGCCCGCCCAAATGAAAGCAACCAACAAACACATTGCCACAAACAAGCTTCCAACTGCTTTATGGCCTCTGTCATTGTGTATCATTCTCCAACTCTCCTGGCACATTGAACGCCACTTAAAAGAAGCAGCCACCAATTTATCATTCAATTAGGTGGCTGCTTACACCAAAAACAACATAGATTGTCACTATCTATTAAGATAGTCACTACTTGTGTGAACAGGGACGACCTGCACAGAGCAATCACTGCTCACACAAGTCCACGAACCTATTTATGGTCGGTCACTTCCCGATGATTCGAGAAACGCTTTTTCCCACGGCCGATTCCAACAACGGCCGTTGTCCCAATCAGAGGCAGCAGCCATAACGAACTCGTTTCGGCCGAATGAGTCGCATTCACATTCCCTCCATTAACACCAAAAACCGCCGGGAAATACGAATAATAGGTATCTCCAGGAGCATCCTCAACATGCAAAACCAGGTCAACATCACCCGGTACGTTGCCAAACGATCCAACAAAAGACAGCGGAGTCGTATAGGTCCCCGACCCAATCGTCGCGCTGCTATCAAACACCACCGACAAAGCCATAGACTGCCCCGGCTCAAGCGTTCCACCTGCCGGAGACACATCCGCCCAATCAGCACTTTCCGAAGTCGTGAATGTGAAAGAAATTGTTCCCGTATTGCTAACCGTAAGCGTGTTCGTCACAACATCGCCCATCGTGACAGTCTCTTCAATGACATCCTTATCCCGTTCCAATACCCCTATATCAATTGTCGGTTTGAGGATATACAACCCCTCATCAATCCCCGTCACGGCGACAACACCACTGTTATAATAAGGGTAATTACTCCATGAGCCGTAGAAACTGGTATTATTATTTGGGGCATAGGAATCAAAGAAAGCAATCTGTTGCAAATTCGCATTCGCCACATGACTAACATCCAAAATCTGAAGGCCGCTCGTATAATTCGATTCGTAAGCATGGTTGCCAATAATATACAGATTGTGGTCAATCGAGGGATTCGGGCCAGTATAGTGACCCATTAACTGGGGGTTATCCAGGTCAAGGAGGTCCCATATATAGGTATATGTATTGTGGCCGTTCTGTGCCTCGTCCTCTTCATCATCCAGCAAGAAATAACGTTGATCCCACGCCAACCAGCCCTGGTGAGTATATGCTGACCCGGCATAACCGGTACGAGAAATCAGTGCCGGAGCCGCTTTATTGGTAACATCTACAATTGTCAGGGTATCTTCATTTGAATTAAAACAAACTTCAGCCCCCGTATAATCAGCATCCGGCCCAGAATAAATAACACACTGAGCGTCGTGTGTATACCCATCACCACTGTAACAACCAGCATTGGTTGGCATTAATGGATTCTGGATATTCACCATATGCAAACCACCCGAACAAGTACCGGTTCCAACACCATAGGCATAACCGCTGTCCTCATTAATAACGATATTATGGGCATGCCCAAAGTCACTATAATGGGCGGCAGTCGAGAAAGTCACCGGCGGGCTAACGACAGAACGCAGTTCAGTTAAGTCGAATACCTGCATCCCGTGATTACTGGCCTCACTAACAATGAAAGCGTAATTGTTGTAAACCTTAATATCACGCCAGGTCGAACTAGATGTCTGGGTTGGGAGTTTGCCTAGATAAACCGGGTTTTCAGGATCGGTAATGTCAACAAAAGCTGTCCCGTTATTAAGCCCCAACAGAACATATTCCTTCTCATCCATCGGGTCGGTCCATCCCCAAATATCATTTGCCAGAGTGGCATTAAAAGCCGAAAGCGGCATAAAATTCATCAAATCAACATTCTCGCAGGCATAAGGGCCAGCCATGCCAGATACACATGGGGTCGCAGACATCGCTTCAGGCATCTCTCCCTCTTCCTTGTTCGCCGCCCTGTTTGCGAGAAAATCTCGCATCGAATCTGTCAATACTGGAGCGCTTTCTTCAAATTGTTCCGGCTCACTTGTCTGGGCTGCTAATTGGCTCCAGGTAAATAACGAAACGACCAATAATAGTAAAACAAAAACTAAGGTCAGCGCACGGAAACGGTGCAATATCTGATACATCCAAATTTCTCCTCTTTTTTCTTGGAATGATGTTTGGGCATTTCACTGTCCGACCGGTATAAAGCCAGTCGCAAGAAATTACCACCCACTAAACTGAAGTCACTTGAGTACGAGCTGTTAGTGTATGATACGTAAAACCTCCTATCCAAACAGGAAAAGGTTCCTGTAATAAAATACTAATAATTGAACTCGGAAATGTCAGACATTTGAAAATATCTTTTTCCTCTGAACAAAGTGTTTGTGATCGGAAAATTAACGATTTTCGGGCATCAAGCCCCGGCTGGTTCTTGCAAATAAATAGGGACAAGGCTAGCCGGTTCGTCCGTACGGCCGCGTCGCAAACGATACCAGCCAATCTCAGCCAGATAACCGCTTCGTCGGGCAGAATCGGCCGCTGGCGTCAACAACAGCTTCTTTTTAGAAATCCGAATCATCTTCGCTGCCTCGGCCGAAATCTCCCCCGCCATAATAGCCGAAGGATCAACCTTATCAATTAACGTCTCCCAATCCAAAATCTCCGGCTGTTTGCTGGCCTGCCAACCCTTACCCTTCCATTCATAAAACCCGGCGCAAACCCGCGTTCGGCCCGCCTCCGCCACCACAACAAGCTGCCTGTCTGAACGAGGCAACGAAGCAGCCAAAATATCCGGTGTCGGAACGCCAATCAAACGCTTGTTATGGACCAAAGCCAGCCCCTTAGCAAAGCCAACCCCGATCCGCAAACCTGTATAGGAACCAGGGCCAATTGCCACCGCCACCCCCGCCAGATCGGCCGTCTCAATACCCGCCCGATTCAACAAACTTGCCACAGTCGGCGCCAGTTCAACCGTTTGCGTATTCACCGACTCCCAGCCCGTTTCGGCCACCAGTTTTCGGCCGTCGTGCAGCGCCAATCCCAACCAACGGGTCGCTGTATCAATGGCTAATAGCATCTCATACTCCAAATGCACTCTGCTTAAAGCGCTTCAACAACTGTTCCGGTCGTTCCCCTTCAGCCTTAATCCGCAGTCCCCGCCGGGTATCATCCACATGGCGGAATGAAATCCACAGATGTTCCGTCGGAAGTAACTGCTCAATTCGTTCCGGCCATTCAATCATCAACGTTCGTCCCGCCTCTACAATATCTTCCAACCCAGCCGTAATTACATCGGCCGTTTTTTCCAGACGATAACAATCAATATGGTAAAGAATTTCCCCATCATGCAAACGCGGGTACTCATTCACAAGCGTAAAAGTCGGACTCGTAACCCGATAGGACGTCCCCCACCCCCGGCCAATGCCCTGTGCCAGCGCCGTTTTTCCGCTTCCCAACTCCCCGGAAAGGCAAATCAAATCGCCAGGAATGAGGAGTTCTCCCAGCCGAACACCCAGCCGCAGCGTCTGTTCATAGCTGCTGCTGATAAAATCGAGCGTTTTTTCGTCTAATATAGCCATTGGACACCAATCTTTGGTATTATACCTTCCCTGTCAGATCATGGTATTATTGATAAATGCGAGTTTTAATCATCTCAGACATACATGCCAATTTGATTGCATTTGAAACGGTCCTGGCCCACGCCAAAGGAAAATGGGACATGCTTTGGTGTTTAGGCGACGTCATCGGCTACGGCCCAGACCCAAACGAATGTATCGCCTTACTACAAGAGCAAAAACACCTCAGTCTATCCGGCAACCATGATTGGGCAGTATTGGGGCGGCTGGACATCTTCACATTTAATGCCGATGCCCGTTCAGCCATCTCCTGGACTCAAAATATTCTAACAGAACAAAACAAAAAGTACCTGGAAGATTTACCAAGCATGGTCGTTGAAGACACTTTCACACTGGCCCATGCCAGTCCCCGTCATCCTGTTTGGGAATATATTTTGGATCAAAATACCGCCGCAGCCAACTTTTCCTACTTTGATACGCCTTACTGCCTGGTTGGTCATACCCACGCCCCCGTCATCTTTGAGGAAGTCGGCGAAGAAGAAGCTGTTGCTCATCTACCCGTATACGGCCAATCCCTCAACTTGAATGGCAACCGCCTGATAATCAATCCCGGCAGCGTTGGCCAGCCCCGCGACTCCGATCCAAGAGCAGCCTACGCCATTCTGGACACAAACAAAATGACCTGGGAACATTTCCGGGTGGCGTATGATATTCCAGCCGTTCAAGAACGAATGCGAAAGCATGGCCTCCCCTATCGCCTCGTCGTTCGCCTCGAATACGGCTGGTAATTTGAAACTTAGGGGAACCTTTTTCAACCAAACGTCGTCTCTAAGTTAGAACTTAATGAGTTAATTCATATAGCTAACATGGAGATTGACATGACCCGCAAACACATTCTCGCCCTTATTATCCTACTTTTCCTTCTTGCAGCCTGTGGGGGAAAATCAGCCGCTTCCGAACCAAACGGTCTCACAGCAGGAGGATTTGGTGCCTCCGAGGCTGAAGCCCCCGCGAGAGAAGGATATGACATCGCCGAAGATGCCATTTATTATGATTCTGGCACCGATGGGACTGTAGCCAATACTACCCAAACCAGCTTCAATCCAGCTCAACAAACCGAAACTCAAGAACGCCTTATCATTCGTACCGGCAATATTGACATCGTTGTAAAGGACACCGAAACGAGTCTGGCCGAAATCGGCCGTCTTGCCGAACAACTCAATGGCTGGATCGTCACCAGCGAAATTCGCCAGGTCGGCGACGAATCAAAGTCCGGCTCTATCACCCTCCGTATCCCGGCCGAAGAGTACGACGAAATCGTCAACCGCGTCAAAGAGGTAGCCCTCGAAGTCACCTGGGAATCAAGCAGCAGCCAGGACGTCACCGACGAATTTGTTGATCTCACTTCACAACTTGGCAACCTGGAAGCAACGGCCGATCGTGTTCGCGCTTTCCTGAATGATGCCGAAACCGTCGAAGAAGCCCTCGATGTCAACCAGGAACTAAGCCGCCTTGAAGGAGAAATCGAAGTCATCAAAGGTCGGATGCAATATCTAAGCCAATCGGCTGCATATTCCACCCTGACCGTCAACTTAACCCCAGACACCATCTCCCAACCCATCGAAGTTGCTGGCTGGCGGCCCGAAGGAACCGCCAAGAACGCCATTGAAACCCTGGTCAAGACCCTCCAAACCGTAGCCGATATCGCCATCGTCGTAGGTCTTTACTTCATTCCACTGGCTCTCTTATTCGGCATCCCCGCCTACATCATCTTCCGAATCGGCCGTAATTGGTATCGCAGTCGCACAACCGATACGACCGTTGAAGCCTCAGACTAAACGAACCCGCTCTCCAACCTCATCAAGAAAAATGCCACCGAAAATAGGTGGCATTTTTCTATTTAGTTGAATAGCGGTGGGGCGGCGCGGTGAGGCGTCTACCGTTTTCCCAATCCTTGTTTCCGCGCTATCTCACCCATTTCTATCCTAAAGTCGTGAAACTCGCTGACTATCTAAATCAATCTCCAAATAAACACCCCCCGCCGACCAATCGACCGTCGCAAACAGCCGCCTTCCATCCGGCCCAAATACAAAGCCGCCCCCAGGAAAATCCTCATCAACCGTCCTACCTGCCTGCGTTGCCACCGCAATCCACAGATGGTGAGCCGAGGCATAACGGCCGAAATTCGTCAAACACTCCTCCTCCCACCAATCATACCCAGTTTGCCAGTTGCGCGTGGCCTGCTCTCCATACAGACCCGGAGCCGCCATCTCAAATACAATCCGCGCTCCCAACCCTGCATAATCGGCAAAAACAACCACATTATCAATATCCGCACAAATCGCCGTCCCCACCGTCACCCCCCGATGATCAAAAACAAATGGCAAAATTCCCGGCGAAAACAATGGCACTTCCTCATTCTCAATCGTCCGCTTCCGATAAAAACCCAGCATCTTCCCATTTCGCGCCACAACCTGAGTAATATACGGTTTATCAGAACCATTCTCCTCAATCACGCCCGCCATCACCGTACAGGACAGACCCTCAGTTAAATTCAGAAACTCCGTCACCTCCGGCCCATCCAGCCGCAAAACAGCTTCGGGAAATTTGATCGGATTAATAAAACCACTGATAGAACCCTCTGGAAAGGCTACAATATCAACCTGCTTCTCGGCCGCCTCCGCCAAATAGGCCGCCGTGACGCGCAAATTCTCCGCAACCGCCCCCTTTTCACTCACCATCTGAATCAGGCCGATCCTCAGTTTTGAATCAGTCACCTTACTGCTGCACCTCGGCCGTTCCCGCCCCTTCTTCAGCCGAAACAACCGGTACACCGATCAACTCCCCTAACAAACTGTCCAACGCTTCCCAGCCGGTCTCCAAATCACGAGAGGCCGTCACTGGATCATCCGGCAGTTCCGTCGCCGCCAGGTCCAATCGTTCCTGAACCGGGTCCAGCGCAGCCGCCATCTCCTCCGAAGAACCATCAATCACCACTCCCAAAACCGTCTGTGCCGACTGGACATCCGCCAACGCCTGCCCCGGATTATCCTCCACCAGCCGCAGCCGTGCCCGCGCCACCAACTCCCACACTCGGAACAAAACCAATATCTGCCGCAGTTCAGTGACATCCTCCGTCGCCGCCAGCGGATCCGCCAGCGAAGCTTCAAGCGTATCCGTCTGGTCCGTCAGACCAAGCAGCTCCGATTGTAGGCCGTCCACTTCCCCACCCAGGCTGTCAATATCACTGCTGTTACTAACAATATCCGTCTGCAAAGCGCCGACCCCTGCATTCAAAGTCGCCACATTCTCACTGATAACCGTTCCCGCTGCTATCATAGCATCCAGCCGCTCTTCCAACGCCGACAACTGTGCTTCCTGCTGCGTCAGGTCAGAACCCATTTCTCGTTCAACGGCCGAAACACGGCCATCGAGCGTCGTCAAATCACTCTGGAACTCACTACTCTGCCGCCGTCCATCCGTCTCATTCTCCATAAGCGAATTGACATCACTGCGGAGCAAGTCCACCCGCGCCGCCGTCGTATACGAATCGGCCGATAAAGTCAGGAGCGATTGACTCAACTCCCTGATCCCCAAATACCCTCCAATTCCCAGGGCAGCAACCACCACCAGAACCAAAAAAACCTTCACCAACGCCCGCAAAAACCGCCCAAAAAAGCCTGGTCGATTTCTTGTTGTTACCGTTTGCTCATTCGCCATAATCTCTTTTCCTTTCTCCAGCAATGTAAAGCGATTTGGTAAATCGCTTACCTCTCGTAACGTAGAGTGATTTGCCCCATCGCTACAATTCCAGTCAGCTACTCATTACTATTTTCAATTATCGGCGTTGCCGTTGGTCGCGGCGTCCGGGTCGGCGAAACCGCTCCAGGCTCAACCACCGTCGGCGTTATCGTCGGCGTAACGGCCGTCCCTTCCGGCATCACCGTCGCCGAAACAGTCGCCGTTCCAGTCAGGGTCGTCGTTGTCGTTACACCTGCCGGAAGCCCTTGCAAAGCAACCATCAAATCCCGCAGCCCCGTCAAGAAATTATCAAACTTCTCGGCCGTCAACCCAATCGCTGTCACTCGTTCATCCAACGCGGCCGTTTGCATCTCCAAACTGCTAACATTTTCTTCAACCGTTCCAATAGCCGATTCGGAAGCAGCCAGATCATTATCCAACTCCGTCACCCGTCCAGACAACGTCCCCATCTCATCCGTCAAACTGCTTTGCGACTGTCGAATCGCACTCGTTTCCTCATCTATCTGAAGTTGCAAACTCGTTGCCCGGCTCTCCCCGGCAAATCGCAGCGTTCC
>JBAPRX010000069.1:0-8561 GCA_049281335.1 Promineifilaceae bacterium (SeqCode)
GGTGTGCCATCTCTTACAAAAACAGAAATCGCTTTTCATGCAAAAGACGATTTACCAGAAATTCGATATCGTGTCTATAAACTATTACTGGACTTTGTCCATTTAGTTGACAAAAAAGGGTAGCAAGATAAGCTGATTTCAACCCGCCAAGGAGGAAATCAAATGCTTATCTTGCCACCAGAGATTATGACCATATTGACACCATTTATGCAAGTCTTTAGCCCAAGAGTGTGGGATTGGGCGCAAATACTGTTGGTTGGGGCGATTCTGGCTCCAGGGAAACGAACCGTGACGAGTGCCTTGCGGGTATTGGGCTTGAAAGACGAGAAGCAGTATCAGAATTATCATCGGGTGCTCAATCGAGCCAAATGGTCTAGCTTGCAAGTCAGCCAGATTTTGTTGGGACTGTTGATAACAGTATTTGTCAGTGCCGGTGTACCTATCGTCCTGGGAGCAGATGAAACGCTGGAGAGACGATGGGGTCGGAAAATCAAGGCCAAAGGTATCTTTCGGGACGCGGCTCGGTCGAGTCAGAAATACACCAACTACAGCAATGGTTTGCGATGGGTGAGCATGATGTTGTTGGTTGCGATACCCTGGAGCGACCGGGTATGGGCTTTGCCGTTCTTGACGGTGTTGGCACCCAGTCCCAAAACGAACGCGGCCAATAACAAGCGCCACAAGAGCAGCATCGACTGGGTCGGCCAGATGGTTGGTACGGTCCGTCGCTGGCTGCCTGAACGGGAGATTGTATTGGTGGTTGATGGGGGTATGGCGGCGGTGAAGCTGGGTTTGCGCTGTGCTGGTTACGAGCAATCGACGACGATGGTTTCGCGGTTGCGCATGGACGCCATGCTCCATTTGCCGCCTGGCCCGCAGTCCAAAAGTAAGCCTGGCCCTAAACCCAAGAAGGGTGAACGAGTCCCTTCTCTGGCTCAAGTGCTGGTTGACCCGGATACCGAGTGGGCCAAACAAGAGATTGATTGGTACAGCGGCCAGAAGCGTTTGATTGAGTTTGTCAGTGGCACCAACCTGTGGTACACGCCAAGCTCTGACCCGTTGCCTATTCGCTGGCTTTTGGTTCGTGACCCGTTGGATGAATTCAGACCAACCGCTTTCTTCGCTACCGACCAGAACGCTAAACCGTTGCAGATTCTGGATTGGTACATCATGCGGTGGGGCGTTGAAGTTACTTTTGAAGAAGCTCGCGCTCATTTGGGTTTGGAAACCCAACGCCAATGGTCTGACCTGGCTATCCAACGGTCCACGCCAGCCTTGTTGGGCTTGTTTTCCCTTATCACTTTGTTGGCTCATCAGCTCTCCGATGGCAAGCCACCCGTCCAGAAAGCGGCCTGGTATGTCAAACCTAACCCGACTTTCTCTGATGCCATTGCCTTGGTACGTTTTCATCTTTGGACTTCCATCGAATTCGTGAACTCACCTGCTGAAAGTAGATTTCGTCTAATCTCGGACTCGATTTTGCCTGGTCTGGTCGAATCTATCTGTTACGCTACTTAAATGGATAAAGTCGAGTACTGATAGCTTTTCTAGATGTCTGGATCCTTGAGTGCTGCTTTGTTGTTTCATAGATGTATTTTATATGATGTAATTAATCCATGACTGAACCAATAATCGTTGTAGACAATGTTCACAAATCTTATCTTATGGGTAAGGAAGCCGTCCCCGCCCTGCGAGGTGTCTCTATAGAAGTCAATCGAGGCGAGTTTGTTTGCCTGATGGGGCCGAGCGGTTCGGGCAAAACCACGCTGCTAAATATTGTTGGCGGCCTGGACGATGCCAGCCGGGGCCACGTTATCGTTGAAGGCCAAAATCTGGTTTCCCTTTCTGAAAGTAATCTGGCTGCTTTGCGGCTGCAAAAGATGGGCTTTGTTTTCCAGAGTTACAATCTCCTGGCAAATTTCACGGCCCAGGAAAATGTTGAAGCCCCAATGGTGCTGGCGAAAACCGGCCGAAAAGAACGCCATACTCGTGCTGTCCAGTTACTAGAAAAGGTTGGTCTGGGAGATCGCGCCCACCATTACCCCAGCGAACTTTCCGGCGGCCAGCAGCAGCGTGTTGCCATTGCCCGCGCTCTGGCTAACGACCCGCCGATTCTCATTGCCGATGAGATGACGGGCGACCTCGATACGGAAACGGGTTTTGCCATTATGGAGCTGGCTACTGCGTTAAACCGAGACGGTATGACTATCGTCTTTGTGACCCACGACCCCCGCATGGCTGAATTTGCCGGCCGAATCATACAACTTCGAGACGGCAAAATATTGGATGAAACCCAGGGAGAGCTGTCTGTGGAAGATGTACTGCGTAATGCGTAATTCGGAAGCCAACGATCCATGATTCTAAAATATGTCCTGAAAAACTTTTCCCGCCGCAAGGTTCGAACCATCTTGATGATTCTCTCCCTGCTGGTTAGCACTGGCCTGATTGTGACTATGAGTGCAACGGTTGAAACCGTCCGCCGTTCAAATGTAGATCTGATTGCCAGCGCAGTCGGCCGTTACGATCTCGCTGTCACCAAAACTGATACCAGCCTCGACCCCTTTATCAATATAGACGAAGTTTCCCCACAAATTTTATCGGCCGATCCGAATATTACCGGCGTTTATCCACGCATGATTGCCAATGTCGAACTGAATGTTAATGGCACGATTGGTGAAGGAACGATGATCGGCCTGGACCAAGAAACTGATAATATTGGTTATATTGATGTGGTCAGCGGAACCTATCAGTTGGGCGGTGGCAATATTGCGCTTCTTGAAGATACCGCTTTTAGCTATGGGCTGGGGGTTGGCGACACGCTCGTTGCCTCCTACAGTTTTCCTTCTCCCCGCGAAAGGGGCGAGGAGGCTGTTGTCGGCGCGAGCGAACGACGTACAACCGAATCCTTTACCATTGCGTCCATAGTCCGGCAAGATGGGGTTGCGGGCGGCGGGGTGCGCGAAGGTTTCATCATTGATCTACAGGATGTTCAAAACTGGCTAAACCTCCCCGACAAGAGCCAGTCCCTTATCGCCACAGTAAAACCGTCCCTGTATGAAAGCAGCAATGCCGAAGCGGCCGCTTTAGAAGTTCGGGACGTTGTTCGGGCTGTGCAGCAGCAGTTGGGAGATGATTATAATTACAGCCTGGATAAGGCGGCCACGCTCAGTGAGGCAGCCCAGGCCTTTCTCATTTTGCAAGCTCTCATCAATACTTATGGCGTGATGGCGCTGGGCGTTGTCGGCTTGCTGGTCCACACTCTGGTTATGACCAACGTTCAGGAGCAGCGGCGAGATATGGCTATCCTCCGCATTTTAGGCAGCCAGCGAAACTTCTTGTTTACCCTGGTCATTACCGAAGTGATTACCATTGGGATTATTGGGGTCGCCTTTGGGGTCGTTTTAGGTCAATTGATTACCCGGTTTATTGTCGTACCACTCATCCAGGCTCAGATGGCTACCGAGGGAATTACCTCTCCTCTCGTTCCCCAAATTTCAATCAGTACCTTGCTGCCGGTCATTCTAGCTTCCTTTATTGTCTTAATTCTAAGCAGCCTGAAGCCAGCTCAAGAAGCAGCCCGTACCAAAGTGATGCACGCCATTAACCCCGGCGTGGCTGACAATATCCAGCTTGAGGATTTAGCACGGCTGCGAGAAAGACGGCCGGATTTCAAGCTGTTTTTAGGCGGCCTGGCCTTGATGCTTATCTTTGCCCTCATTGCCGGATTCCAGGTTGTAGACACCTTTGGCGGTCCGGCTCTGGAAGTGATGTTTGTCTTGCTGGCTTTAGGGTTGATGGTGCTTGGTTTGGGATTGATGTTTTTCATCACGACCGTTCCCTTTGAACGGATTGTCCTTTTTGTGATGGGGTTGGTTGTGCCGCGATTGACCTACTTTGCCCGCCGGAATGTGGGGCGCGGCCAGTCACGTAACACGCTCATCTCGCTGCTGGTTCTCTTCAGCGGCGTGCTGCCCAGTTTCCTGGCAACCCAAACGGCGATGGAAAATGCCAACTTTGAGGCTACCGTTCGCCAGAGCATTGGCGCTCCGGCGGATATACAGGTGACCGGTTTCTTCCAAACACCGGAAGAGCAGGAACGGAACAGGCTGAATACCCAATTCCGAACGCAGGATTTAGCGGCCGTACCGGGCGTTGATCAAACGGTTGGGTTAACTTATGGATTCAGTGCCAGTGTGGCCGATACGGTTGGATTCCGAGGCGCAAATTTTACTGTTTATGGGGTGGATGGCTTTCTCAATAATGTTCTCTTTACCGATCTGATGGAGTTTGTCGGCGGCGGGCCGGAAGCATTGGATGCCCTGTTGGATGACCCGCAGGCGATTATTATCAGTGAGGGGCTGGCTGACTATCTGGCCGTGACAACAGGTGATACGATAAAAGTCCAGGGTGAGGGAACTGACCACGTTGTGAATGCCCATATCATTGCCATTGCCCGCCAGATTCCCAGTTTGGGGGGAATTAGCCGCAGCCGGTCATCGGCCGAATTTGGGAGCGACGCTTTGATGTCGTTGGATGGCTTCCGTGAACTAATTACCCCTTTGGACCAGCCGCTTCCCGCACCGGATGCCCATCTTTTGCAGCGGATTGCCATTACGCTGGCCCCCGATGCGTCGGCTGCGACAGTTGTAGATGATATAGCCAACCGTTTTCGGGGAGAGCATCCACTGCGGATTCGTTCCCTGGAGGTCAGTATTGAAGAGAATCAACGCAGTCAGGCCATTCAGCAAATATTCCTCCTGGTTTTGACGATTATTTCATTTACAACGGCCGTCTTCGGTGTTTTTGCCGTTATCTATGTCACGATTTATTCACGCCGTCTTGAAATCGGGATGATGAAGGCTATCGGTATGAGACGGCGTGAATTAACCGGGATGCTCATCGTTGAGTCGATCACCATGACGCTGGGGGCGGCGCTGGCCGGTATCGCGGCCGGGGCGACGATGGGGTATATTTCTTTTTATGGGGAACGCGCCCTGTCGCAGCGTCCAGCCACTTTTGCTTTTGATTCTACCGTCATTCCCTTCATCGTTATTATGGTGACTTTAGCCAGCATCCTTGGTGCGGCTTTTTCGGCCCGGCGTATCGTTACTAAAAGGGCTGTCGAAATACTTAGAATGTAATCGTAATAGATTGCTTTGGACCAGATTATGAACAAAAAAACGATCCTTTTTTTACTCTTGATTTCTCTTTTGGCTGCTGCCTGTGACCGCCCGGAAAATAGCGGCACTCCGCCCTCTGTGGCTGTGGAGGATGGCAGTCCAACCGCTACCCCCCGGCCAACCGAAGCCGTCACCAGCGGCACAACTGTCCTGGCAGATGGTCAATTGGTCAGCGTCAGCCCCCCGCTGGCGCTGAGTTTCACTACAAGCGGCCGTTTGCTAGAACTGCATGTTCGGGCGGGAGATACTGTTTCAGAGGGGGATCTGATTGCCACTCTGGACGACAAAGCGCTCCAGGACCAGGTTGCTACCGCCGAGTTGAATGTTTCCGAGGCTGAAAACGGCCTGGCCCAGGCTCAATTATCTCTGGATAATCTTCTGAATTGGGAGCCGGATGAGCTGGCTGTCGAAGCGGCCGAAGCCAACGTTGCCGTTGCCCAGGCCAATTACGAAGATGCCCAGGTTCAAGATGCTTCAGCGGGGAATAACATTACTTCGGCCCAGGTTCAACTTAATCAAGCTGAACGCGCTCTGGCCGATGCCCAGGAAGCCTATGATACTGCCTGGGACCCAGCCCGTGATTGGGAATTGAACGATCCCTTCCGCAAAGATCGCCTGGAGGCGGAACGGGAGAACACGGAGCGGGCCTTGCAGCAGGCGCAGGAATCGCTGTCTGTTGCCAGAGCTAATTACAATCTAACGGCTGCCGGGATCAACCGCGACTCTGCTCTTAGCGCTGAAGCCTCCCTTGTCAGCGCCCAGCAAGCGCTGGAGCAGGCCAAAACCGGCCCGACCGACTCGGATATTTCGGCCGCTGAACTCCAGGTTGCCCAGGCTGAACTATCATTGGAGCAGGCGCAAATGAGTCTGGCCCAGGCTCAACAATCTGTGGAGGATGCTCAACTGGTGGCTCCCTGGAGTGGCACGGTTTTGTCGGTTGAAATTGCGCAGGGCGCATTGGTTGGCAACGGAACCCCCATTATCACTCTGATAGATACCAATAACGTTGAGTTTCACACCAACAATTTAAGCGAACGTGACCTGGCTCAGATAGAAGTTGGTCAACCGGTTGAAATCACATTAAAATCTTACCCCAATGATCCGATTGATGGTGTTGTCAGCCGGGTTGCTCCTCAGGCCAGCGAGTTGCTTGGAGACGCAGCAACTTTCACCGTTGTTGTTAGCCTGAATGAGACGGAGCTTGACCTGCTCATTGGCATGACCGGACGGGCAGAGATTCAACCGGAATAAGAGAACGACTTGATTTAGCCCAGGAGGGAATATGAGTAACTATCAGTCAGCCCACGTGTCCAGAAATAGTATGGCGATGACGAGTATTGGGTCGGCAGCGGTCGGCTGGCTTCTAGGCGGCCTCGGCTCTTGCTGTTTATTCTTTGTCTTGCCTTTTGGCGCGGCTTGTACGGGGGGAATCTTCTTAATTGCCAACATCGTTGCGGCCGTTACCGGTTTTATGGCCCGCCGTCAGATTCAAGAGAGCGGCGGTTCCAAACAGGATGAACAATGGGCGATGATAGGAATGATTCTAGGCATCATCGGTACCATTCTAGGGATCGGATTTGTTTGCCTGATCGTATCCAGTATCTTCGGCCTGTCTCTTCTTGGCCCAGATATTGGCAACGTTTTCTCTCAAATTAACCAAGACCTGGCCTTGACGCCGGTTCCATAAAGGGGTATCAGGGCGAATGCTTGGATTTGTATGAGAGACGGCCGAAAAAGTATCTATTCACCGGCACTCTGTGGGTTTTAATGCATTTCTGCTTTTGTTCCATCTGGTTTGGGGGTAAAATGGCTCCTAGATTAAGTAACTCACATAAGATCAATTAATAAGATTGAGTTGGAACGAAGGTACATTTTACTCCCATGAGAATTACAATTAAACGTGGCAGAGACATTACCAAAATGCGAGACGCTGGGCGGTTGGTGGCGGAATGTTTTGCCATTCTAGGTGAAAATATTCAGCCCGGTGTGACCCTCAAAGATCTGGATCAAAAAGTTGAACGCTTCTTGGAACGGCATGATGCCAAGCCTTTATATAAGGGGTATAAGGGAAGCAGCGACGATCATCCCCCGTTTCCTGGGGTCATTTGCGCGTCTGTGAACTATGAAATCTGTCATGGTCTGCCCGACGACCGGGTCTTGAAAGAGGGGGATATTGTCGGGATTGATATTGGTTTGCGTTATAAGGGTTGGTGCGGTGATGCCTGTGTCACCTTCCCGGTGGGGGAAATTTCTCCTGACGCCCAATATTTAATGGATGTGACCCAGGAATGTCTCCGAGAAGGGATTGCGGCCGTTCACACGGGCGGCTTTCTCAATGAGATTGGGATAGCTATTGAAAATTATGCTGATACGAAGGGGGTGTCTGTGGTTGAACAGTGGGGCGGGCATGGTATCGGACGTCTTCTTCACGAACCTCCTTCTGTCTCCCACGTTCGCCAGTCTGATCCCGGCCCCCGGCTTCGGCCTGGTATGGTCTTTACGATTGAACCGATGATTAACGCGGGAACGCCAGATTGGATTTTGCTGGATGATGGCTGGACGGTGATTACGGCCGATGGCGCTCTCTCGGCCCAATTTGAACATACAATTGCTATTACGAATAATGGGCCGGAGATTTTGACAACGCTTTAGAAATAAAACGTAACGGTTGAGGCCGTTACGTTTTATTTTCCCCAAATTTGGAACCACAAACACCGAACCGGTGTATATACTGTAGTGATGATCATGACTGAGGACGCTCACCTGTCTGCGCAGCAGGATGAGCAAGCTGAAGCAGAATGGATCGGCCGCGCCCAGAATGGCGATGAACGGGCCTGGGAGATGCTGATCGGCCGTCATCAGACGGCCGCGTTTCGCCTTGCCTATTTGATGGTGCGTGACCCGGCTGATGCGGAAGATGTGACTCAGGAAGCGTTTGTGCGGGCTTTTTTGTCGCTGGATCGTTTTGAACGCGGCCGTCCTTTTCGACCCTGGTTGATGGCTATCACGGCTAATCTGGCCCGAAACCGCCGGCGGTCACTCGGCCGTTATCTGAATAATCTGCGCCGCTTGATCGAACGGGAACCGGAACCGGTTCAACTGCATCATTATGGCGAGGACCTCCAGGCCCGTCGCCAGGCGCAACTATTATGGCAGGCGGTGCAGCAGTTGAACCAGAAAGGGCAGGAGGTGGTTTATCTGCGTTACTTTTTGGAGATGTCGGAGGCGGAAACGGCCGAGACGCTGGATATTGCCCCCGGAACTGTCAAATCGCGTTTGCACCGGGCTTTGAAGCAGTTGAGGGGCGTGATTGAGCGGGATTTTTCGGAGTTGGGGGATTGGCGGTGAAGGGCGATGATTGGTAATTGGTAATTGGTAATT
>JBAPRX010000070.1:0-8837 GCA_049281335.1 Promineifilaceae bacterium (SeqCode)
TGCCCTAACCGCATCTGCTCATGCTGAATCTGCTGCTGCCGCCACCCCAATACCGCTGCCACAATCACAGAAACAATGACCGTCAGCAGCAAAACGGCCGAACTCGAACTGGCCCGCATATAAACCACCGGATCATTTGTCCCCCAGCCCAGCAGCGCCGACGCCAGCAGCCCAACTGCCAATATCAACAGCGGCCAAATCAACCACCGCTTCATGGCTGCCCTCCTGTCACCGGCCCCACAAAGCGGTATCCTTGCCCCGCTACCGTTTCGATGAAACGCGGGTCCGTCGGATCGTCCTGCAAGGCGCGGCGCAGCTCTGCGATACGCGAATCAACCGTGCGCGTCCCGGCCGGATAGTCCCAGCCCCAAACGCTGTCCAGCAGCCGTTCGCGGCTGACCAGTTCATCGGCGTGAGACATCAGATAATCCAGCAGCGCCACCGCTTTCGGCGTCAGGTGAATCTCCTGATCGTCCAGCCAGGCCCGCCGGGTAAGGCGGTTCAACGTTAGATTGCCGCTTGCCAGCGTTTGGGCAGCGGTCAACGGTCGTTCTCCGGGCCGGGTTCGGCGCAGCACAGCCTTAATTCGCGCCACCAGTTCATGCGGGTCAAAGGGCTTGTTGAGATAATCATCCGCCCCCTCCTCCAGCGCCATTGCCCGTTCCACCGACTCCCCAACCTGGGTCAACAAAATCACCGGCGTCCAATCACCACTCTGCCGAAGTTGCCGCAAGGCGGCACGGCCGTTCATGTGGGGCATCAAAATATCCATAATGATGAGGTCTGGGTGGGCCACCCCCACCTGACGCAGCGCCTCTTCCCCATCCGCCGCCACAACAACCTCAAAGCCGGAGCGTTCCAGGAAAGGCGTCAGATTATCGGTGATCGCCGCTTCGTCATCTACCAGCAGCAATTTAGTTCGGGCGTTCATCCATTAAATTGTAGCAGATTTGGAGGTCGGCCGTTATGGCAGTCTGGCGATGGTTGTAACAGCCTGGTTACAGACTTACGATTCATTGTTAGAGTATTTAGGATTGTGCTATCATGGCCCTGCGTGAGAGGCCGGTGTCAGGCTGATACTCATGCCTTTAATACTCCTTTTCCTGATAATACCTTGAATCTATGACCATTGGCCCTTTGATCATTGCCATCGCCGTTGCAACGGCCGTTCCACTGATCGTTCTGTACCTCATCTACACCCGCGATCTCTACGGAACCGGCTCGTTCAACCGTATCGCCCTCTGTTTTGGCTGGGGCGGCTTAATGGTTGGCGCGGCCTACCTCGCCAACAACATCCTCTACCGCCAGATCGGCAGCTTCGATACCACTGTTCGCTTTGTCGCCCCCGTTGTCGAAGAGATATTGAAGGCCGCTGTTTTGCTCTATCTGGTGCGCCGGGAAAACTTTACCTATTTCGTAGACGGCGCAATCTATGGCTTTGCCGTCGGTATCGGCTTTGCCGTCTTCGAGAACTACCTCTACCTCTCTCAGAGCCAGAATCAGGCGCTGATCATTGCCCTCGGCCGTGTTTTGTCCACCAACCTCATGCACGCCACCGCCAGCGGCGTCGTCGGGTCGGCATTGGGCTTTGCCCGCTTCCGGCGCTTTCGAGGCCGGGCCTTTTTCCTCGTTGTCGGCCTCATCACCGCCATCGCCTTCCACATTGGCTTCAACAACATCACCCAGTCCAATGTCGGAGGCATCTGGCTGCTGCTCTATGCCATCCTGATTGGCTTTGGTGGCACGCTCTTTATTGCCTGGATCATCCAGCGCGGCCTTAGTGAACAAAAGTTGTGGATTCAAGAGTCATTGGCAAAGATGGACAAACGGGTCATTACCCGTAACGAGGCTGCCGCCGTTGATCGCCTGGCCGATGCCCAAACCGTGTTGGAACCACTGGAAGAGGTCTATGGTTCGGAAACGGCCGTAAAAATCGAAAAGTTCCTTGTCCTCCAGGCCCGGATTGGAATCAAGCTCAAGACCATCGAAAAGTTGAACGACGAAAAGATACAAACGGCCGTTCAACAAGAAATTGACTCCATGCAGGCCACCATGGAAACCCTGCGTAAACAGATCGGCAGCCACACCATGCTTTCCCTGCGCGTCATCTTTCCCGACGCCACCAACCTCATCAAAACCCGCCTCGAAACCGTCACCCAAAACCGCCAGCCCGGAACCTCCTCCCTCTTCGCCTCCCTCGACCACCGAACAGCCCCCCGTAGGCAGTGAAAAGTAAGAAGTTAAAAGTGAGAAGTTAAAAGTAAAGCGGCCTACTTTTCACTAACACCTTTTCACTTTTCACTATTTTGACCTTTCACTTCCACCCCATCACACAACCTTGTCGTTGAAGCCACCTGTGGTAAAGTACAGCTATAACCAACTTAAACACGCCACAACATACAACAACACCAACCCATTCGTGGCTATATTCCGAACAAATCTTCAGCAAAGATCATTGATGAATACCCCAGACATTATCAGATACCTTCAAAAGCTTCCCCTGTTTGCAGGCTTGCCAGAAGGCATCATCGTAGATATGGCCGATGGCGTTACGACACGCCATCTCGACAAAGACCAGACATTATTCAGGCGGGGCGATCCCGGTGAATCCCTGTTCGTTATCCGCACCGGCTGGGTCAAGATAACGACCATTGATAATGATGGAGACGAACTGGTGCTCAACCACTGCGGGCCGAGCGAAGTCATCGGCGAAATGGCCTTGATAGACGAAGAGCCGCGCTCTGCCAGCGTCGTTGCCCTTTCCCCTGTCGAAGCACTGGAGCTAAAACGCGACACTTTCATGGCCGTCCTGCACAAACAGCCGATATTGGCGGTGGATGTCATGCGAAATCTATCCTCTCGCATCCGCTACGCCACAACCTATATCGAAAAGGCAATCGAGTGGAGCCATCGAATCGCCGAAGGCGATTACTCCATTGCCATTGACCAGATTGAAACGGTTCAATCTACAATTATTCACCAAAAGTCGAATGAGGCGCGGGCCGGCGAACTGCTGTCGGCTTTCTTTGAAATGGCACGCGGCGTTCAGGAACGTGAAGAAAGTTTGAAACAGCAGGTTCGTGAGCTTACCATCGAGATTGATGAATCCAAACGCCAACAGGAATTTGAAAGTCTCACGGACAGCACCTTCTTTACCAATCTGAAATCGGCCGCTCGCCAAATCCGCGAAGAGCGCAACAACGCAGAAAAAGACTCCTAACCATTTTACCCTTTGCGTCCTTTGCGCCTTTGCGTGAGATATTTTTTACAGGAGGCTCATCTCAATGAGCAAAATCGTCTCGATTCACTCGTTTAGAGGCGGGACCGGAAAATCAAATACAACAGCCAATTTGGCCGCCCAGGTTGCCCTGGCCGGAAAACGAGTGGGGGTGGTAGATACGGATATTCAATCACCGGGGATTCATGTTTTATTCGGCCTGGATGAGAAGAAAATGGGCCATACCCTTAATGAATACCTTCGGGGCGAATGTTCCATTGAAGATGTCGCCCTCTACATCGGGGACAATGTTGGCGACGCTGTCGGCCGTCAGAAGCTCAAAGGATTGGACTTGTGGCTCATCCCCTCCAGCATTAACGGCCGAGAAATCAGCAAGGTCATTCGCTATGGTTACGACGTCAATCGTCTCAATGCCGGTCTGCAAACAGCCCGCAAAGTCCTCAATCTCGACTATTTGTTCATTGACACCCATCCCGGTCTCAATGAGGAAACCCTGCTCTCCATCGCCTTCTCAGACATTCTCCTCATTATCTTACGACCAGATCAGCAAGACTTTCAGGGAACGGCCGTCACCGTTGACATTGCCCGCAGCCTCGACGTTCCAGAGCTGTATCTCGTCGTTAACAAAGTCCTGACCCGCTACGATCCCAACCAGATTAAAGAGACCGTCGAGTCCTTTTACAACGTGGAGGTTGCCGGGGTTATGCCTTTAACCGAAGATATGGTTGATTTACAAAGTACAGACATCTTCTCCCTACGCTACCCAAACCATCCCTGGTCCGTACAGATCAAAGGTGTGGCGAGGCGTATTTTGGAGGATGGGTGATTGGTGATTGGTGATTGGGTAATTGGTAATTGGTAATTGGTAATTGGTGATTGGTTGGTGATTACTTGCCATTTGCCATTTGCCATTTGCAAAGCTTTTGTTTGGAGACTTCACTGTGCAATGTTGGCAATGTGACCATCCGGCGCGGGCAGCTTGCGCCTTTTGCGGCCGTTTTGTTTGTAAAGACCATGCCGCCAACCGCCCGGTGATCCTGGCAATGTATCTGGGTGATAACAAAACCCCGAAACTCGTTCCCGTTGCCGGGGCGATCTGGTGTACGATTTGCGATCCACAGGATCCAATTCCGATGCCAGAACTGTATTAATCGTTGGTACGAAGCAATCATGGGACTTTTTGATCGACTCCAAAACCAACTGGATGACCGTGCCAAAGAAGGCGGAATCAGCCCGCTTGATCTGGCTGATCTTTCTCCACGCCTGCGGAAAATCATGCGTCTCATGCTTCGTGAAGTCCAGATGACCCAAATTCAGCTACGCGACGCAACGGCCGAAATGCCGGAAGCAGACCGCCTGACAGAGCTTGAATTAACCGAAGCGTTAGACTCCCTGACCCATCAGGGCTGGCTTATCCGGCTGGGCCAGGACGAGTTAGTCACCTACAAAGTCAATCTCAAACGCCGCAGCCCCAGTTCCCTTTCATCCGGCATCTGGGCCACTTTAGAAAGTCGAATGGGGCCGGAAAAAAAGCCATAAATGGGCTGTCGTTCAAAGCTTCTCCCAAAGACCACTTTTTTGTTATAATTCGTGAAAATCCGTGCTAATTCGTGGCTAACCTGCCAAATAATATAGACACAAACACAATCTCATCATGCCCACTTCTTTCCCCCCATCTGGTTATATACCCACCAAATCGGCCGTTCCCGGCATCGAACTTTACATGCCTGCCCCCGAAGACACCGGCGAGCAAAAAGTCATCGTCTCCTTCAACTGCCCCCGATGCGACGGCACAACCGGCTTCAGCGCGGCCGACGGCGGCCTGACATGCAGCTACTGCGGCTATCACGAACCGCCCAAAAAGCCCGTTGTCGGCAAAGGGGCCGAAGAGTTCGAGTTCACCGTTGAAACCGTCGAACGGGCCGCACACGGCTGGGGCGTTGAGCGAACCGACCTCCACTGCCAGCGCTGCGGTGCGCGCACCGTCATTCCCCCCGACACACTGACCTACACCTGCCCCTTCTGCGGCTCCAACAATGTCATCCAACAAAAAGCTGCCCAAGATGCACTTCGGCCGCGTTTCCTCATTCCCTTCAAAATGGAGAGCGAAGCCTGCCAGAAAATAGCGCGGGAATGGCTCGGCAGCAGTTGGCTGACCCCCAGTTCGATGCGACGATTGGCCCGAATCGCCGATTTTGTTCCCGTCTTCATCCCCTTCTGGACCTTCGACTCATGGGCCGACGCCACCTGGCGGGCCGAAGTCGGCCATACCCAATCCTCCCGCCATTACAATTCTCGGACCAAAAGCTGGACAACCAGCACCAAAGTTGTCTGGAAGTGGGAGTCCGGTTCCGTCCGTCATTTCTTTGACGATATGGTCATATCGGGAAGCACCCGCTTGAGCGAGAAGCTGTTGGCCCAGATTCAGCAGTTCGATTTGAATGACCTTCTGGAATACGAACCGAAATTTTTAGCGGGCCAACATGCCCAGGCATACGATTTACCCCTGGATGCTGCCTGGGAAACATCTCGCCACAATATGCGAGAAACGATCCGCCAGAAATGTCGCAGCCAGGCCAGCACGTCCAAGATCCGCAATTTCAGCATGAGCCTCGATTTTAGCGGTGAAACCTGGCGTTATATCTTGCTGCCCGTTTACATTGCCATCTATCACTATCAGGCTAAGAGCTATCAAGTCATGATCAATGGTCAAAATGGTGAGATTTCCGGGCAGCGACCGGCCGATTGGGTCAAGATTGGGCTGGTGATGTTGGCAATGATGTCTCCGGCAATCCTGGCTGCTTTGGCCGGTATCATCCTGATCCTCCTCGGACAGGAAGGCTTTATCTTCTTGTTGGGCGCTTTGGTGCTGGGGTCGGTTGGCATCGCCTTCTCGCTCGTTCTGTTTAGGAAGGCCCAGGAGTTGGACGATGTCTGATCCGGCGAAATGGGGCGTTCGGCTGGAAGCGGCCGTGTGTGAACATTGCGACTGGAGCTACCTGCTGCCCCCGAACTCACCTCCTCAACGCTGTCCCCACTGCTTTAACGCCACTCTGACGGCCGTTGAGCAGCCCTTCGAGCAGTTGCCCATCTATCCCCCGGAAATGGTCATCAAACCGCAGCTCTCCAGGGGAAAAATAGCCGCCCAAATCGAGCAGTTTGCTAAAGGCATCCCCTTCACCCCCAAGGATTTATCGCCGGATACGCTCAGCGGCCGTATTCGCCACACCTACATCCCCCTTTGGCTGGTGGACAGCAATGTCCACGCCGACTGGCGGGCTGAAATGGGCTATGACTACCAGGTTGTCAGCCACCAGGAAATCTATGACCAAAACAAAGGCGGCTGGCACACCAAAGAAGTCAAAGAGACGCGCATTCGCTGGGAGCCGCGTATCGGCCGTTTGAACCGCACCTACAACAACCATCTCGCCCCCGCCCTGGAAGATGAGGCCGAAATGGGGCAGCGGCTGGGCGAGTACCAACTAAAGTCGGCCGAACCTTACCAACCGGCCCTGATCGCCCAGGCTTTTATTCGCCTGCCCAATCGTGCCCCGGAAGATGCCTGGCCCGACGCCGAACCCGCCTTTCTCCAGGCCGGAACGGCCGACTGCCAGAAAGCGGCCGAAGCTGACCACATCCGTGATTACCGCTGGTCTGCCGAATTCCACAACCGTAACTGGACCCAACTGCTCCGCTCCGTCTATGCCACCTACTACCTGGATGACGACGGACAGCCCCACCCCGTCTACCTCAACGGACAGACCGGCTTTATCAGCGGCTCCAGACGCGCCTCCATGAAACTGGCCCGCCGCTGGACGCTTATCATTCTGGCGATTGCGCTCATTCTTTTTGGGGTTGGTGGCATCCTCGCCGCCGTTGGCTACCTGTTTGAAGTACCGGGTGGCACAACAATAGGCAGCATTGGTCTCTTCTTCTCCCTCATAATCGCCGCCCTGGCCCTTCTCCCCATCTTCGTCGCCTGGAACTTCAACCGCAAACACCGCAGCAAATCTCAGTAAACGGTTAACCCTTCACCCATATACGATTCACCAATCACTTTTTACTTTTCACTGCCCCCCTCCCCCAAAATCCGCTCCACCGTACTCAATAACTCGCTTGGATTAAACGGCTTGGTCAAATAGGCGTCCACCGCCATCTCGTGCAGCCCTTGCATGGCATTGCCGCTGCCATACTTGGCCGTCACCAGCACTACCGGCACATCCTTCAGATGCTCATACTCCAACATCTTTTGGCGGACATCCCATCCATCTACGATTGGCATGGCTATATCCAGCAAGATAAGGTCAGGGCGATAGGTAGACAACTTATCCAGAGCTTCTCGGCCGTTAAAGGCACTGTCCAACTCATAGCCGTGTTTGCCCAGGATCAGCTTCACCAGCATGTGCATTTCTGCTTCATCATCAATGTGAAAAATCTTATTCTTTTTACCCATTGTTCCAAACCCTCAACCGACGACCCGTGTCTGATTACTATTGTCATGAACTGACTACCGGCTACTGATTACTGCATGCTGACAATTATGCGCCTGTGTCAATCAGGAAATCAATGACCTTTTGGTATACCTTTTCCTTGTCAATATCTTCAGTCATTACGTGTCCCCCACGCTCAACCCGCACCATTTGCTTCGTTGTTGAGGAAATCTTGTCGTAGATAAAATTCAGGTTCGCCACCGGGACGGTCGGATCGCCAACGGCGTGCATCAGCAAGGCCGGCGCAGTGACCGACGGCAGCATCGGAATCATGGCTTCGATATAGGTAAGCAGCTCGCCCACCGCCCGAACCGGGTGGTCTTCGTAGGAGGGCCAGGACTCCTCCTTGTCATCAACCCTCGGCTTCTTTACCAACGGCAGCACCGGCCAGACAACCCTTGAAATACGCATCTGGCGGTCTTTGTTTCGATAGGCTGCCGGTGTACTCATGGCAACGACTCCCGCCACAGGATTATTCGCCGCCAGCATCAGCGCCGTAACGCCGCCCATCGAATGACCGATGACAAAGACCTGATCGCATATTCCCCGCAGCAAATGCCAGCCATCCAGGGCTGAATAGTACCAGTCCCACCAGCGTGACCGGTTCATATCGGCCGCATTTGTTCCATGATGGGCTAATCTTGTTCCCAGGACGCTGTACCCATGCTCCGCCAGCCGCGTCCCCAACCCCCGCATCTCATACGGTGTGCCGGTGAACCCGTGAATAAGCAGGCATCCAGTCCGACCACCCGGCATGAAAAATGGTTCACCGCCCGAAATCAGAGATAACATATGCTATTTTTACCAGAAAAAGGAAGACTTACCAGATGTTTGCCCCCACCCCACAAAAAAGGCGAACCCCCTCAATCCAAAAGAATTAAGCCACGAATTCACACCAATTATCACAAATGATCGTTAGAATTTTAGCGGTAATTCGTGAAATTCGTGGCTAATCTTTTTTTGAAGAACTGTTTACTGACTATCGACTACTCGCCCTCCATCTCCATTGCTTTGTACAGGGCCAGCACATTGCCTGTTGGGTCTTTGAACATGGCAAACCAGCCTGTCTGGGGAATTTCCATCATGGGCATCACGACTTCGCCGCCGTG
>JBAPRX010000071.1:0-5259 GCA_049281335.1 Promineifilaceae bacterium (SeqCode)
GTCGAGAAGTGCCACAAATAGAAGCCTATGACGGCCAGCAGTTGCAGGAGAATGGCCTGGGCATGGTGCGCCGCTTTTTAAATGATTGGGAGATGGTCAAAGCGGAGATTGAAGGGTGGCAGGGGGAAAGACGGCCGACTCCCGACCAGGATGTCACATTGGTGACGGGAACGCTCTTCGGGCCAACGTTGGAAACGGCCGCTTCTGAGTTTGCTGCTATGACTGGCGTTAGAGTACAGGTTCGCCAGATTATCAATGAGCGATTAGGGGACACGATTACGGCCGCAGGGCTGTTAATGGCGGGGGATGTGCTGGCGCAGTTAAAAACGGCCGGTTATGGGGAGCTGGTTGTTTTGCCTCGCGTTATCTTCGACCATCCTGACGTGATCTCACTGGATGATATGACACCGCAGGAGGTGGCAGACGAATTGGGCCGCTCGGTGGCACTGGCAGATTTGATGGGGGATATTTGGGATGCGTTGGTGGGGGAATCGGCCGTTCTCTATACACCCCATTAAGCAGGATGAAAGAGCCGGGTTCCAGATGCCTGGGCCGGATTCAAAATAGCTCTGGTTAACTCCCCTTCGACCATTCCTGAGAAGATGCGAATATACAGACCGGGGAACTGCTCGGCCAGCGTGATCATATTGTTGACCTTGCTTGCCATGCCGCCGGTGACGTCTGTCCCTCTTGAGCCGCCCAAAGCGGCTTGTATGTCCTCGGAATTTTGGCGGGTAATCTCAGGGATGACACGGCCGTGATTGTCCAGCACTCCGGCCGTCTCTCCGGCTAACAGGAGCCAGGACGGCCGTATCAGCTCGGCCAGATAGCTTAATATCTCCTCGGTTGAGATGATCGTTCCCCCCATTTCCGTGTCAAAAGCGACATCGCCATAAACCAGGGGAACCAATCCGGCCGATAGAGCTGCTTCGACCGGGCTGACAGCCAGCGATTTAATTTGTCCATTCACGCAAACGGCCGAAGCGGAGGGTTGGAGTGACAATACTGGCACACCGGCATCCAGAAGCGCTTCCCGAACCAGTTTGTTGAGCCGGGCGGCCGACGCGCTGACCTCTGCAAAGCCACGCCAGCCTTCGGCCGTTTTGACGCCATGCCGGGTTCCATATTTTCGGGCCGCTACATGCCCAAAAGAGCCGCTGCCATGCCCCAGGAGAAGTTTGAGGTCGGGGTTTGCCTGTCGAGCGGCAGCAATTTCACCGGCCAGACGAGTAAGGACATCCCCTCGCACCGCTTCCACCCCCGTTTTGTCAGTCAAGAGAGACCCGCCGAGTTTCAAGAATAGAATATCATTCATTGTGTGAGATAAGACAGTCGCCCCAAAAGTTCATTAATCGTTCACAAATTCAACAATTCACAGTTAATTGTTGATTGCACTACTTCTTGATTTCAAACTCCCGCTTCAACGTTTCAATCGCTTCTTCAGGGGTAAGAGCAACCTTGATGAGGTTCTGGTGGATTTCATAGACATAGGAGGCTTGTATGAAAGCATTGATGGTGTCCTGCCACATCTGGCCCATGAGGATTAACGGCCGAGCCGGAATTTCCTCGACCTGGATTAAACTCCAAGCCAGGGCCATCTCGGAGAGGGTCCCGATGCCGCCGGGAAGGACAATGATGCCGTCATTGTGTTCAACCAGGTGAATGAGCCGTTCGCGCAGGGTTGCATAGCGAATTTCTTCGGTTAACCACCGGTTGGGGCCGAGGGGGCGGAACTGTTCAATCTGGGAGCAGGTCACACCGATCACATGGCCGCCTGCTACGGAAGCCCCCTGACTGACGGCCATCATCGTTCCGGTATAGCCTCCGGTAGCGACGGCAAAACCAGCTTCGGCCAAGAGACGGCCGACTTTGCGAGCCGCTTCATAGTCCGGCTGCCCCTCCTCCGGGGCTGAACTGCCAAAAACGGCGATAACTGGACGGTTGTTTGGGGGTATTGGTGTACTCATTGAAGAAACTCCCGAATAATACCGGCCACCTCTTGCTCTCGTTCCAACATCGGAATGTGACCACAGGTGGATACCTTATAAATCTGAGAATCAGCGATATATTTATCTATCTTTTCAGCATGTTCGTGGGGGACGACGGGGTCGTCTTCGCCCCAAATAATGAAGGTGGGCTGCTTAATCTCCGGCAAACGCGGCCGAACATCGTAAAAGGCAACGGCATTCATGGCAGCGGCCGAAGCGCGAGAATTAGCGTAATCTGTCCGGCGACGTTCCCAAACCGTCTCATCCATCGAACTGGCATCAAAAAAAGGAACCCGAATTTGCCGCTCTAACAAGACTCTGGAGAAGACAATACCGGCCTCGACCAGACGCAGGTTTTTGCCAGCCTTTTTGAGCCAATCGGGGTACTGGCTGGCTACCAAAACGGCCGGAGCAACCAGCACCAGCCGATCATATTTTTCAGGATAAGAAAGGGCCTGCCCCATTGCCAATACGCCACCGAAAGAATGTCCCAAGAGGTGGGCGGAGGGGAGTTCAAGCGTTTCAACCAGGTCGGCCAGCCACTCAATGAGGTGTTCCATCGTGTATGGATTTGTGTTTTCGCTGTAGCCAAAGCCGGGAATATCCGGGGCAATGAGCCGGAAATCGTCAGCCAGCAGGGACATAAGCTCTCGAAAACTATCGGCCGAAGTGGACATACCATGCAGGAGAATAACGGCCGGTTTTCCCTCATCTCCCGCCACATAACAGTTGGTGCGGATGCCGAGAGCCTCCACTTCTATTCTGGGAAGCTCTGGATAAATACTGTTTTTTGTCATCTCTTCCTCGTTACCGGTGATTGGTGATTGGGTGATTGGTGATTAGTGATTAGTGATTGGTGATTGGTGATTAGGAACCAGTTCCGGCCAAATCACCATTTATTGTTTACCACTTAACTTTTTAATGCCGACTTCTTAGGGTTCACTGGCCTTCAGGCCGCGTATCCCGGCTGCTGTTGCTGCGTGTCGGACGCCGTTTCGGATTGCTTCTGCAACCATGAGAACGGCCGCGTTGGCGACTACGTCAAAAGGTACTTCGACTTGCCCGGTTGCAAGGGCAAAGGCCGTGTCTCCATCGTGGGTGGTGTGAACCGGCCGAACGGCAATTGCCATCCCATCGTGAGCGCGTTGGGCCAGACGGTTGGCCTGAACTTTATCAAACCGGGCATTGGTGGCAACAACGATCAGGGTTGTATTCGTCCCCAGATTGGCGGGAGCCAACTCCGGGAAGCGGCGGAGGGGATCCTCTTCGACCCGCCAGCCGCCTTCCGCTTTATAGGCGCCTGCCAGAACCGTGCCGTCTTCGTTGACCACGTCGCCGACGCCGTTCACAACGGCCGCTGCGCCGACCACCAGATCGCCTTCCTGAAGCGAAGCCAGACCGAAGCCGCCTTTCATAATGCCTTGAAAGCCGCCCCACTTTCCAACGGTGACGCCGGTTCCGGCTCCGACGTTGCCCTGTTCAATGGGGTCGCTGCCAGCATTGAGGCAGGCTTGATAGCCCAGTTCGCCGTCCGGCAGCCCTTGACCGCCGCCCAGGAACAGATCGTAAACCACTGCCCCAGCAACTATGGGAATCGGCCGAATCGGGGTTTGATGTCCAATGCCGTTTTCGGCCAGGTAGCGCATGACGCCGTCTGCGGCCGAAAGGCCAAAGGCGCTGCCTCCGGTCAGTAAGACGGCATTAATCGTTGTGACCGATTTGTCCGGGGCTAATAATACCGTCTCGCGGCTGCCGGGGGCAGGACCGCGAACATCTACCCCGCCAACCGTCCCCGGCGGGCAAAGAAAGACGGTGCAGCCGGTGTGATATTCCGCCCGGGTTGCATGTCCAATTTTTATTCCTGCTAATTCTTGCACGGGAAATCTTTCAGATGATTGTGTGGATTAGTTGATTAAGTTGATGAAGGTGATTAGTTGAATCAACCCAATCAACTTAATCAACCTTTTCTGTACGCCCGGAGAGATTCGAACTCCCAACCACCTGGTTCGAAGCCAGGTACTCTATCCATTGAGCTACGGGCGCAAGTTCTAGCTATGCTAGAAATGCAAAAGGGGTCGATGTCGTCGCTATCGACCCCAAGGGCGAATGGTGGGATTTGAACCCACGATCTTCTGGGCCACAACCAGACGTGTTAACCCCTACACTACATCCGCCATGTGGCTACAAATGCTATCATAAGTAGAACGGGCAAGCAAGTTAGGAAATTTGGTGGGTAGACTAAAAGAACCTGAGGAGATATACTTTTGGCACTTCGTAATTTTCCGAGCAGCTTATATTAACTTCAAGCTGTCATCCATATATTATGTAAAACATTCAACCGCTCAAACACCTAGCTCTCTACCCTGACGCCCTCCGTCGGCAATATGTAATGTAGGCCAGGATTTACCCTGCCATATCATGTCATGGGTGATTTTTGTTTATTTTTTGTTTTGGAGAAATGCATGTCAAATAAAAAAGTTATTTCTGGAATTCTTTTGATGCTCCTTAGTGTGTATGGTCTGATCCTTTTGCTAAAGGCGAGTGGACCAGCCTCCGAAAGCGCCAAGCGGGAAGCAGCTATTGAACTGCTGCTCCCTGGCAGCGATGCGATCACGGAGGTTGAACGCGATTTTAGCGACACAAGTATGAGCGCTGTTCAAGCAGGAAGGACGAATACGGCCGCTTCCTTTGACGGCGATGTTCGTGATTTGCCCCAAATCGGCCCCGAAGAAAAGTCGCTGGGTGTCGAATTTGAATTTGAGGGCAGTGATGCAGAAGCGGGAGAAATTGATTCTGACTATATTGATCCCGTTAAACAAGATTCGGTTTCAGCACCGAATCTTATCCCTGGCCCGACCCAAAACTTTGGCGGGCTGGACTTGAACAACTGGGGAGCTGGATGGCCTCCCGACACTCAGGGCGATATTGGCCCGAATCATTTTATCCAGGCTGTTAATACATCCATTGGTATCTACAGTAAAACAGGGTCGCAGTTGGCGGCCTTTACTTTCGATACCCTTTTTGCCGGAACCGGCACCCCTTGTGACGCCAGTAATAATGGCGACCCGGTGGTTCTGTATGACAATGTGAGCGGCCGTTGGATTATCTCGGACTTTGCCTGGAACAATATCCAGAATGGGCCGTATTATGAATGTATTGCTGTCTCCAAGACGGCCGATCCTGTCTCCGGCGGCTGGTGGTTCTACGGAATGCGGGCTGACGATGCTTCCCATCCCTGGTTGAATGACTATCCCAAGATGGGCATCTGGCA
>JBAPRX010000072.1:0-3570 GCA_049281335.1 Promineifilaceae bacterium (SeqCode)
CAGATCGAACCGGCCATCTGGCGCATTCCGGCCGTTTTGCTGCCGCCGCTGCCTGAAGAGACGGTCACTGCCTCGCTCAACGGCGAAGCGCTTCCCCCGCCGCCCTACTGTCACTTCGCCCAGGGAACGGCCTATGACCAACTGCCTCCCGACGCCGCGCCGCTTCTTTTCCTGACCCCGCCCCGCAACACGGAAAGTCTGGAGGAAGCCTATAAGTGGGCCGACGACCACGATCTTCAGGTGCTACCTCAATCAGCCTGCACCGAAGAGATTCTAACGGCCGTTCGTGACCCCCTGGTCCCGGCCATCTGGCGCATCACCAGCCCTAAAGCGGGGGATACAGTCAGTGGTATTCTACCGATTGTGGGAACGGCCGACTTCGACCGCTCCCAGGTCAGCTTCTACAAAGTTGAAATCGCCTACGCCAGCAGCCCCGGCGACTGGATCACCCTCGGCGAAACCCACAGCGACCCGGTCGTGAACAACACCCTGGAAACGCTCGTCGCCGCCGCCTTCCCCCCCGGTGACTACTTCATCCATCTCGTCGTGGTCATGAAAGACGGCAATTACGCCGGGGAGCCGCACGTCATCCCGATCACGATTGAGGGTAATTCGTGATTGGTGATTGGGTAATTGGGTGATTAGGTTGATTGGGTTGATTGGGTTGATTGGCTGATCTGTTGTTATTTTATTTATTTATCCAGCAGGTAAAGGCTGCAAGGAACCTTCCTTATGTCAAGTCATTCCGAAATGAGCGTCATTCAATAACTAAAAGGTGACACTCAAGACAAGCGAATTGAGGAATCTTTCGAGGTAGTTCTGCAAGAATTCGTACCCTGAAAGATTCCTCTCTAATCTTGATTTGCTGTTTGGACAGCTTCAGAATAACCCGTTCGAAATGACAATTGTTTGTTGGTTTATAACTATGCAGCCTTAAAGGTGACAGTCACTTCAAAGTGGTTATTATTGCTCTACTACCTCAAGGTAAAGTTACTGTCACTTAAATAGTCACGTTGGTTCTACATCTCTTATCTGGTCTATTTCTAATCTCCGTACAGTTAGTCACCAACCCAATTACCGAATTACAAATTACAAATTACAATTATGGCATGACCATGCCGACTCAAATTGTTTTCATCACGGCCGTCCTCCTCTGTCTGCTCTATATCCTCTACCGGCTCAGTAAGCGGCGCCATGAACGCCTCTTGGCGACCGTCCAGGTTGTCACCATTGAGGACGTTGCCGCTGAGTTATTGGAAAACAGTCGGCCGATCTACGTCTATTTGCCGCCTGGCTATGAGGAACAGACAGGCCGACAGCACCCCGTCCTCTATCTCAATGACGGCCAGGACCGGGAGCAGTTCAAGCTCCATGAGACACTGGCAACCCTCTATAACCGCCGCTTAATCGAGCCAATTATCGTTGTCGCTGTGCCAACCAATGAGGATCGGCTGCAAGAATATGGTACGGCCGTTGCGCCCAACGCCCAGGAATTGGGAAAGAAAGCGGGGTTGTACGGCCGTTTCCTGACAGAAGAACTCCTGCCCCTCATCAACCAGCAGTACCGCACCCAAAGTGGCGCCACAATAGCCGGTGTCTCCCTCGGCGGCCTCTCGGCTTTCGACATTGCCTGGAACTATCCTGAGCTTTTTTCGGCCGTTGGCGTCTTTTCCGGCTCCTTCTGGTGGCGGTCGGCCGAAGACGAACCTAATCTGACGCCCAACGAATTGATTATGCACCAGATCGTCCGGCAAGGAGAGCGAGAAGCCAAGCTCCGAATCTGGTTGGAAGCCGCCACCCGCGACGAAACGGCCGACCGCGACAACAACGGCGTCATAGACGCCATTCAAGACACCCTGGAGCTAATTGATGCCCTTATTTCCGTTGGCTATCAGAATGGGGAAGATGTTGTCTATGTGGAGGTTGAAGGGGGTCGGCACAACTATGAGACCTGGGCAAAGCTATTGCCTGATTTTTTGAGGTGGGCGTTTCCGGGAGGACGGCCGTAAAACACAATAAAGTCAGGTATTGCTCTTCTTGCCAATATTGAATTCCCAGCCCTTTTTTTGATATAATTTGACTATATCCCCCCAACTTCTTCGGAAGTTGGGCGCGAGGCCGTACTAACAAAGTACGGCCTCTGCTTTTTATTCCCCTTGACAAATTCCAAAAAATCCTTTATTATATGCGTATTACCCGATTAACCGGGTAAGTTGGATAACAAGGTAATCAACATTACTTAATTATTCAGAATTAGTGACCACCAAATCTCAAAAGAGGCACTGCCATGCCTGCACCGACTGAAAATATTCTTTTGAATCAAACTGATACCGCGATTAGCTTCGACATCGAACCGGCCTACAATGCCATTCAAAGCCTGATGCTGATCCTGCGGGCCGAGAAACTTTCCGGTTTGGGTGAGTGGACGACACAAACATTGGCGAAAATGACGGCCGAAGAAAAGCACCGGCACGATCTGGTCATGATGGGCCTTCACTTCGCAACCGTTCCTCTCCAAAGCTGGCCCTCCTTCCCCGCCTACCTGGATCATCTGGCAACGGCCGATCCGGAAACACTGCGGGACAAAATACTGGACACCTACGACATGATGCCTGTATGGGAAGAAGAAGCGTCCCCTATCACAGACCGGCAGGTGGCCCTATCTGACGTTGAAACCTTCCTGACGTACTTAAAGCAGCGTTTCAAACCAGAGCACCTTGACATCGCTACTGAATCAGAGGCTTATACCTATCTGGTTGATCCTCCGGCTTTGCAAAAGCTGGTCGTCTCCCACCTGCAACATATGTGGGACAGCTATCTGGCCGTCGAATGGCAGCGGGTCGAACCGATGCTGCGTGATGCCGTCACCGCTTTTCGACAGATTGATTTCAGCCAGATGGAACGGATGGAAGCGGTCGAGTTTATCACCGGCCAAAAACCGAGTGAAAAGCATTGGGAACGAAGGCTGCTGGAATTTGAACAGCTTGTTTTTGTCCCTTCGACCCACATCGGCCCCTATCTGAGCATATTCCCACGTGGGGACGCCGTCCGGATCGTCTTTGGCGCTCGGCTGCCCGAAGGGGCTGATCTACACGCCCCCGACCTCAGTCGGGCCGAGATTTTGGTGCGCTTGAGCGCATTGGCCGACGATTCCCGCCTGAGCATCTTGAAGTTGATTGCCGACGAGGGCGAACAACGCTCGCAGGACATCATCAAACAATTGGACATGAGCCAATCGGCCGCGTCTCGTCACCTGACCCAACTAAGCGCGACCGGTTATCTCATTGAGCGGCGCTGTAATGGCGCAAAGTGTTACCACCTCAACACCGAACGTCTTGAAAATACCCTCCGGGCCGTTTCGGCCTTTCTAATAGGGTAATTGGCGGTAAAAGGCACTGCTGGTAATTGGTAATCAGGCAGCCTTTTACCAACCCATTATCCTTCTCAAGCCAGCGGAATAACTTTCCCGGCCGAGAAAAGAGCACATTAAAATAAGAATAATAGCTTTCTTGTCTTAGACACCAAAATGATTTGGTGGCGTCTCAGCTTCGTCATGACCCGATTTCTTAT
>JBAPRX010000073.1:0-36600 GCA_049281335.1 Promineifilaceae bacterium (SeqCode)
TGAGCGAGTTGGGCAGGGAAATAGAACGGAATATTGGGATGCTGCTCATTTCCCAATCCACAGCCCAACTTATCCGCCATGTCCAGCTTTTGCACCGGGCCATGTGCGAAGTCAAGACGCGCCTTTATCTGAAAGTTGGCACCACCGGGACCGGTGGCATGGGGCTGAACATTCCCTATACCCACAGCGAAGACAAACCCAGCGCCCTGCTTATGCGGAAAAATACAATTGCCTTTGCTCATACCGGCCTGATGTTCCTCATGGCCCGAACACCGGGCGGGCCTCTGGTCAAGGAGATAAAACCGGCGGCTATGATTGGCTATCGAAAGGTTAGTTATCAAGCTATTAAAAGGCGCGGACTGCCTCAATTTCGCTATGAGAGTTTGCCTTATGAGTTGAACGGCCGTCTCTCCCTCAAAGGCGACGAGAACCAATTCAAACGCTTTAGCAAACTGCGTATGGCCGGGGTGGATACAGGCGAAAACGGCGTCTTTGCTCGTGGCGAATTTGAAACCATCACCCACATACACCAGATGGAATCCGTCACCCCCGAAGAAATTGCCCACCAGGCCGTGTTGGAGATAAAAGGCAGCAACACCGGCTACGACCTTATCGCCGCCCTGGACAGCAGCGTCATGACCCCCAGCTATCGGGCAGGCGTCCTGCGCCAGACTGCCCTGGATAAGCTGGCCCGTATAGAGGAAGAAACAAATACTCACAGCGTCGCTTTGGGCCAGTTGGGGCCGCCGGAGCTTTCCAAGCTGCTTTACGAAGCGCATCTGCTTAAACTCAACTATCAGACGTTGCAGGCAGTCACTGAGACGCCTGCCAGCGAAATATCCGAAACAGTCTACCAGTTCATTCTGGAAGAAGATTTATTGCGTACCACCATTACATCAATTGGCGTCCCGATCCTGGTTCCAGACGGCAAAACGCTGCTGCGGGGGCCGCGCATGAATATTCCCGAAAGTATCTATCACGAAATAGATTGCAATGAGGAAAAGGTTGATCTATGGGCAAGAAAGGGTTGGGTTGATTTACGGCCGAGTAACTTCGTAAGCTGGCAAGAACGCTTCCGCCGTATGCGCCGTAGTCAGAACCAGATCCACACCAGAGGCTCCTCCTCCATCACCATGAAAACCTACTTGCCAGACCATATCGAAATTGGAACGGTGGTCGCCTGGATATTTAACAACGAGGAAAAGGGGTATCGCATCAAATAACTTGCACATCTTGAAAATGCTTGTTAAATTTAGCTGGTTATCAGAATACAAATCGCCCTTTTGCCAGATTTGCCCACAACCCCTAATAACACAAACGAGAGGTCTCAAATATGCCATCTAGTAATCAATTCACTGGCCTGCAAATGCCCGTATTCTCAGCTTTTGGCTGGGCCGGTGAAGAAAAAGCAATCGAATTTGCACTTTCACAGTTAGAAATTTTTATCGACGCCCTATACTTTTACCTTCACCGCGACATCCAGGCGCAATTTCCCTATCACGGATTAGATAAAGACAGTCGAAGCGTTTATATTTCCAGCCATGAAACCCCGGAAGAAGGTTTGTATATTGCTTTCAATGCCAGACCCATGAGTTTAGAGCTAAGTCTCGGTATGAGTAATAAAGCCATGCTGGTTAAGGCTTATAAATCGCTGGAAGCGGCACCGGCCACATTTTATCAATTGGTAAGCGATTTAGGGCCGGAATGGCACCTGCATTTACAGCAGATGGAATATGATGAAGAGAAAGAAACGGCCGCAAATTATCAGGATCTTTTTAAGGATTCGGTCATAAAACTCGATCTGGATTCGACAGCATCCATCCTCAGCCGGGCTGCTTTTTTGAATAATGAAAGCCAATGGCTGGTTACGTTCCTCCTCAGCGAGCGTATAGAATCTGAGAAAGCCTCTGCAATGGGGCCAGCCATCATTAAAGTGATGAGCGACCGGATTGCAAACCTGATGTCGATTGTGAAGATGATGACCAGCAAACCTCGCCGCTCGAAGGCAAAAACCAGACAGGCGAGTGAGGCACGTGCAAGAACCGCTAAACTTGTCGAAGATACAACGATTCGACAGCCATCAGAAGCGGCCGATTTAGAAAGATTCACCTACGTCAGCGAGCTAAAACCGCTTCATATCAAAAAGGGATTCGTCAACCTTACAACGAACCACTGGCCCTTCTTCGCGCTCAATGCCCGGACCGAGGTCAGAGAAATAACTGTGAAGTATGAAGAAAAGATAAACAAAAAGAGTTCAGTCTGGCGGCTAGTGCCAAATGATCAGGCTCGAATCGTTCTGGCCCCGCAGGTTCAAGAGTGGCTGGAAGAAAATTTTGCTTCCAATGATCGCATCCAGATCACGGCGATTAAACTGCCCGACAATGATATACAAATCACCTTAGATCACACCGAGTAAAGATTATGGCCCGGACAAAAATTGTCGCCACTATCGGCCCCTCTTCAGACGATCCGGATACCATCCGCAAAATGTTAAACGCAGGCATGAATGTAGCCCGCATTAACTTCTCGCATGGCAACCACGAATCCCATCGTGCTACCGTCAAAATGCTGCGCGAGGTAGCTGCCCAAGAAGACAAAGTATTAGCTCTCTTAGGGGACTTGCAAGGCCCAAAACTGCGGTTGGGGTATGTCCGAACAGACGGTATTCAACTGAGTCTCGATGATGAAGTTGTTTTAACGACCCATCGCGGGCAGCCCGCAATGATTCACTTTCCCCACCCCGAACTGATAGATGCGGTAGAAGTGGGTGCTAAGTTGGTTATCGGCGACGGAGAAGTGGAACTGGTTGTTACCAACAAGCAAAATGATGCCTTGCGTTGTAAAGTAACAGTTCCGGGGCTTTTGGAATCTCGAAAGGGTATCAACGCGCCGGGCACAGATTTGCCCATCTCCAGCTTTACCGATAAGGATCAGGAAGATTTGAGGCTCATCTGCGAGTTGGATCTGGATTTTGTGGCTCTCTCGTTTGTCCGAACAGCGGCCGATATTGAAGAGATGCGGCAGTGGATGGAAAAAGAATCATTAAACAGCTTGCCTATCATTGCCAAAATTGAAAAGCGCGAAGCCATTGACCACCTGGAAGAAATTAGAGATGTGGCGGATGGTATGATGGTCGCTCGTGGTGACTTGGGCATCGAAATGCCCCCTCAGGAAGTGCCCCTCTTACAAAAACGCATCATCAGATCGTGCAACAATGTCGGCAAGCCAGTTATTACCGCCACCCAGATGTTACAGTCAATGGTTGGCAACCCCCGGCCAACCAGAGCGGAGGCGAGTGACGTTGCCAATGCCATTTTGGATGGCACCGATGCCGTTATGCTTTCACAGGAAACCGCTTCCGGTTCCTATCCGGTTGAATCTGTTCTGATGATGAAACAAATTAGCGAAATAACTGAAAAAGAGTTCCCCTATACCGAATGGCGAACCAAGCGGCAGCAATTAGGCAATTCAAGCAGCTCGACTGAGGCGATTAGTGCCGCTAGTTGTGCGGTGGCAGAAACGCTAAAAGCGAGCGCTATTGTCAGTACAACGATGTCTGGTCATACGGCTCAAATGATTGCTCGCCATCGGCCAAAGACGCCTATTCTGGCCGTCTCCCCCATCGAAAAGACCCAGCGGAAACTGGCCCTGGTGTGGGGAGTCGAATGTATATTGGTCTCCAATTTCTATACCAACACCGATGCCATGCTTGAACAAACCGTTTCTGCAGTCCAGCCGCTCGGTATTGTCAAAAGTGGCGATCATGTTGTCATTACGGCCGGTATTCCATTCGGGAGCAGTGGGCATACAAACTTAATACAGGTTCACCATATAGAATAATCTCTTCTGGAGTAGGATATGACACCACTTTCTACAAATGTTCACCCATTTGAAGGCTGGCAACCACCGCCAATAGACAGCCTCGAAAGTACCGGGCTTAGTCATGGCTTTCTGAGCGATATGGTCCTCAAAATTATGTACTTTCGAGGACAGCTTACTGGCTATCAGATTGCTGAACATTTGCGGCTGCCGTTCCAGACAGTGCTTCACCCGATTATGGATCATTTGAAGCGAGAGCAATTTTGTGAAGTAAAAGGCTCCGGTGGTCTTGGGGCAGGCGCTTATCAGTACACCATTACCAATAAAGGGGCCAATCGTGCCAGGGAGCAGCTAGAACGCACCACCTACGCAGAAGCTGCGCCGGTCACCTGGGATAGTTATCTGACCGCTATTCGCGCCCAGGGAACCCGTCGTTTGCGTGTGAACCAACAGATGATGCGTCGGGCGCTGGCCCACCTGGTCCTGGACGAGAAGATATTTCAGAAAATTGGCCCGGCTGTGAATTCCGGCCGTTCTATTTTCCTCTACGGCCCACCCGGAAACGGGAAGACAACCATTGCTGAAAGCGTGGGCCGAATGATTCTCGGCAACGATATGTATATCCCCTACGCAGTCGAGGTGGACGGTCAGATTATTAAGGTCTATGACGAAATAAATCACGAATCGGCCGAAGATGACCCCATCAATGGTTCTAGCACCGGTAATTTGGGTGCCGGTCGGCGAGACGGCCGTTGGTTGAAGATCAAACGTCCCGTTATCATGGTCGGCGGTGAGCTGACAATGGACGGCCTCGACCTCGTTTACGATCCCAACAACAAATATTACGAAGCCCCCTTCCAGATGAAGGCCAACGGCGGCATGTTTCTCATTGACGACTTCGGCCGTCAACAAATTCGGCCCCGTGATCTGCTCAACCGCTGGATTGTGCCGATGGAGAAAAACATTGACTTTCTCGCGCTGCACACCGGCCGAAAAATCGAGGTTCCTTTCAACGTCCTGCTCGTCTTTTCTACCAACCTTCCCCCCGGCGATCTGGTAGACGAAGCCTTTCTCCGCCGTATCCGCCACAAAATCGAAATTAGCTCGCCTTCTTTTGAGTCCTACCGTGAAATCTTCCGACGGGTCTGCGACCACCGTAAGGTACATTACGACGAACAGGCCATTCGTTACCTGCTTCAAGAGCATTACATCAAGAAAAATCGGCCGCTCCGGGCCAACCACCCCCGTGACATATTGGACCAGATCATGGACGTTTGCAGCTACGCCGGGCTGGAACCGGCCCTTACCAAAGAACTGCTGGATCGTGCTTCCGACTCCTACTTTGTTGATCTCTAATAGACACCAACCGGAATTATTTATGACACGCCAAGATGCAATGGTTGTAAGGAATCCGAATCTTTGCACCTTTGCGTCTTGGCGTGAGATTCTTCTCTCCACCAAACTCAAATGAGCGGTTGGTTTGCCTCCTCTACCCCTTTGATTATCGCCCATCGAGGAGCCAATTTTGATGCCCCGGAAAATACAATCACTGCTTTTGCCCTGGCGGCTGAACAGCAGGCGGACGGTATTGAGTTGGATGTTCAGCTTTCGGCCGACGGCGTTCCGGTCATCATCCACGACAGCACCGTTAACCGCACCACCAACGGCAGCGGCGCTGTCTCGAAATTAACCCGCGACCAACTGGAAGCCCTTGACGCTGGAGACGGCCGACCTATCCCCACCTTAGACCAACTCTTTGAAACCTTTGGCCCCACTTTGCTCTATAACGTCGAGCTAAAGTCTGGTTTATGGCCCGATCCCAACCTGGCTGCGGCCGTTGCCGAACGCATCGAAGGCCACCACCTGGAAGAACATGTCCTGGTTTCCTCCTTCAACCTTCTCGCCATTCGCCAGGCCCGCCGCACCTTGAGCAGCCGAACGCCGGTCGCTCATCTGCGCCTTTCCGGCCTTTCCTCATTCAAACACCAACTCGTCAAAGCTGCGGGCGACAATCCCCACCACAAGCTGGTAAACGGCCGGTACATGGCCTGGGCCGCCCGCCAAAAACTCCTGGTGAACGTCTGGACCGTTGACGATCCGGCAGAAGCACAACGATTGGCAAATCTCGGTGTTACATCTATTATTACCAACCAACCAGGGTCTATTCGTTCATCCTTATCCATATGAAAAAAGCAAAAATTATTCTTAACCCGTACGCCAATCGCTGGGGCGCAAAAAAGCGTGTAACGGCCGTCGAGGAGGCTTTACGTGCTGCCGATCTCGATTTTGATATGGTGCTGATCCCCGAACCCCATCAGGGAACCCGCCTTGCCTTCGAAAGCGTCGAAGCGGGGTATGACATTGTCATTGCCGCTGGCGGCGACGGTACTGTTAACGAAGTCGTAAACGGTCTTATCCAGGCTGCTGGCAACGGGCCAACCATCCCCTTTGGTATCTTGCCTATTGGAACTGGCAACGACTTCAATGACATGGCCCATTTGCCGCGCAATCTATCTGAGGCAGCCCGTGCCTTCGCAGCGGGAAAAACCAGGCAGATAGACGCCGGTCAGGTCACCTTTGACGGCAAGATCCATTATTTTGACAACAACTGCGCCGCCGCTATGGAGCCGCTTGTCACCATTGAGAACGAACGGCTTGTCAAGCTCTCTGGGAATATCCGATATATCGTTGCCCTGGTAAAAGCCCTTGCCAAGCTCAAGGCCTGGGATATGAAGATAACCTGGGAGGGTGGCGGCTATGAAGGGCCGACATATCTGCTTTCCATCTGTAACAGTCCCCGAACCGGCGGTCTTTTTCCAATGGCTCCCGATGCTTCTCTGAGCGACGGTCTGTTTGACTTTGTGCTGGCCCCGGAAATCTCAAAGCTAACTGTGCTGGTCGTTCTGGCCCGGCTGTTTCGAGGAACACATATTCACCACAAGAAAGTCACTTACGGCCGTACGCCCAATCTAACCATCGTCAGCAAACCGGGCAGCCCCATCCACGCCGACGGCGAAGTCCTGACCGAAGCCGCCTCCGAAATCAGGTATGACATCTTGCCGGGTAAAATCACCCTGTTGTCACCTGAATAATCGCCTGAAATAAATTCGGGACTTATTGATAGACAATAATGGCTGGCTGCGGCTCCAAGGCCATCACCTCCCCCGGTGACAGCAGCGGCGCGTCCCACGTATAAAACAGTTTCAATCCCCCAAACTCAAAGCCTGGTTCGGCCGCGTATTGCTGGTAATCCCCAATCTTAGCACCCGGCCCGCCAAAACCATCGGCATCAAAGACCAGTTCCACATAAGGATAATCAATTATCTCATCCTTATTCCGAACCATTGGCGGTTCAAACTGATGAATGATCAAGACTTTGTTCAGCCCCGTTTCTAAAGCAATGTCATTCAAAAATTTCTGAACCTCATTGATCTGGTCGGCATAAATCTGGCCGATGGCACGGCTCGGAATCTCCCCATCTTCCATCGTGAACTCCGGGTCCAACGCCAGATGAACATGAGGCAGATATAAAAATTCTTTGAGCCGGTTTACTTCGTAGCTAATGTCGGCATAACCGGGTTGAATATCCAGAATCACCGCCACATTTTCTTCCTCGGCTGCCGTTACCCACTCCTTCACCGTATCAATGTGAAGCCAGTGACTGTAATTGTCAAACTCCCCTGGATACGGGTCGGCAATGGTGGTGATAATATGGTAGGTTGGCATCACAAAACGATCCGGAGAAAGCGCCTGGTATTGACTGGCAACAGCTCGCAGTCTTTGCAGCATGACCGGCCTGGGGGCAGACCCCAAAACCCCTAACTGTGGCCCGGTTGGCACGCCATAATAAGTCACCAGGCGGAACTTCTCCAGGTAAGGTTGGGGCTGTCCGGCCACTAATCTCAGGTTAGGCGGAGTTGGCGAGGGGGGCAAGGTTGGGGAGGGCAGAACGCCGGGAGGCAGTGTGGCTGTTGCTGTCTCGGTCGGGGGAAGGGGGGTAGACGTAAACGACGGCGTGGGAGAGGGAGTGGTTGTTGGAATTGGGCTGGGGGTTGGAGTCGGCCGAAACGTTGGCGTCGCGGTTGGGCGGAAGAGAGCAATATCGGCCGTTGCCAGCAAAGTCGGCCGAGGCATTTTCTGAGAACGCGCCAGCCTATTCTCAACGAACAGCATAACCACAGCCCCTATCATCACCATAACCAGCACAGAGGACACAAAGACAACCAACAAGTTTATCAACCTGTTTCCACTCACTCGAACGGTTAGCTCCTCAACCCAACTCCCCAATCTAAACCAAAATGCTTTGTTAATCTATCTCTTAAATCATCGCTCCATCCATACCCTACCACCAGCTATTCTCCATTCTGCGAGCTGGTCAGATGCTCGTATAATCGGAGCAGATTTGCCTGGTGTAAATCCGATACAAAGCCATTTAGTGGAATACGGGACTTGCCACAGCTTTCAATCGTCACTTTTTCCAGGGCAGCGGCCGATTTCCCCTTATGAATGACTTTCCTAACCTCTTTCTCGATCTTTTCCAGGTAATCCAGATCACTTTTGATCAGGTTTTCGACCTCCCCCCGTAAAATCACCTCTCCATGCCCCTGAACAACTGTATCCAGGCTCATCTCCAGCATACCATTTAGCGAAGCAACGAGGGCATCATAACTGCCATCAAAGATAGTGGGAACCGGCATCATGTTGTCAGAAGCAAAGAGGATACGATCATTCACCACCAGTACCGAAATCAAATCCGGGCTGTGGCCTGGGCGATGTTGAAGCTGAACCGTTTTTCCTCCCAGATGAATATTGAGATAGCCCTCCTCAAAGATCAGATCGGGCAGCACCAAAACGACATCCTCAAATTCAGGGGACTGGCTTTTCATCTGCTCCAACCCCTCTCGGCCGGTCGTGTCAAGAAATTCTCGGCACAAAGCGTGGCTGACAACCTGTGCCTTCGGAAACAGGAAAGTTCCCATTGTATGATCGGCATGATAATGGGTGTTGATGACATACCGCACCTTCATACCCAGCCGATCTTCTAAGAATTCTTTAACGGCCAGCGATTCATCTGGATAAAAGAGGGTATCAATCAAGATCACCCCCTCTTTCGTTAAGATAGCACCTGCCGTTACCTGAGCATACCGCCTGCTGGTAAAAACATAGATGTCGTCAGCGATCCGCTCACGAACCATTCTGGTTAATCCTCACCCTGACAAATAAAAGCCCCTGATTTGCATCAGAGGCCCGGCACATTTTCCAATGAGAGAGCTAATAACAACCTGCAACATAAGGGAAATAACCTGAAATAAGACCAGCCCCGCCATGCCGTGTGTAGATCTGTTGTTGGAACCTGCAAAGGCAGGTGGGCATCTTTTCGGGAGGTTTTGCCTCACAAAAGTTACTACATACCCTCACCGTATACGATCCCCATAGTAAAGGCGTTGGCTCAACGCGAGAAATCCAACACGCGCATAGCAGGGTTGAAGGATACTAGCACAATCAATGTTCCTGTGCAAGATTGGGAAGCGAATTTTTAAGGACTAAATCGTAGACGGCCGAGGTCTCTCTTGCAGCCCGTTCCCAGGAAAATTCACTTGCCCGTTGTTGACCGCATTCCCCTAATTTTTCCCGCAGCGCTTTGTCTTCTAACACACACTGCAATCCTTCAACCAGGCTTTCTTCATCCAATGGATCGACCAGATAAGCCGCGTCGCCACAGATCTCGGCCAGAGAGGAGTTCTTGCTGCTTAAAACCGGTGTCCCGCAGGCCATTGCCTCTAATGGTGGCAGGCCAAATCCTTCGTACAATGACGGGAAGGCAAAGACCGTCGCCAATGAATAGACACCTGGTAAATCTTCATCGGGAATATATCCCAGCATTTGCACTGAATCTGTCAATCCTAACTGTTCAATCTGCTGTCGGAAACCGTTCATTGACCATCCCCAGGGACCCACCAATACCAACTTGTGGGGCTTTCCCTGCTTTTTCAGGCGATGAAATGCCCGCACCAAACGGCTTAGATTCTTTCGTGGTTCCAACGTCCCCACATATAGCAAATACTCGTCTGGCAAGCTGTATTTTTGGCGGATCCGGGCTTGTTCGGCCGTGTTTGTCACCCTGGCAAAATGTTTTGGAGCGGCCCCATAGACAACGTGAATCTTCTCCGAAGGGATTTTCAAAATTCGGAGCAAGTCTTTCCTGGCGCTCTCAGAGATGGTGATAACGGCCGATGCCCGGCGCGCCGCCAACGGCAGCATCAACCGGATAGCCAGCAGCCGCGACCGGGGATGGTAACGGCTGTAAAGAAACAACGTTGCGTCGTATATCGAAAGAACATAGGGCGTATTGAGCCAGAGGGGAGCCAGTGCATTTGTGAAGTGACAAATATCCGGCCTGGTTTTCCTGATAATTCTCGGCAGGACTACCTGCAACCAGAGCCAGCGACTTTGCGGAAGATAGCCCTGAATCTCCTTTGCTCGTTCCAGCCCTGGCTCCAGATTTTCAAGGGGTCTGTTACTATAAAGAAGATACTCTCGTTCCGGTTCTCGTTCCAACTGAGCAGCCAACAAACGGGCTGTATAGTTTCCAACCCCAGACCTTTCACCCAGAAGTGGTGTTGCATCTACGCCGACGGTTTCGACCATGCAAGCACCATCCACATTCCGACAAATATCCAAAATAGTAATCCTGTTCCATTAAACAGTAAGAAGTAGTCTAATAACCCGTGAATTAGATAAGCTAGAAGCCCGCAAATCAGGGCTATTTGCCAGATGTTAACTCGGCTGCGTCGAATGCGATCAAGAAGGCCCAATCCGAGCAAAACCAACCAGCTAAAGAATGGCACACTACCTAACAAGCCTACAGAAACGACCGTCTCAATGTACCAATTGTTAGTATGGATCGAATTATTCCAGCTCTGCCAACCCATCACTTCACCATAGGTCAGACGAAAATTATCCAGGCCGATACCTAATAACGACCGTTCTAAGAACTGTCTGGCTGCAATTGACCACAATACCCGCCTGTTAGGGATTGGGTGAGCTGTTGGCCGGGCATTGCTAAATGTATCCGGTTCCCTTTCTACCGTTGGTGTACCCACAGCACCTAAGACAGTCACATAAGAAGTGAAATGTCTCCCATTTCGTAAGCTAAACCAGACAACCCCTTCTTGGACCAGATCCCACTCAAATTGATACTCGCCTGCTTCATTTGGGGCAGTCAACATGACCGTCATTTGCAGGCTCTCACCAGGGGCGACATTCTGGTCTAGTGACCAGCGTGCTTCGTTGTCCGAACGGGCATCATCTGAAACCCGGTACCAATGTCCACCGAGGTTAATCGGTGTTTCTCCCTGGCTTGACCAATAAAGAGAGCCTTCGTTGCTCACCGTAATCGTAACGGGTATCGTGTTACCGGCCTCTAGTTCGAGCTGTTCCGGGACAACGAAACTAGCATTATACCATTCATTATCCCCTTCGCTTGATAAACGCAAGCGCAACACCGGATTTATCAGGGTATTGACGATAAAAAGGAGTAAAACCAATCCTGCAATTGCTCCCCAAAGATAGGCCAATCTGCGTTTGTTTGGCTGCCACCACCAGACCAAACCAGCCACAATCGTGGCGCTTAGAAAAATAGTTACAAAGCTGGAACGGCTGTAGGTTAAGAAGTCAGCTTGGAGGTAGAGCAGGAGAACAAGGCCGCCTAAAAGCGCCATGATCCGGTGTCCCTTACGGCCGATTAACCATGCGGTCGCAGCCAGGAACGGCAAGGTTGCTTCGATAAACATTGCCATCTGGTTGGCATGATTAAAGCTTCCTGAGAGTCTTACAAACGGTCCGGCAACGGTCGGTTCGTTCCGAAAAAGGTTCAATACAGAAACTGTTTGCCCCAGCCAGATTTCAGCCAATCCTATCCCAACTGAAAGCAGCCCGCCGGCCAACAGCGACCCGATCAGAAAGGGCAAATAGCCTTTTTCTTTGAACAGCTGAGGCAAAGCGAACGCCAAAGCCAATCCACTTACGGTACGAAAGGCAGCTTTTAGAGCATTTAGCCGGAACTCCGGGGCCAGGTACGCAGAAACCACCAGAGCCATTCCGAAAAGACCGAGCAAAATGAGCCAACTTATTGGAACCTTTAACCAGCCTGGATGATGCCAGCGGCGTTCCTTTACAACGATAACAACCGACAAAAACAAAGTAATGAACAGTAAAAGCTCGACATTGGTCAACCGAAAAGCGCCAATCACCACCAACGGCCGTTCCAATTCAAAAGGCAAACTGAACGCCAGCAGGCAAACGCTAACTACTCCAAGCAAACGCAGAGAGAGCAACTCCCCAACCGACGGCATTTCAAAGCGCGATAATTCCATCAACTTTCAATACTATCCAACTTCAATACTCAACTTCTACAACGATACGGTTTCCCTTTCAACAGGTTCAGGGTACACCAGAATGGTTACAAAATTCTAACCAGTTAATTTTTTTTCACTGTTAATGTCTTCGGAGGAGCGGCTCGTAACGCGACCAGACAACAAACAAACAATAAAAACTCCGCTACGATGATCGAAAGAGCAGGGCCAGCTTCGCGCAGTGAAGGAATCAGAAGCCAACTTAGTAAGAAATGAACAATCAGCATTACCCCAACAAATATACTCGACAAAAGCTGCTGCCCCCTGGCGATGAGATAATGGGTCAGGGCAAAGTTTACATAAGCAAACAGAGCTGAGACACCCAGGTACCTCAATACTTGAATGCTCTCCTGAAAACCATCCCCGTAAAGAAATGGTATGAGAAATGGCGCCAAGAGCCAAAAAACGGCCGCCAACACCACCCCCCCGATCCCCAACAATAGAGCGGTGATCCAACCGAGACGGTTTGCCTGCTGCCGGTTCGTTTGCAAAGCGGCCGTATATGCCGGAAAGACGGCCGCTATCAGGGCCGCCGGGACAATTTGAGCCGGTTCTACCAGCCGGTGGGCCGCGCTATATTGGGCCACCGCCCCGGCACCCAATCGAAACTCCAATAAAAAGACCGATAACCGAGTGTATGTTATTGACAAAATGATTGCAATCCCTAACGGAACCGCCTCCCGAAATAATCTTGTCCACATCCAGGGTCTTGCTCCGTCATCATGATGCCGGTTCAACCAACCCAGATGCCACAATCGCCAATAAGCCCAGGTCACTGCCACCAATTGGGCAACCAGGGTACTCAGCCCCAGGCCAACCAGGCCACCGCCCAATATGAGAACCGCGCCACCGATAGCGGCCACCAGCAGGCGAGCAAAGACCATCATCCGGGCTTCTTCTTGCAAATTCTGCTGGCCCCGAAAAACATAAACCGCAAATTCCAGAAACGTTTGCAGCAGCATCGCCAGCCCCAACAGCAAAATGGCAGCCTGGACCTGGGGGGTCCGGCCGTTTCCCACGACCAAGAGCAGGAGAATGACCGGCACGGACAAAAAGACCTTCACCAAAAAAGCCTGCCGCACCAAAGGCTGGGCTGACCTACCTCTGGCAGCCACTTCCCTGGCAATTAACACCTGCAACCCCATATCGGCCAGTTGTGCTATCACAAAGCCCACCGCCAGCCCATAATTGTAAAACCCAAAGTCGCCTTCGCTCAACCGGCGGGCCGCCAGTAGAGCCAGTGCGAAGGTAGCAACCCGACCGGCTAATTCTGAGGCCAATTTTATCAGGGCGTTGCCGCTAATTCGGCGGCTGAGAGAAAGGGAGGGAGACATCCGTAGATTATTATATGAAGGGTCAAATGATTAACAAAAGCTGAGAACGATAGTCTAAATAATTGTTAAGATATCTTCATAATGCTGATATTGTGCCTATTGAAATCACAGATTGTTTGTGCTATGTTTCACAAATGAAAAAGCGACCCATTGTACAGATTCGTAACCTTTCCAAAACTTTTCAGGAAGGCGGCCGTTCTCGAACGGTTTTGGATGGCTTATCGGCCGACTTTCAGGAAGGAGAATTCGCCGTCTTACTCGGCCGAAGCGGCAGCGGCAAAAGCACCCTCCTTAACCTCATCAGCGGCATCGAAAAGCCAACCGCCGGGGATGTTCAGGTCAACGGCGTACCGATTACCTCGCTCAGTGAGCGCGAACGCACCCTGTTCCGCCGCGACCATATCGGTTTTGTCTTTCAATTCTTCAATCTCATCCCCACCCTGACCGTGTTGGAAAACGTCACGCTGCCCCAGGAATTAGCGGGGTATAACGGCCGTTCCCTCAATGAAGCCGCCCTCAACCTGCTTTCCCAGGTTGGCCTGGCCGACCGCCGCGATACCTTCCCCGACAAACTCTCAGGCGGCGAGCAACAGCGGGTGGCAATTGCCCGCGCCCTGGCCCACAATCCGCTGCTGGTGCTGGCCGACGAACCAACCGGCAACCTTGATGACGAAACAGGCCAGAAGGTATTAGAACTGCTCCTTTCCCTGACCCGCACCGCCGGAAAAACCTTGATCATGGCGACCCACAGCCCGGAAGTTGTCCCTTTGGCGGACCGAGTTTTCAGCATCCATGACGGCCGTCTGGTCAGTGAAACCGAAGGAAAGCCACAGTCATGACCACCGAACCTGTTCAGACAGAGTCCGGCCCGCTACAAACCGATACCCTCCCCCGCCCAATGAATGAAAACTTGATCAATGGGCGCGTAACCTACCGTCCTCTCTGGCGCACCGCCTGGCGGCGAATCCTGCGACGGCCGTTCCAATATATTCTCCTCATTTTGGGCGTCGCATTAGGGGTGGCGATGATGGTCTCGATTGACCTTGCCAACGGCTCTGCCAGCCGCGCTTTCCAATTGTCCACCGACGCCGTTACCGGCAAGACCACCCACCGCATTGTTGGCGGCCCTGATGGGTTGGACGAATCTATTTACAGCCGCCTTCGTACCGAACTTGGCTACCAACTGGCTGCCCCGATTGTCGAAGGCTATCTACTGGCCCAGGAACTTGGCGACCAGCCCATGCGGCTTGTCGGCGTAGACCCTTTTGCCGAACCGCCATTCCGCAGCTACTTTGACAATTCCCAGGCCGACTTCACCAGCGATATTACGCCCTTTCTGGCCCAACCTAACACTGTCATCCTCTCCCGGCCTCTGGCGGAGCAGTACGGGCTGGCATTGGGCGACAGCCTGACCCTGGACAATTCCGGCCGTCTTATTCCCATGCAGATCGTGGGCCTGCTCGAACCGGCCGACGACGCTGCCCGCCGCGCTTTGGGCAGTCTCATCTTCACCGACATTGCCACCGCCCAGGAAATTCTGGATCAGCCCGGCCGTCTCAGCCATATTGACCTCATTATCAACGATGACAGCGACCTCGCCCGCATCAACGGCATCCTCCCCGATGGCGTCACCATCGAAACGGCCGCTTCCCGCAGCAATGCCGTTCTCCAGATGGCCTCTGCCTTCGAGCTAAACCTGACCGCCTTGAGCCTCCTGGCCCTGGTTGTTGGCATGTTCCTTATCTACAACACTGTCACCTTCAGTGTCGTCCAGCGTCGGAAGCTGTTCGGGATTCTCCGCTGCCTGGGCGTCACCGGTCAGCAGCTTTTTACGCTCATCCTGGCAGAATCGGCCGTTCTCAGCCTCATCGGGGCGGCTATTGGCGTTGGCGCAGGCATTATCCTGGGGCGGGGCATGGTGCGCCTCGTTTCTCAGACCATTAACGACTTCTATTTCGTCGTCAACGTTCAAAATGTCTCCATTCCCACCTTTTCCCTCGTTAAAGGGCTGGTGATTGGCGTTGCCGCCGCCCTATTGGCCTCCATCATCCCGGCCTGGGAAGCCATGCGTACCGCCCCTCAAAGCAGTTTGCGCCGCTCCACCCTGGAAAGCAGCGCCCGCAAAGCCACCCGGTGGCTGCTGCTTGTCTTCCTGTTCCTGGCCGGTTTTGGCATATTTCTGCTGGCCCTTGAAGGCGTCAACTTGATCATTACTTTTGTTGGCCTCTTCGCCGTCCTCATTGGCTCCGCCTTTCTGACCCCGACCCTGACGGTCAACCTGATGCAATTTGTGACGCCTCTCACAAACCGGCTCATGGGCGCAATCGGCCGTATGGCCCCCCGCGACATCATTCGCTCTCTCAGCCGTTCCTCGGTCGCCATCGCCGCCCTTATGATCGCCGTCGCCGTCATTGTTGGCGTCTCCATCATGATCGGCTCCTTCCGCCAGACCGTCTCCCAATGGCTCAACAACACCCTCCAGGCCGACATTTACATCTCCCCGCCAACGCTTACCGCCGGACGGGTCGAAGGCACACTGCCCCAGGATGTGGTGGACACCATTCAGGATTGGCCCGGCATAGACCGCATTGTAACCGCCTGGCACAACAATATCATGGATGTTGAATTACAACGGCCGATTGAAGTCATCGCTGTCAATGGGGATGTTTCCAACGGTAACCGCACCTATGCCTGGATTGACGGATCGGCCGATGAGCTGTGGCAGCGTCTCCACGACGGGGAAGGTATCTTCGTCTCGGAACCGTATATCATTCGCAACGACCTGCCGCTACCTCCGCCCCCCATTACTTTGATGACCGATTCCGGCCCTCAAGCTTTCCCGGTGCTGGCCGTTTTTTACGACTACTCATCCGACCAGGGAAGCATTATGATCTCCCAGACCCTTTATCAACAATGGTGGACGCCGCCGCTGCCCACAACGGCCGGTTTGTTTGTCAAGTCGGGACTGGATACCAACGCCATTGCGGCCGAACTGCAAAGCCACTTTAGCGGCCGAACTGACGTCACCGTTCGTTCCAACCAGAGCGTCCGCAGCAACGCCCTTGATATCTTTGACCGTACCTTTGCCATTACGGCCGCTTTGCAGTTGTTGTCCGTCCTGGTGGCCTTTATCGGCGTTCTGAGCGCCCTGATGAGTTTGCAGTTGGAAAAAACACGGGAATTGGGTGTCTTGAGGGCGACCGGCATGACCCTGCGCCAACTGTGGCAGCTAACCCTGCTGGAAACGGGGCTGATGGGGGCAACGGCCGGACTGGTCGCCATGCCCGTTGGCTGGGTGCTGGCCTGGATTCTCATTAACATCATCAACCGCCGTTCCTTCGGCTGGACCTTGCAGATGAGTCTCGAACCTGCCTATTTCCTACAAGCCTTTTTGGTGGCTGTCATTGCCGCGCTGTTGGCCGGAATTTATCCGGCTCTGAGGTTGGGCAAGATGGTTATTGCGACGGCCGTCCGGGAAGAATAGTAATTGGGTAATTGAGTAATGACGGAACATTTACTTATGAAACGAATCCTTGTTCTTATTATTATTGTTCTACTGGCGGTGGGGTATTTTTGGTGGCAGTCTGCCGGAGAAACGGCCGGTTCTACTGCCACTTCCCTCATTCCCCTGCTGGCGCAGACGGATACGGCCGGTTTTGCTCGCGCCACTGAACCAAACAACGTCATTTTTCCCCGTGACCTCGGCCCCCACAACGACTACCAGACTGAATGGTGGTACTACACCGGCAACCTGGAAACGGCCGAAGGACGGCCGTTTGGCTTCCAGCTAACCTTCTTTCGCCGCGCCCTGACCCCTGACGAAATAGGCAGCCAGGCAGACGGCAGCGACTGGCGCACCAATCAGGTCTATCTGGCCCACTTTACCATCAGCGACATCAAAGCCGACACGTTCTATCCAACCGAACGATTTAGTCGCGGGGCGGCCGATCTGGCAGGCGCACAGGCTCAACCATACCGGGTCTGGCTCGAAAATTGGTCGGCCGAAGCCGTTAACGACAATCAGGTGCGTCTATTTGCTCAAACGGATCAGGTCACGCTCGATTTGATCCTGACCCAAACCCTGCCCCCCATCCTGCACGGCGATGGCGGCCTCAGTCCCAAAGGGCCGGAACCGGGCAACGCCTCTTACTACTACTCCATCGTTCAACAGCAGACAGCCGGAACGGTTACAGTCGGCGAGGAGTCCTTTGACGTGACCGGATTGGCCTGGAAAGACCACGAATACAGCACCAGCGCTCTTAGCGCCGACGCTGTTGGCTGGGATTGGTTCTCACTCCAATTTGACGATGGCTCCGCCCTGATGTTCTTCCAGATTCGCCAGGCTGACGGCCGTCTCGAACCGGCCTCCAGTGGAACCTTCATCTACCCCGACGGTACGACCCGCACCCTGGATCGGGAAGCATGGCAGCTAACCGTCACCGATACCTGGGTCAGCCCCGAAAGCGGGGCCGAATACCCTGCCGGTTGGCAAATATCCATTCCTGAATTGGCGCTGGAAATTGAAGGACGGCCGTTCATGAATAACCAGGAACTAAACGTCTCCACCACTTATTGGGAAGGAGCGGTCCAATTCTCCGGCACGATTGACGGCCGATCTGTCGAGGCAAAAGGCTATATTGAACTGACCGGTTATGCTGAGGCTATGACTGGGAGGATATAACCTGGACGCAGTGAGCAGTTAAAAGTGAACGGTAAAAAGTCTGGTGTGGGCTTTATAGGATGACGGCGATACAGATTGCGAGCAGCACCACCATGAGGTAAATGTTAGAGGAGAGGAACAAGGCTCTGGCATTTTTGGGATTTGGCCGTGCCAGAAGGCGGATGTTGCGAACGATCATATCGGCCGTTACCACGCCAACCGGAACCAGATAGAGCCAGCCCAAAGCAGGTGACACCGCCAGTAACAGAGCCACCAGTCCTGCCGCGCCGGTATGAAGCAAAACCCAGGCTGCCGCCGTTCGCTGCGATGTCTGCACCGGCAGCATCGGAACAGCCGCTTTGGCATAATCATTGCGATACAAAATTGCCAGACTCCAGAAATGGGAAGGCGTCCATAAGAACACCAGCAGCGCCAGCGAAATAACAACCGGGTCTTGCCAGTTACCAACCGCCGCAGCGCCGCTCATAACGGCCGCGCTGCCCGCTGCACCCCCAATGACAATGTTGAGCAGCGTTCTTGGTTTCAGCCAGATCGTATAAATGCCAACGTAAATAACCGCTCCCAGGAGCAGGTAAAAAGTCAACGCCGGTTTGAAAGGCAAAACAATCAGAGATGGAACCAGGATCATGGCAATGCTTACAAATAGTACCCATCGAGGGTGAGCCACTCCGGTGACAAGCGGCCGTTTCCGCGTCCGTCCCATTGCCCCATCAGAGTCGCGTTCCAGATACTCATTTAATCCAGCCGAGCCGGAAGCAGCCAGCCCCCCGGTAACAATAACCAGCAGCAGGATGCCAAGTCCCGGCCACTCCCCCGCAGCCAAAAAGGCACCGCCAATGGCAGCCAACAACAGCAACGAAACTACCCGTGACTTAAAAAGAACCACCAGCATCCGGCCCGTTTCTCGCCAACCCATAGACGGCCGAGTCAGCACTCCCACCGTTGAGTCTGTAATTTTTTCTTCTTTGGTCATATCTGATAAGAACATCAAGCCTCCAAAGGCGGATTATACGAGATTAACCCAAAAACCAAAACCTGATTCGAGCCAAACCAAATTCCTGTTATAATGTGTAGCACAAACGAGACACCACCGACCTCATTAACAATTCACAAATTCGACAATTCAACAATTAATCATTAATTTCACACATCAATCAACTCATTTGAAATACCCTACACATAAGATTAACAAGCACAATAAGGAAATCTTGCATTATGGCCCTTGGTAGCTGGTTACGCAATCATCCTCGCTCCTTAGAGCGGGCATACCAGACCACCTCCAAAATCTTTAAAGCGGTTGATCCGATTATCAAGCGTTTCGGCTACAGCCGTACCAGTCGATTCCTGACCCCTGCCGAAGAGCTGTCCAAAAAAGTCATCTTTGACTGCCGCATGTGCGGCCAATGTATCCTCCATTCGACCGGGATGACCTGCCCCATGACCTGCCCCAAGAACCTGCGTAACGGCCCCTGTGGCGGCGTCCGGATCAACGGCCACTGCGAAGTAAAACCTGAAATGAAATGCGTCTGGGTCGAAGCTTTCGAGCGATCCCAGAAGATGGGCGTTTACGGGGAAGAGATTCGGACCCTGCAACCTCCTGTCAACCGACAGTTACATGGCAGTTCAGCCTGGATCAATATGCTGACCGGCATAGATAAAATTGTCCCGGCTGGCTGGATCAACACTGCCGACATCTCTGTTGTACCAGCCGCTGCCCATAATAAATGACTATGTCACGCCAAGCCGTCAAGCTGCCAAGATTTTCTTTCTTAACATCGCAACCTTTGCGATCTTTGCCCGCATTCTTATGCGGCCTTTGCGTGAGATTTTCTATTGCTTACAGTCGTTATTCAGACCCTCGGCCGAACAGATGACCAATCTTCAATCCTACAAATCCGACGGCCGTCTTGAGCGCGTGCTGCGTTCCGGCCGTTTTGCGGTAACGGCCGAACTCAATCCCCCCGACAGCGCCGACCCCCAGGAAGTCTACGACGCTGCTCTTGTCCTTTCCGCCTCTGTAGACGGCATCAACGCCACCGATGCCTCCGGCGCTCACTGCCACATGTCCAGCGTCGCCATTTGCGCCCTGCTTACCCGCGCCGGGTACGAACCTGTGCTGCAAGTCTCCTGCCGCGACCGCAACCGCATCGCCATGCAGGGCGACGTGCTTGGTGCGGCTGCAATGGGCGTCCACAACGTCCTCTGCCTGACCGGCGATGATGTTTCCGTCGGCGACCAGCCCCAGGCCAAACCCGTCTTCGACCTCGACTCCACTCATCTGCTCCAGACCATCAAAATTATGCGGGACAACGGCCGCTTTCTGAGCGGCCGAAAACTAACCGTCTCCCCTCGCCTCTTCCTCGGAGCCGCTTCCAACCCCTTTGTTCCCCCCTACGAATGGCGGCCACTGCGGTTGGGCAAGAAGGTCGCTGCCGGAGCCGACTTTATCCAGACCCAATACTGTTTTGATCTCCCTCGCTTCCGCCAGTTCATGCAGCGAGTCCGCGACCTGGGGTTGGACAAAAAGGTCTTCATTCTCGTTGGGGTCGGGCCATTACGGTCAGAGAAAGCGGCCGAGTTTATGCGGACCAAAGTCCCCGGTGTTGTTATTCCCGACCACATCGTTGACCGGCTTCGGAAGACACCAAAAGAGCGAAAGCAGGAAGAAGGCAAGCGCATTTGCATTGAGATAATCGAACAGGTTCGGGAGATTGAAGGCGTGGCTGGCGTTCACGTCATGGCCTACCGCCAGGAAGAGTTGGTCATCGAAATTATTGAAGAGGCCGGACTGCTCCCCAGGCCGATGCGAACCGGCGTCGCCCGCCCCAAACGCCCCGACCGCGCCCGACAGATTATTCCTCACACAAAATAATCTATGTGATTTATGTCAATTTGTTGCTACTTTCTTTACCGGGCAACCCGATAAATCACTTTCTCCCGATCCGCATAAACTCGATCAACCTCTCCCCCCCATGCTGAAAGCGCCTGCGTCTTATCTTCATCCCACCAATCCCGGTCAATCACCAGATAAGTAAAACCCGTTTCCTGTAAGTATTGAATCGTCTCGTCGTCCGGGAAATTAAACATTCGGCCGTTCAACGACGTGTAACTTCTCGGAAAGAAACCGGAATAGCCATTGCCTACGGGTCGGCCGTGTTGCAGTCCTTGCAGCATTCCAATTACAGTCGGTTGAAAGTCACGGGTGCTTGATCCCTGGCTCATCGGTATCATCAACACCGCTCCATCCTCCGGCTGGTCCTTCAACCAGGTTATCCAATCGGCCTCAAAAACCGTCTCTGGCACGGCATAGAGCCGGACAGGATGGGCAACCACTTCCACCAACCCCAACGTGACCAGCCCGACCGCCAGCAGCCGTCCGCCGCGTCCGCGCCGCCAAACGACATTCAACCCAATCCCGGCCAGACTGACCAGGAATATCTGTACCAGAACAGCCAGGCGGAACGGGCTTCGCAGTTGGGCAAAGCCAGGATAGTAATCCTTCAACAGGCGATAAGGCTGCCAGCCGCCGGCAGACAGATTCAACCCAAGACTTAACATAAATGCCAGAACTGCCCCAAAAGCCGCAAAGAATACCCAGCGTCTTTTCGGCCGATCTCGCCACCCAACAATCATCCCCAGTATTCCTAACATCAGCAGCATCGTCCCCGGATACAACCGTTGGCTGCCATCATCTTCTGCAATCCAGGGCAGCCAATGTTCCCCCAACGTTCGCCGGTAGAGATGAAGATATTCTCCGATGTCGGCGCTGTTGCTTTGAATTGTGTAATCGCTTCGGCCGTATTCGGCCGTTAATCGCACCTGTTCCGGCAGCACCGGCAGCAAAATCGCCCCCGCCAACACGGCCGCGCCCAATACCTGCACCACGACTTTTCTCCGCAGCAAGGCGCGATGCAGGAGGCATAGACCCCCTAACAACAAAAAGACCGTCAAAAACAGCCCGTAATAGTTGGAAAACAAGAAAGCGGCCCCACTCCACCCTCCAATACCCAATGCCGCCAGCCAGCCCGGACGTTGGACAAACGACCACAGCGATCCCAGCGCAAAAAAGAGGGGAAAAACGGCCGTCAACTGCAATACTCCCCACTCATTGCTCACAAACGGCAGCGCCATCGCCAACAGCCCGCCCAATAGGGCAGGAATTGTTTCGACGCCCAGCTTTCGCAGCAGCCAATCGGCCGAGATGCCATTCAACGCCAGAAACAGCAGCAACACCAGATCATAAGCCGCCACCGGATTCCCTCCCAGGTCCGCCGCGCTAAAAATCACTCCCGTCAAAGGCTGCGGTTCCGACAGGGCAAAAGTCCCTCTCTCCGGGTAAAAGGCAGGCGCGTCCCAATAACCGGCGTAGCCATGTTGCAGCCGGTCAGCATTCCACATCAATGTCCACAGATTAAATAAGGGAACTGTCGCCGACCCCTCCGTTCCCAACGGCAGACGATCCCCCATCTGCGCCCCCAACGGCCACGTCAACCCAACTGCCACCACCACATAAAGCAGGTACCTGAACCGATATGGCCCAACTCGGAAAAGTTTCTGAAAATTCTCAGCCGCCACAAAAAATCTCTCTGTGTTCCTCTGCTCCTCAGCGTCTCTCTGTGTCCAATCCTTCTGACCACGACCTCATTCGTGTCATTCATGGCTATTTTCAGAGTGCATCCTCTTATTTCAGACTCTCCGTTGTGTCCATATTGACATAATCACCAGCCTGGTATTTCCGCAGGCGTGGATACTCCCAGGCAATCCAGCCCGTTAACAATACTGTTGCCACGCCGCCGGTGAAGATCGCAAAAGGCGCACCAAAAGCGGCCGCGACCAGTCCAGCCTCTAATTCTCCCAACTGCGGGCCGCCCATGAAAAAGATCATGTTGACCCAGCTCATACGGCCGCGCAGTCTATCCGGCGTGATCATCTGCCGCAGTGTATTGCGAATCACCGTCGAAACCGTGTCCCCCGCCCCCGTTAGCGCAAAGAGAAAGTAAGAGAGGGCAAAAATCGTCGAGATGCCAAACAAAGCCGTTGCCAGTCCATAAATCGCAACGCTGATGAGCAGCACTCGTCCTTGCTGCTTAATCTCCTGTCGTAAGGATAAGCTCACCCCAGCCAGCAGCGCACCCACCGACTGTGCCGTTGACAAAATACCATACCCTTGTGCGCCAACATGCAAGATGTTGTCGGCCACCAGAGGCAGCATCGTCCGGGCCGACGAAAAAAGGGTGGCAAAGAAATCCAGCAGCATTGTGCTTCGGATGAGCCGGGTGTCAAATGTAAAACGCAGCCCCTCAATAAAAGAGTCCCAACCCAACCCTTCTACCGTTGCCGCACCGCCACGATACCGCATTAACACGGCCGCTAAAATCAGTGCAAAAAACGAAACCGCATTCACCAGATAAACCAGCCCAATGTCAAAGTTGGCAACCATCACGCCGGCAATGGCCGGCCCAATAATGGTGCTGATATGCCACACCAACGTATTCAAACTCAGCGCATTGGTTAGATGGTGGCGGGGAACCAGGTTCGGAATTAAGGACTGCTTGGCCGGATTTTCAAAGGCTTGGGTGGCCGAAGTCAAGGCAGTCAAAAAATAGATCGCGAAAAGACTTTCCCTGCCAGCCAGCGTAATTGCTGCCAGGGCAACGGCGAAGACGGCCGCTACACTTTGCGTCCAGATAATCATGGTCCGCCGGTCGCGGGCGTCGGCCAACATCCCACCGGCCAGCGCGAAAATGGCAATGGGGATAATCCGTACCAGCCCCACGCCGCCCAGCCCCAATGCCTCCGCGCCAAGCGTCACCTGATGTCCAAAAATAGAAAAGATGAGGGACTGGTCTTTCAGCAGCGTAAACACATGCCAGTTAATGGCAATCAACTGCATCTCAGAGCCAACGTTGGACACAAGCTGTCCCACCCAAATCAACCGGAAATCACGATTGGTTAAGGCAACAAGGCGGGGCTGTTTGCCACCGTTCGATTTCGGGGAATGAGCGGAGGACATATAATGGGGTCTTTTTTAGAGGGGTATCAAGCAGGGAATAATAGGCTAATAAAAAATTTTAGCCACGAATTAACACCGATTAGCACGAATTTTTTTAGCTTGTTATTCGTGTCAATTCGTGAATTTCGTAGCTCTCATCACAAATTCTCAATCACCAATGGCGCCAATTGATCGGCCGCTTCAAAGCCAAAGACTTTGCTGTAAAAATACAGTTCCGCTTCCAGCGCCCGCTGCTTTGTCTCAGCCCGTCGGAACCCGTGCTGTTCCCCTTCAAAGGGCAGGTAAGCAACCGGCAAACCTTTCTTGCGCATCCCCTCCAACATGATTTCAGCCTGATTGGGCGGCACGATCTTATCTTCAAGTCCTTGAAGCAGCAGCAATGCGGCCGAAACATTATCAATGTAATGAATGGCCGACCGTTCCCGGTACCGGTCGGCCATTTCTGGATACGGGCCAACCAGCCCATCTATATAGCGGGACTCAAACTTGTGAGTATCGCGGATGAAAACCTCCAGATCACTGATGCCAAAGTAGCTTGCCCCCGCCTTAAACACATCTCGGAAAGCCAGCGCCGAAAGGGTTGTATACCCACCGGCACTGCCGCCCCGAATGACCAGCCGTTCACCATCCACCAGACCCTTTTGAACCAGGTAAAGAGCGCCGTTCACCGCGTCGTCCACATCCACAATACCCCACATTTCGCGTAAACGCTCACGGTATTCTCGGCCGTAATTGGCGCTGCCACCGTAATTAACATCAACCAGCGCAAAGCCCCGGCTTGTCCAGAACTGTATTTCCAGACTGAGTGCTGAAGAAGTAGAACCGGTTGGGCCGCCATGTACCTTCACAACCAGGGGAGGGAGTTCTCCCTCAGGCGGTCGAAAATCACGGTTCTCCGGCGCATAATAATAAGCATAAGCCGTCAACCCGCCTTCTGTCGGAAACTCAATCGTCTCCGGCATAGACAGGTAGCCTTCATCCACCTCGATTTCGCTGGCTTTTCTCAATACTTCAACCTCTTTATCGGCCAGGTCAATCCGAACCACCGAATTAAACTCCGTTGGAGAAGCGGCCACAAATGCCGCCTGACTGCCAGACACGTGAATGCTGGCAAAACTCGTATAAGGCAGGTCCAGTGGTTTTAATGTGTCCTCACTGAGAGAAAGCATTGCCAGTTGGGTATTTCCCTTTTGCATATAACTGCAAAGTATCCGGTCGGCCGAAATAAAAGCGTAAGACGACATCCCAAACACCCACTGCGGCCGTCCAAATTCGGCTGCCATCTCGCAGACGTTCACTGCTTCGCCGTCTTCCACCAAGCGATAAATATTCCACCACCCTGTACGATCCGACACAAAATACAACTGACCGTCTGGCGACCATTCCGGCTGGAAAATAGATTCTGTCTTGCCACCGGCAATTAACTCGGCCGTTCCCAATGATCCATCCGGGGCAATCTTGGCCATCCAAAGCTCCGTCCCGTCCCAGGGCATATTGGGGTGGTTCCAGGTCAACCAAACCAGCCTGGTGCCATCGGGGCTGATACGGGGCGAGGAATAAAAGTTATTTCCTGATACCAGCACGTCGCCTTCATCCGGTTCACCCAGATTGACAGCAACCAGGGTGTTCACGGCTTCGCCTTCACCAGAATGATCTTCCCGAATACAAAGCAGCCGGTTGTGCCGCCGATCCATAATCAAATCCGCATAGCGCATCGCCCCTTCCGGGGTTAATGGTTTGGGGGCTATGCCCGCTTCCTGAATATACAGGCGGTTATCCTTGAAGTGGGAGAAGTAAACCGTTCCATCAAAAACAACGTATGCGCCGCCGCCATACTCATGGACGCGCGTACGGGCGTTGAACGGGGCAGGGGTGACATCGGCCGTCTTGCCATCGGCCGTATGAGCCATAATCACGTAACGGCCGCCTTCATCTGGCCGCATCTCTACCCAGTAAATTGTTCCATCTTCAATACGAACCTCGCCTAGACTGATGGTTCCGGTCGCAATCAGGTCGGCCGTAATGGGTGACTCCCACGTCCCGTAGGGTGCTGTTGTAATCTCATTCATAACACTATCATATCACGCCAAACGGAGCCTTCCAACACAATACATACCAGACAAATCGATCTGTCCAAATTGTCTCTGGTCTACTGCCTCTATTCCTCTATAATAATAACGAAATCCACCAATATTGATTATTGATTAAGGAGATTCCATGAACAGGGGTTCAGCACAGTAAATGAAAAGGGATATTCCCTTTCTCTCTGCGTCTCTGTGTTAAATATATCCTAAGGAGAAACCTACATGCCAGACATTCATGAACAAGATCGTTCCGCTTCCGGGAAAAAAAGCAAGCCAACTGAAAGAGAGCGCGTTATGGGCGAGCTAGATGCCGCCCGCGAGGCTCTTCGACACAAGAAAGATGTTAAACCGGAGCCAGAAGCACCAAAATACATTGCCAAACACAAGGTCGTTGCCGGAGACACAATGAGTGGTCTCGCCTTGAAATATTATGGTTCGGCCGTTCGGGACAAGTGGATGCACATTTACGAAGCCAATAAAGAACTCATTGGCGACAATCCGGCCTTCATCAAAGTCGGCCAGGTCTTAAATATTCCCGAACCCCCCAAATAATCATCGTTACCTTGTTGATTGGGTTGATTTCCTTATGGCTAATCAACCCAATCAACTTAATCAACAAAGCCTACTTGTCATGACAAGTAGGCCATTATCTTAAAATCTTCTTCCCCGCCCGCCAGTAATCCACAGCAACAACGCCGACTCCGGCAAACCCGATAGCAGTCATCACAACGACCAGCGCAGCCACCATCAGCGCAATACCGATTCCTAACCGGCTTTCAACTTCGCTGCTCATTCCTCTATCTTGATAAGAGTTAGGGGTGTTTCCGGTGTTTCCGGCCAATTCATCCTCATCGCCCCGTTTGGCCTCCACCTGACCGGTTGTACCAATCACCTCATCCTCGTCTCCCGCTTTGGCATCCATGAGAGCAGGAGGGTGTCCTGCTTCATCTTCATCCCCTGCTTTGGCTTCAGCAACGGCTGGGATTAGGAGAAGGACAACCATCAATAAAACTACCAAACTGGACAGATTTCTTAAAACCGGAACCTTTCTCACCACATACCTCCTTAGTATCACTTTCTGAAATTCGCAACAGGTTTTGTTCAAGATACTACGGCTTCAATGTACTGATTGCTGAATCCCGGTTAAACACAACTTAATTGGAACAAGAACCATTTGATTATACTGAATTCTAATGAAAAATCGCTTGGTTTCTGTGAAAATTCCGTCAATCTCCAAATAAAAAACCCCGACAACTCTTAGCCAGTTGTCGGGGTTAATTTATTGATGAATTTTGCAGAATAACTTTTAGCGTCGCCGACTGCCCCCGGTTAACAGCAGCAAATAATAAAGGAACGTGCCAATTGCTGAAACGGCCGCTGCCACATATGTCAAAGCGGCTGCATCCAACACCTTATTGACACCTTGCATTTCATTACCGATTAAGACACCGCTTCCGGCCAACAGCTTCTTAGCCCGTCGACTGGCATCGAATTCAACCGGCAGGGTAATCAACGTGAAAACAACGGCCGCACCAAACAGGATCAGGCCAACCCAGGCCAACGTTGTCAGGTTCAACAAAAACCCGGCAATAAAAATCCAGGGGGCCAGCGTACTGCCAAATTGAGCCGCTGGCACAATCGCGCTCCGAATTTGAAGTGGAAAATAGCCACCCTTATCTTGTAAGGCATGTCCCATTTCGTGGGCGGCAATGCCTGCCGCTGCCACACTCGGAACCCGATAAACCTCCGGGCTGAGACGCAGCACCTTCGTTCTCGGATCATAATGGTCACTCAAGAACCCTTGCACTTCTTCAACCTGCACGTTCTGAAGACCCTGGCTGTCCAATAAAGTACGAGCCACCTGTGCGCCAGTAATATTCTGGGCAGTACGAACCTGCTTATATTTATTAAACGCTCCATTTACCCTGGATCGCGCCCATAAACCCAACAGCAAGCCAGGCAAAGCAAAGACCAGATATAATGGATTAAAGAAAAACATCTAACTTCTTAACTTCCTCTTTCTCGAAAAAATTTCGCCAGCACAACACTCCGCATTCGATGCACGATCACGAACGTTTTGTACTGACGATTACCGGCTTGATGACCGGCTTATTCGCGCCCTTCCCTCTTGGCCTTTACCGGAATCGGTACAGGCTGCTTGCTAACTTCTTTATCAGCAATTTGTTTCATCCGGCGAATCAAATAAACGCCTACGATCCAGGTTGGTAAAGCAATGAGCAGTATGGTTGGGCTAATCATTTTAACTCCTGTACATTTATGACTAATTTATTAGCCAGATTTTTGATGCAAGCTGAATTCTTGCACACCTATATGATCTCCGTCAAGTTAAAGGTGGGTTTTCAAATACACCTCTTACGAAAAGAACCTTGCCCCTTAACTTCTACTAAGGATATGCGGAACGGCCTATGGTTTGGGCCAATCCATCAGGTATAATTTGGGCCAAGGTCTGCGGTCATCGTGATTGGTTTCATCTATACAAACGAACCAATCTAAAAAGTAACAAACCGATGGATACAACTGCTTATGATCCAATTACGTAAATATAGTACCATGCTGGTTTCAAAATTGAAGTATACATTCTTCCTATTTCTCATTATATTTCTTGCGGCGGCGTCTTTACCGGCGGCCGCGCAGGAGGGCGACCAACAGGCGGAGCCAATCACCATTTCCGCTTCGGCCGGTTTTGACGGTTACTATAAAGCTGAGTTTTGGGTTCCGGTTCAGATAAATGTCTCTAATACCGGCCCGGCCATTACCGGTAATTTAGAAGTTACCATTGGCAGCTCCACCACTGGCAACCAGATCGTCTACACCAGTCCCATTGACCTGCCTACCCAATCTAACAAAAGAATAACGACTTACGTCTATATCCCCACCCTGCTTACTTCCCTGAATGTTGAACTGGTTGACGAAAAGGGAACGGCCGTTGCCACAGCAAGAACCAACACCCTGGCCCGTCTGGATCAGGAATCGCTGCTTTATGGTGTTGTCAGCACCGAAGCCAATGAACTCGCCTTTCTGGAAGATGTAGACGGTGGCCGGAGTAAGGCGGCCGTTGCTTTCCTGGGAATTGAAGACCTTCCAGAAGCAGGAACAGCCTGGAACGCCCTCGATATTCTCGTTTTCCAAGATGCAGATTCCGGCCAGCTAACGGCCGAACAACTTGCCGCCCTCAAAGGCTGGATCAGCACCGGCGGCCAGCTTGTCGTCAGCGGCGGCCCCTCCTGGCAGAAAACATCGGCCGCTTTGACCGATTTACTGCCTGTTACCATCACCGGCAGCCAATCCTTTGATGACCTGCCCGCTCTCAGCACCCGAACCGGCATCCCTTTTCGTGATCCTGGCCCTTACCTGGTGACGACCAGCAGCCTCCGCAGTGGCGAACTCCTGCTCCACCAGGATGGCTTGCCAATTCTAGCCCGCCAGACGCATGGCCGGGGAAGCGTCTACTTCCTGGCCCTTGATCCGAATATTGCTCCCCTGCTCGATTGGGACGGCAGCGAACTGCTCTGGGCCGAAATTGCCTCAGTCACCCCTCGCCTGCCTACCTGGGCTGTTGGCGCTCAAAACGGGTACGCAGCCGGCACGGCCGTTTCCAGCCTACCTGAGTTGGCCCTGCCCTCTGCGCTGCAACTATTCTTTTTCCTCTTTATTTACGTTATTGTTGTAGGGCCGATCAATTACTTCGTCTTAAGACGAATGAAACGACGTGAACTGGCCTGGATTACAATCCCGGCTGTGGTCGTTTTCTTTAGTGTTGTTTCCTATATCACCGGCTTCCGACTGAAAGGAAACAGTCCTATTCTCAATGAGATGTCGATCGCTTACGGCCGAACCGATGGCGACCAACTTCGCGTTCAAAGTCTCATTGGCCTTTACTCTCCTCAGAGAAAGAGCTACGATGTTGTTTTCCCAGGAGACGCAATGGCCCGCCCCTTTAATCGCAACTTTGGCGGTGGTCTCTCTGGCAATGGCACTCTGGATGCTATCCAACGTGACAACGACCTGACCCTGGCAGGGGTTCGGGTGGATGTCAGCGATATTGAGACTTTTGTCTCCGACAGCTACCAATCTGCCCCTGATTTAACCGGAGAAGCCGTCTTGCAATTGGATGGATCTCGCTTCAAGTTGGAGGTAAACGTTCAGAACAACAGCAGCATCCGTTTTGAAAATGTCGTCCTGATGTTGGGAACGACAACAGTCAGGCTTGGCGACTTAGCCCCCGGCGAAAGCAGCAACCACACCCAATTCCTGACCTCATCAGAAGCGTCGGATGCAGCCGGAACAAGTGCCGGATTTAGTTCAGGCTTTTCTCCAAGCGGCCCCAGCAGCTCTCCCCTCGCTCAAAACTTTGAAGTACTCCTGGGAACCTCTAACTATTATGACGACCGTGACGTTTACCCCCGATGGCAGCTTCTCCAGGCTATCTCACCTGATTTTTATGGGGCATCTCCTGGCTGGTATCCAAGCGGCGTAGCAACCATTATCGCCTGGTCAGATACACCCCAAATTGATATTGCGGTGGAGGGAACGAACCTTTCTCGCTCTTCCACAACCCTTTACTTTCTGGAACTGCCCTTCACTCAGACTGTCGCCGGTGGCGAAAACGTTGAAATACCCAACTTTCTGCTTGATTGGCAGGTCTTGGGTGAAAACGGGGTCTTCGCTCCGGCTATCAGCGACCTGGAACTACCACGAGGCTGGATTGAGTTTGAGTACCAGCCCTGGCCTGAATTCCAGGCTATGACAGTGAAAGGGTTGGAGGTTGCCCTGATACAACAAAATTCAGCGACAACGCTCAATGTTCCCAAAATTCAACTCTGGGATTGGAGTGAGGAGTTTTGGGTGACGATGGAAGATGGTGGATGGGGCCGAACGGCCGTTTCCGACCCGCTCAACTACATTGGCCCTGGCAACACCGTTCGCATCCGCCTTCAGAACGACAACCCGGCGACGCTTGAAATCAAGGATATTTATCCAATCATTTCAGGAGACTTTTAGGTAGCCGTGTCATTTCGAGCGGGTTTCTCTATAACTTCTCAAATAAAAATCTTGATCAGCGAGAAATCTTTCAGGCAGCAGTATCAAACAAAGGCTCAACCAGTTAAAGCTGAAAGATTCCTCAATTCGCTTGTTGTGATTGAGAATACTGGACAATTGGAATACGCTCCTTTCGGAATGACACGTGGAAGGTTTCTCGTATTTGTTACCCGTTTTAAAAATCAAACCATTAGCGGAAGAAGCGCAAAACAACAAAAGTCTTTATAAAATGCGACAAGAAATATATGACCACAATCATAGAAATTCAAGGCTTAACCAAACAATACGGCAAACTAACCGCCCTCAACGATCTCACCCTCAACGTTGAAGAAGGGGCTGTGGTTGGTTTCATCGGCCCCAACGGAGCTGGTAAGACCACCACCATGCGAATCCTGACCACCTTACTAAAGCCCACCAGTGGGCAGGCATGGGTTTCGGGTTATTCGGTCAACAAAGAGCCGCACAGCGTTCGCCGGGTCATCGGCTACATGCCCGACTTCTTCGGCGTCTACGATGATATGAAGGTTTGGGAATATCTGGACTTCTTTGCTGCCTGCTACGACATTCCTCCCGCTGTCCGGGTTGGCATGATAGACGATCTGCTCTCCCTGGTTGATCTCAGCCATAAAAAGGATGATTTTGTGGAAAGTCTGAGCCGGGGCATGAAACAACGCCTTTGTCTGGCCCGCACCCTGGCCCACGACCCGCAGGTGCTCATTTTAGACGAACCGGCCAGCGGCCTTGATCCACGCGCCCGAATTGAAATGCGCGAACTGCTGCGGGAATTGAAGAATATGGGCAAGACGATTTTCTTTTCCTCGCATATCCTTTCAGAAGTAGCAGATATTTGTACCTCTATCGCTATTCTGGAAGCGGGCAATCTCATTGCCTTTGGCGACATGGAAGAGATGAAGAAACAGTTACGGCCGCATCGCCTGATCCAGGTCCGGGTCTTGGGCGGCGACCTGGCCCCCCTTCAGGAGTTTCTGCTTCAGGCTGAGAAAGTGGGCGAAACGATAACCGCTCCCCAGGCCGACCTGCCCCTGGATGCACTACGCTTCGATTTTTCCGGGAGTGACCAGGAGTTAAGCGAACTGCTCTCAACGCTCATCAGCCAGGAGATTCCTATCGTTTCCTTTAATGAAGTCACCGGCGATCTGGAAGATGTTTTCCTACAGGTTACAAAAGGACTTGTCAATTAGACCAGACAAATGACGACTATGGAACAAACCGCCCAACCTCTACCTAAAAGAACATATATCTGGGATAGGTTCTTACAAAATCCCGTTACGATCAAAGAGCTTCGCAGCCGAATGCGCGGCCGTCGCGGGTTTGTCGTTCTAACCACCTATCTTCTCCTGATGAGCGGCTTCATCACCGTTGTCTATCTCATCTACGCGGCTGCGGCCAACTCCCCCACCGGCCCGAACAACCGTCAGGCGGGGAAAGTGGTTTTCACGGCCGTTCTGGCTATTGAAACCTTTCTCGTTGTCTTCATCGGCCCTGCTTTCACGATGGCCGCCATCAGCAACGAAAAGGAACGCCAGACTTACGATTTGCTTCGCACCACGCTTCTTTCGGCCCAGTCATTTGTCTTGGGCAAACTGCTTTCTGCTCTTAGTTACGTCTTTCTGCTCATCATCGTCGCCATTCCCATCCAGAGTATTGCCTTTCTGCTGGGAGGCGTCTCCCCTATCGAGATCATTATCTCCCAATTCATGGTTTTTCTTTCGGCCGTTACTTTTGCCCTTATCGGCCTCTACTTTTCAAGTCTCATGCGCACCACCCTGGCCGCCAGTGTTGGGACTTTCTCAATTGCGATGCTCCTCGTCGCCGGTGCGCCTATTCTGGCCCTTGTTTTCCTCATGTTTGCCGGTCCATTTCTATTCGGTGTTTACTCCTTGAGCTGGACATCTCAGGCCATACTCGTCTACGGCGGCCTGGCGCTGGCAGCGACTAACTTTCCCGCCGCCCTGGTTGTAAGCGACCTCTTTTTAGTGGAACAAAACGCTCTTTTCATCTTTCCCGAAGTGATTGACAGCCATACTGTTTATCTCTTCTCCCCCTGGTTTGTCTACAGCGCCCTTTACATTCTCCTTGCTCTCCTACTATACTGGAGAACCGTCCGCCGGGTTCAGCGAATACCGGATAGATAGTTGGGTGGATTGGTTCAATTCAGCCGAATTGAACCAATTTGATGATCAACATATTTTAAAACAATGACTGTAACGACCACTGCCAAACCGAAAAGCAATATTTTCCAGAGCTTTGGCCGGAAAATTCGCACCTTATCCGAAAATCCTGTTACCGTGAAGGAACTTCGCGGGCGGATGCGCGGCCGAAAGGCTTTCATTGTCCTGACCCTTCATGTTGCCGTGATGAGTGTCATTGTTTCCCTGATTTACATCTCGTTTGCGGTTGCTTCCAGCAACCCTTTTGGCCCACAGACTCAGGACGCCGGTAAAGCTGTCTTTGCAGCCATCGTTTTGCTCCAGGCTATTATGGTTCTTTTCATTGGCCCCGCTGCTACTGCCGGAGCTATCAGCGGCGAGAAAGAACGCCAGACCTATGACATTCTCCGAACCACGCTTCTGACGGCCGAAGAATTTGTCGGCGGCAAACTCCTTTCTGCCCTAAGCTATGTACTCCTTCTGGTAATTGCTTCGATTCCCCTCCAGAGCATCGCTTTCTTGCTTGGGGGCGTTGGCCTGTCCGAGCTTATCATTGCCCAGTTGTTAATCATCGTTTCGGCCGTTGCCTACGCCCTGCTGGGATTGTTCTTTTCCAGTATTCTTCGCAGCACCCTGGCTTCCAGCGTAGCCACCTATGGAACAGCTATCTTCATGACGATAGGCGTACCAGCCTTAATGGTGCTGGTTGGCCTTGTGACTGACTCTTTTATCACTTCCTCAAGTCGTGCAATCGCTGAGATAATCTTTAGTTTTGTCATGATCGGGCTTGTTTCACTCAATCTCCCGGCCACCATGATTTTAAGTGAAGTATTTCTCATTGAAGAAGGGACCTTGTGGGGATTCAGCCAATCTACAGGTGGTTATTCCTATTGGGTTCTCTCCCCCTGGTATATCAACCTCATTATTTTTACACTCCTGGCCTTCATTATATACAAAGTAACGGTACGTCGTGTCCGAAGGATTCCTGCCTAATCCTATGAATTCACAAGAATCACTCCAAAAATTAACCCGCCAACTGGCCCATTGGGATACCCGCCGCCGCACGGCCGATATGCTCATTTGGGTTCCGCGTGGCCTGCTGGCAGGGCTGCTGATTGCGGTGGCAATTGCGGCAGTGGCCCGTTTCCGCCCCCTGCTGACCAACCAGGAACTTGTCTATGTTATTGGCGGGCTGGCCCTGATAAGCCTCCTTATTACGCTTGTAGTCCTGTTATTACAGCGGCGAACGACCATTGAACAGGCCCATTTCGCCGATAATAGTTTCGGTCTTCAAGAACGGACGACGACGGCCATTGAAATTCAAAGCGGCCGTCTTGAAACCCTGCCCGCTCTGGCCGAACAGCAGCTCAAAGACACCATGCGGGCCATCGAAAACGTCAGCGTCAAAGAGAAGCTGCCCCTGCGCCCTGATTGGCGCGACCTGGGTGTTTTGCTGCTGGCGGTCCTCCTGTTAACGGCCGCAGTGGTCCTGCCTAATCCCCAGGTGGAAACCCTGCTGCAACAACGAGCCATTGACAAAGCCATCGCCGAGCAGATCGAAGCCCTGGAAGCCTTAGGGCAAGAGATACAGGAAAACCCCGATCTGACCGAAGACCAACAACAAGAACTGCTTGAACCGATTGATTCGGCCATTGAAGAGCTTCAAGGAGGCGACATCAGCCAGGAAGCGGCCGTTGCCGTCCTTTCCGAAACCGAAGCCAACCTGCGCGACCTGGCTGCCGAAAATGACAACGGCGCTTTGCAAGAAGCCCTCCAAAATGCCAGCCAATCGCTGGCGGACAATCCCGACAGCCAATCCTTAGGAGACGCGCTGCAAAACGGCAATCTCTCCCAGGCAGGTGCCGCCGCCAGCCAGCTTGCCGACAACCTGCCCACGATGACGCCCGAAGAACAGGCCGCTTTGGCACAAGATTTGGCAGAAACGGCCGCTGCCCTGCAAGATATTGATCCCGAACTGGCCGCCGAACTCGCCCAGGCTGCCCAGGCGCTCCAAAACGGCGACGTTCAGAGCGCCCAACAAGCCTTACAGCAAGCCGGGGCAACCCTCCAGCAGCGAGCGCAGGAACAGACCGCTTCCCAACAGGCCAACGCCGCCGCCAGTCAACTGAACGAAGGCCGCACTGAGGTCGCCCAGGCTGGTCAAGAAGGTCAGCAAGGCCAGGAAGGCCAACAAGGCGAAGGCCAGGGTCAAGGGCAAGGGCAAGGTGAAGGCCAGGGTCAGGGTGAAGGACAAGGTCAAGGTGAAGGACAAGGTCAGGGCCAGGGTGAAGGTGAAGGACAAGGCAATCAGAATACCGGACAACCCGGCGGCCCCGGCCCAGGTGGTGGTCATGTCGAAAATGTCTTCGCGCCAGAATACGTTGACCTGACCGGCGAGTCGGGGGAAGACATTGAACTTCCGGCCGAATGTATCGCCAATCCTGCTAGCTGCGGCGCACTGCTCAATGAAAATACCACCCAATTTGGCGACGAAAACAGCGTTGTCCCTTACGATCAGGTCTTTGGCGATTACCGCGACGCCGCCTACAGCGCCCTTGATGACGGCTATGTCCCCCTCGGCCTCAAAGGCTACGTTCGGGACTATTTCTCCCTGTTAGAACCATAATGGATACCTGGTGATTGGTGATTAGAAACTGAAGGAAGCAATTGCCAATTACCGATTACCAATCACCCTTATCAGAGGAATACATGCAGCCTACCGAAACCCTTATATCCCCAGCAACCCCAAACGGCCACCTATCCGTTGCCGACTTTCGAGACAGCGCGGCCGATATTGAAGCCGAAGTCGGAAAAGTCATCGTCGGTCAAAAAGACGTCGTTCGCCACGTTCTCGTCGGCATTTTGGCCGGTGGTCATGTTCTGCTTGAAGGTGTGCCAGGGCTGGGCAAAACAATGCTCATCCGCACGCTGGGTCAGGCGCTCCATCTTGATTTCAGCCGCATCCAATTCACCCCCGACCTCATGCCGGCCGATATTACCGGAACCGAAATCATGGAAGAAGC